>JBAXKK010000051.1:0-18561 GCA_037137395.1 Elusimicrobiota bacterium
GGACCTCACCCCGTCTACTAGACCACTGCTGAGTTGTTAAATTCTACACTTCCTACTGCCCTCGCCGCAAACTCCAGCGGCGTTAAATCATCCAGCGAGCTGTGCGGGCGGAACCCGTTATATTCGTTCCGCCACTCCTCGATAATCTCCCTTGCTTCCTCAAGGCTCATGAACCAGTGCTCATTCAGGCATTCGTTCCGGAACTTGCCGTTGAAGCTTTCGATATACGCGTTCTGCGACGGTTTCCCTGGATCAATGAAGTCCAGCTTAACATGATTCTTAAACGCCCACTCATCGACAGCCTTTGAAATGAACTCAGGGCCGTTATCCATCCGTATAGCGGCCGGCAGCCCGCGCAAATCCTTAAGCCGGTCCAACACTTCTACAACACCGACACCGCGGATAGATTTGTCGACTTTTATGGCAAGACATTCCCGGGTAAAGTCATCAACGATGTTGAGGCACTTTAACTTCCGGCAGTTATAGAGAGCATCATGGACAAAGTCCATAGACCAACACTGATCCGCCGCCGTCGGAGCCGGGAGCGGGATTCTAGGTGCCGCCCTGAACTTCTTACGCGATCGCCGCCTCAGGCTCAGCTTTAAAACCTTATAGTAAATCCGTTCAGTCCGCTTATGGTTCTTAACCAGCTTTTCCCGCTTCACTACGCTGTGAATCATGGCCGCGCCCCAGCGCTTCTTTTTTCTGGCGAGTTCAATGATGCGCGCCGTTAGGGCGGTGTCGTCACGCCCTATCGCCTTATAGTAAAGCGTTGATCGCCAGAGGCAGATCAACCCGGAGGCCCTTCTGTAGCTGAGTCCGAAGGTATCCCTGATAACAACCAGAGCGGCCTTTTTAGCCTTGGACCCTACCAGTTTTTTGAGTTTATCAGCTTAAGCGCCTGGTTATCCAGGGTCAGATCGGCCACGATCTGTTTAAGCCGCCTGTTTTCGTCCTCAAGGCACCGGAGTCGCCTGACGTCGCTGACCTCCATACCGGCGTATTTCTGCCGCCAGTTATAGAACGTATTGGTACTTACGTTATATTTGCGGCACAGGTCTTCTGTCTTGATGCCGGTTTGCGCCTCTTTAAGGATGCCGACTATCTGTTCTTCTGTGAACCTCTTTTTTGCCATACCAGTTGCCCTCCATGGGATATTTTAACAACTTTCAACTGGTCCGGTTTTCGGGGAGGAGGTCCCCGGAACCAACGACTTCGTCCGAATATTTTTACAACTCAGCCTCATTGCGCATGAACTCGCCCATCCATTCATTGGCAGGATGCGTCACAAAAGCTGTCCTACTACACCACCCACATCGGACCCATTCCAGCGCAATGTCAGGAATTTGACAAGATTAATGATCGATGAATATTTCGCGGATATAATCTCTGATATCATTGTCGGGATATCATCCAAAAGTGTCAGTTCCGACGGAAAGACATCCCTGCATGTTTGGGACATCTTTGGGGGAAACCATCTAAGCTCCATCAAAACCTACCTTTCGGAAGGATGCACCGAAATCCCCAATTATGTGGCCGAATATAAAGCCAATAAGATTTCGTATGAGACAATGTGGGAAAAGGCAATGTCTTCAATCTTTCACTTATTCACCCAATATATTCATGCAAGAGCTTTTGCAGACTGTATGCCAACTGAAATCCTTATATTTGACTCCCCCGAAGTAAAATCGCTCCCTTTCGTCCAGAAATACATCCCTAAATCATTGTCTGACTTTTTACAGCAACTTAGGAATTATCCAGCCAAGATGACCCTAATAGAATGGCGGGACATGGAAACCAAATTATTCCCTTTAGGGGAAAAGTGTTTCTCGGAAATATGGGATCGCTTAGAAGCGCCCAAAACCCCAAAGCCGCCAGAGGCACCCTTATTCCTACGATTACTTTCATATCTACTTAAACAGGAAGGGGGGCATGCCTAAGTGGGAGAAGCTAGGGGATAGACTATTTACGCTCGTATAGCATTGCTATATATTTGCGAAGTAATATAAAAAGTAGCGCCCGGTAGTTTAAAGATGTAAAATTTAAACATGGGGTCGGCATTTTTCTGATAATCCAGCCCTTTAATCGCTTTGCTTATAAATATGATGCACGACTCTGAGCTCTATACTGACAACAACAAAGAAAAACTTACCTCTTTTGGCATCAAGCTGGACCAGCGCGGGGCACACTCCAGTCGCACTTTGATGTTGACGGAAATTGCATCTTTGCTTCATGCCACTCCCAGAAATTCCACTGCGGAAGTATATCGGGACGCGATAGTTGCCCAAAATGTTCTCAATAAGGCCACTACGGCCACCCGAATAGAGTCTTACGAGCGGCTTAGTGTTCTATATGGCCTTTCCACGTGTCCGCCAATACATTCAATTTACAGAAGCCTTGTCGAAATAGATCCGGCTTCCCTGCCACTTCTATCTTTTTTGTTAGCTTGGGGCCGCGACTCGCAACTCAGGGGAACAACCGAGGCGATATCTTCCGCAGCCCCTGGTACTTTAGTGAAATCCCAAATGCTGGAAGTAGCTTTAAAAGCTTTCGCGCAGAATCAGTACGGAGATGGCACAATTTCCAGAATCGCATCAAATGCGATTTCTTCCTGGACACAAGCAGGCTACCTCACCGGCAGGGTAAAGAAAACCCGCCAAGCAATAAAGCCCACCCCTGCCGTAATCACCTTGGCTTTAATTATCAGCGATGTTGCAGGCTTCCACGGGGCACAGGCCTTTACTTCGCCCTGGTGCCGTCTATTAGACTTGACGGCTTCCACCGCCAGCACGTTAGCTTCTCAGGCACATGGGATGGGCTTTATAACACTTAGATCTTCCGGGGCCGTGGTTGAACTTAGTTTCCCAAAATTCTCTGAAACAATGCAAAACACCTTATGAGCCAAATAGACAATTTGCTATCGAACTATAAAGATTTTATTGCCCTTCCCTGGGCGGATAAAATCCATGGGGCTCAAAAAGTATTATTTGCCGTCTATCCGCCCACGGAAGAACGCAGACTTCGCACTAAAATGCCCGAGTTCGAGATTGTCACACGCGATACCAAACGGGAATGGCACCTTGTCGATCTAACGAATTGTCCAGCAGAGTGGCTTGGCGAACACGAATACAAGGACGGCTACTTCGCAGACCCTTCAGCTGTTGAGAACATTAACCACGAGTTAAAAGAAAAACTTGTTTCGCTCTTAACAAAGGAATGCGACTCGCATAATGGCCCGGACACTGTGCTTGCTATTCTTGGTATCGGCAGCCTATTCGGGTTTATCCATATCTCCAGTGTTCTCACAGAATTAGATAATAAGATCAAAGGCCGCTTATTGGTGTTTTTTCCCGGAGTCTATGAACAGAACCGTTATAGGTTCCTGGACGCACGGGACGGATTTAATTATATGGCAATGCCCATCACCTGTGAAGAAAGGATGAAAATATGAAGAATAAAGAAGTTTACCTCAAAAATCCTGACTCTTTTGAATTGGTAAACAATGGTGTTTCCAAGCTGGCGGAGATGGATGGGGATGCCCAGCAGTTGAAAACGCTAAGGTTTGAACTTGAAAATTTTGTCTGTTCCGGAGAATACGCCCGCGGACTGGAGCGCATATTGAATGCCTACCTCGGCGGAATGAATAAGCTAGAGCAACAGGCAGTCTGGGTCAGCGGCTTTTTTGGTAGTGGCAAATCTCACCTTGTTAAAATGCTCCGGTACATGTGGGTAGACTACAAATTCCCCGACGGTGCCTCGGCAAGTTCCCTTGCTCATATAACTCCAGACATAAAAGCAGCTTTGATCGAGCTTTCAAACCGCGCAAAGAAATATGGGGAATTAAGAGCTGTCGGTGGGACCTTAGGCGCTGGCAACACTGATGATGTAAGATTGGCATTCCTGCAACTTATTTTCAAGGCAGAGGGGCTTCCGCAGAGCCTCGCAGCCGCCAAGTTTGTTCTTTGGCTTAAACAGAACAGTTATCTCGCCCCTGTCATTGCCCATATAAAGAAAAACAAAAAGAACCCAGAAAGTGAGCTTCCACACTTTGCTGTATCTACTGTAATTGCAGAAGCTTTATTAAATCTTGATCCAAAATTCAACACAATTTCAAACACCCAGCAAGCACTTCGGCATCAATTCGTAAAAGAATCACCCACTATCGATGAGGTTATGCAGTTGATCCACCAGATATTCGCAGTAAATGATGTAATGCCCTGCACGCTGATAGTGATCGATGAAATCCAGCAATTTATCGGCGGCGAGGTTAAACGCGCCATGGACGTGCAGGAATTGGTGGAGAGGTGTTCTCAAAAGTTCAACAGCCGCCTGCTCATAGTCGGCACCGGGCAATCCGCTCTTACAGGAACCCCCAATCTGCAAAGGTTGCAGGCCAGGTTCACAGTTAAAGTGCCGCTGAATGACACCGACGTGGAGAATGTAATCAGGCAGACAGTGCTTGCAAAAAACCAAACCCACACGAAAGATATTGAAAAAGTTATACAAGCTAATCAGGGCGAGATAAGCAGACACCTGCAGAATACCCGCATAGCCCCTACCGCCGACGACGATAAATATTATGTTCCGGACTATCCCTTACTGCCGGCCCGCCGCAGGTTTTGGGAAAGACTTCTGCGGAACGTGGACTCCACTGGCACCACCG
Source organism: Elusimicrobiota bacterium (assembly GCA_037137395.1). Lineage (GTDB taxonomy): Bacteria > Elusimicrobiota > Elusimicrobia > Elusimicrobiales > UBA9959 > YA12-FULL-51-18. Next base: position 4,664 of record JBAXKK010000051.1, read on the forward strand.
CGCAGCTTAGAACGCAATTAAGGATAGTCTATGACGCGGTAAAGCACACCGCCAACATGGAACTTGGTCAGGTTGTGCCCGGCGATTATATCTACGACCAGATTGCAGTGGACTTGTTAAATTCTGGAATACTTTTAAAAGAATACCACGAAACCATAATGCGCCAGCGTGAGGAGAAGGACGGCGATCTTAAATCCCGTCTATGCGCCCTGGTATTTCTCATCCATAAATTACCCCGCCAAGCGGGGGCCGATGATGCTGTTCGTGCTACGGTAGAAACATTGGCAGACCTTCTTGTTCAAGACCTTTCCAAAGACGGCTCGACACTGCGCTCGAAATTGCCTGGGCTCCTTGGAGACCTAGTTAAACAAGGCAAGTTGATGTTGCTGGAGGGCAACGAATACCACCTGCAAACCCGTGAGAGTGCGGCCTGGAACAATGATTTCTCCCGCAACCGCACTAGGATACTGAATGATGAGTCACATCTAAGTTCCGAACGCGAAGAGTGTTTCCGCACCTCCATGGAAAGCGTTTTTCGGGGCGTTAGGCTTCAGCAGGGCTTAAGCCTGGAGCCGCGCGATATTGAAACATCTTTTTCCAACACCCAGCCTTCACAGCCTGCCGACAAAGTCCTTTTCTGGATACGCCACGGTTGGGCCGAAGACCGGAAAACAGTATTGGACGACGCCAGGAGGGCCGGGCAAAGCAACCCAATGCTCTACGTGTTCCTGCCTCGTGAGCGCCATGATGAATTTAAACAGGCAATAGCCACTATGCTAGCCGCTAAAGACACTATTGAACACCATGGCGTACCATCAACGGCTGAAGCTATTCAGGCCAAAAACGCCATACAAACGCATTATGAAACTGCAAAGCAAAAGGTTCAAGAATGTGTATCTGAAATCCTTGAGAAAGCGGAAGTCCTTTTAGGCGGGGGGAGTAACGCCAATGGTGTGCAACTCATTGACAAATTAAAGGACGCTGGCAATAATGCTGTTATTCGCATGTACCCTAAGTTTTCTGACGCAGATAACCCTGGCTGGGCTAATGTGCATAAAAAGGCCAAGGTTGGCGATAATGGGGCACTAGGCGCCATTAATTACGCCGGGAACCCGACCGACCATCCTGTTTGCAAACAAATTTACGCTTCTATTGGCTCCGGCAAAAAAGGCAAAGAGGTAAGAGAGCTGTTTACCACCACCCCTTATGGCTGGCAGCAGGATGCTATTGATGCAGCGCTGACGGTTTTAACCTTAAGTGGCAATCTTAAAGCCGTAAGTAATGGCCAGCCGATGAAGGTGGCTGATTTGGATCACACTAAAATATCCAATATTGTTTTTTCAGTGGCCGTCCCGGCCCTCAGCACGACTCAAAAGGTAGAGCTACGTGCCCTTTTTCAGAAATTGGACGTAAAGACAAATTCAGGTAATGAGTCCAGTTCTGCTGGAACTTTTCTCGAAAGGTTAAGAGAGTTGGCAGATACTTCCGGCGGCTCAGCCCCGCGGCCGGAGACCCCCGACGCAGCAATTATCGGAGAGCTCCAGTCAAAGAGCGACAATGAGCAGCTTTTATGCATCCATCAGCAAAAGGCTGACATTGAGAAGAAGATAAAAGACTGGAAAGATTTGGCTCATAAGATAAGCCTTCGTTTCCCAAAATGGGAGAAACTAAATCTTCTCTGCAATCTTGCTGCGGACTTGCAAGACTCGAAAGATGTTTGCACGGCACTTGGGGCTATTGAATCAGGGCGTTCTTTGCTTGTAGATCCCGACCCCATCCCGCCGCTCATGCAAAAGCTTGTAAATGCTGCGCGCCATGCCATAAACGAGGTGCATACAAAGCTTGGCACTGAGCATACGGAAGAGACCTCCCGCCTTGAAAAGAATGAAATATGGAAGAAGCTTTCTCAGCCGCAGAGGGACCAGATATTTGCGGCCAATGGTTTGGCGGCGCCAACTGCGCTAAAAGTATCAACCGAGGACGAGGTTATAGCGACCCTCCAATCCGCCTCGCTTGAGAACCGGCGCACTTTAATTCAGGCCTTGCCTCAGAAATTCCGTTCTGCCTTGGAAGAAGCATCAAAACTACTTGAGCCTAAAGCCTCCACTGTTAAACTTCCCTTTGCCACGGTACGCAATGCTGAAGAGCTGGATAAATGGATAGGGGATGTGAAAAAGACTGTTAACGACAAACTTAAGGACGGGCCAGTAATATTAGGCTAAACCATGTTTTTATCTAAAGAACAGCGCAACCAACTCTCACGCATAGTCCTTGAGGCCCGCGACGTTGCGGAGCAGGCCGCTACCAAGGCGCTTTGTTCTATTGGCGTACATGAGCCGGATGCTTACGGCCATTTATCCGAGGAGCAGCGCATTTTAAGGCGCGCGCTCCGTGCCCAGGCCCGCCAATTAGGCGACACTGAGGACGTTTCCAAACGCGGCCGTTACCATATAAAGAAGCTTTCAGAGAAATGCGCCTATGACCATTGGCATAGGATGCTTTTTGCCCGCATCCTTGCCGAGAATAATCTGCTTATACACCCTGACAATGGCGCCAATGTGACCATGGAGGAGTGCCGGGAGCTGGCCGACGAGGGACTGGGGAAGAACGCCTGGGACGTTGCGCAACGCTTTGCCGCGCAGATATTACCGCAGGTGTTCCGCCCAGAGGACCCCGCAGGGAAAATAGCTTTCGCCCCGGAAGATCAAAAGAATCTAGAAGACCTTGTGCAATCTTTGCCGGCTGACACATTCAAAGCCGACGATACTTTGGGCTGGATGTACCAATTTTGGCAGGCAAAGAAAAAAGACCAGGTAAACGACACCGGCACAAAAATTGGGGCGGATGAACTACCCGCAGTAACTCAGCTTTTCACCGAAGACTATATGGTGCTTTTTCTTCTGCATAATAGTCTCGGCGCCTGGTGGCTTGGGAAATTTGATTTAGAGAAAAAGCCTAGGCCGTCCAAAGAAGAAATACAAAAACGCTTCCCATATCTCCGCCTGAAGGAAGACGGGGTCCCAGCGGCTGGATGCTTTGAGGGTTGGCCCAGACACGCAAAAGAAATCAAGTTTCTAGACCCCTGCATGGGCAGCGGACACTTCCTCGTAGCAGCACTGCCAATACTTGTCCGCTTCCGGATGGAAGAAGAAGGGTTTTCCGAAGCAGATGCCTGCTCCGCAGTGCTTGGCGAAAATATTTTTGGGCTTGAATTAGATCCACGTTGCACGCAGATAGGGGCCTTTGCCGTAGCTGTCAAAGCCTGGAAGCTAGGAGGCTACCGCACGTTGCCGCAGCTTAACATTGCGTGTTCCGGCCTTGGTCTTAATGCTGCAAAAGAATCCTGGCTCAAATTGGCTGAGGGGGAAAACAAATACAGGTTTGGGATGGGCCAACTTTATGACCTTTTCCAGAAAGCCCCTATTTTGGGCAGTCTTATTGATCCTAAAAATATTGAGTTGGGCTTTGCTGTTTTTCAAGAATTGCAACCGATATTAGACAAAGCTCTAAAGCGAGAAGAAGCGCGGCATGATGAAAATGCAACAGAAATGGCAGTTGTAGCTAAAGGCATTGCGCAAGCAGCAGCAATACTTGCGGGCAAATACACATTAGTAGCCACAAATGTTCCATATTTAGGGCGTAGTAATCAGAATGAAGAATTAAGAGATTTTTCCACAAAATACTATCCGGACTCTAAAGCTGATCTTGCAACTTGCTTTATTGATAGAGCACTAGAGTTTTGTGGTGATAACTCTAGTATCGCCCTCGTTACGCCTCAGAACTGGCTTTTCCTTGGTGCCTACGCCAAGTTGCGTGTACGCCTTCTCAATTCAGAATCCTGGAATTTCTTGGCAAAATTAGGAGCACACGCTTTTGAAACTATTGGGGGAGAAGTTGTGAATGTCTCATTGTTTTCAGTGACTAAGAATAACCCCAACGATACACATGATTTTTTCTGCTTAGATGTTTCTGATTGTAAAACGGTCGAAGAAAAGAAAAAAACACTTTTAGAAAAGAATCTTTTCATAGACAGGCAGGCGCAGCAATTAGGCAATCCTGACGCAAGAATTGTATGTGAGCGTATTAAAACTGATGAACTTTTAAGCATGCATGCTAATAGCCTATGGGGCCTGAGAACTGCTGATAATTTACAATTCCTGCGGAAATTTTGGGAACTTCCAGTCATTCATAGCGATTGGATATTTTTTCAAGGTTCAGTCGATTTATCTAGACATTATGGTGGCAGAGAAGATGTTCTCCTTTGGGAAAATGGGGTTGGACGATTAAATCATTACTCGGAAATTGGTCTTGCAAGTTTGCAAGGCCAAGGGGTATGGGGAAAACGGGGAATTGCCGTAAGCCTTATGGGCAAGTTGCCAGCAACGATTTACACCGGGGAGGCTTTTGCCAATTCCGTTGCAGTAGTATGGCCAAAAACGCCTGATGAATTATTGGCCTTTTGGGCATTTTGTTCATCAGACGAGTACTCAAAATTAGTTAGGCAGATTGACAGCAAGATGCTCGTAACGAATCAAACATTACTTAAAGTTGGATTTAATGCGGGATATTGGAAAAAGATTGCCTCGGAAAAGTATCCCAATGGTCTTCCTAAGCCACACTCAAGTGACCCGACCCAATGGCTTTTTAATGGCCATCCCAAAGACTCATATAGCCCGCTACACGTCGCTGTTGCCAGACTTTTAGGTTACAAATGGCCGCGCCAGACAGGCTCAGAGTTCCTCGACTGCATAAAACTAAATTCTGATAGTTTGGAACAATATGCAGATGACGATGGAATCGTCTGCATTTCAGCTATTAAGGGAGAGCCACCGGCAGAAGAACGTCTTCGCGCATTATTAGCTGCTGCTTATGGTAAAGATTGGGGACCTGAGAAACAGGCAGAATTATTAGCCCAAGTAGATTATGCTGAAAGCACGCTCGAAGATTGGTTACGCAACGGTTTTTTTGCACAGCACTGCAAATTATTTATTCAAAGGCCTTTTATCTGGCATGTATGGGATGGACGTAAAGATGGTTTTAGCGCTTTAGTTCATTATCATCGGTTGGATAAACCCACTTTAGAGAAACTTGCATTCACGTATCTAGGTGATTGGATTTCCCGTCAGAAAGCCGCAGTAGCGGCCAATCAAGAAGGTAGTGACGCGCGCCTGCAAGCGGCAAAAGAGCTACAAGACAAGCTCCGCCAAATAATAGATGGTGAAAGCCCTTATGACATTTTTGTTCGGTGGAAACCCCTTGCGCAGCAGCCTAACGGTTGGGATCCGGACTTAAATGATGGTGTTCGTATGAATATTCGACCTTTTGTAGCCGCCGCGGTTCTACGCAAAGATCCTAAAATAAATTGGAGACTGGACCGCGGCACTGATGCCAAAACTGCCCCGTGGGTCCATAAATTCAATGGCGAGCGCATAAATGACTATCATTTAACCCTCGCTGAAAAGAAAAAAGCCGCTGTCCCTAAATAGCACCGGATGATATGGCAAAAAAGAACACAACTATCCTTGATAAACTTTCCGAAAGCCTGAAAGACATAGCTATTGCTACGCCGGGGGACCAGGAAAAGCCCTGCGCTGTTTTGTGGACTGATCCGGACAAACAATGGGAATCCTCTTTGGATTGCCTAAAAAAAAGCATCCCCGAACTTTTTGTTCTAGGAAAAGACTACTCGCCTGAAAATAAAACCGGCCCTGCAATATGGCTTAGATGTATCGAAGGCCGCACTATCGATCCTAAACTAGAGAAAAACAAAACTCCGATTTTCTACTTGCCGGGGTATAGCAAGTTTGATTTACAGGATTTAAAGAACTGCCCAGCTGAACTTCAACCCATAGCGGAAATGCAATTCCGCGGCGCAATATGGCTGCACCCTAACGGCAAAGACTGGACCCCGATGGGCTTTCTTGTTTCGGACCATGGCGGTTTGGGCCTGGACGTTGCAAAAGACGAGGCTACAGCTATTGCCTTAAAAAACGCACTTGCTGAAGTTTTAAGTGAACCGGTTTCAGATTTACATGGGAAACGGCTTGATGCAGATTACTTCAATGGCTTGCTTGCCCCTGACCTTATAAAACAAATCCTGGCCTGGCTGGATTCGCCGCAAAAAACGAAGGCGGCAAAAGATGCCCGTGCATGGCAGGCATTCTGTGAGCAGTGCAAAAAAGAATATGGCTTTCATCCGGATAAGGACGGGGAACTCCACGCGGCCGAGCTGCTTGGTAAGCGTGAAGATGGTTGGGTAGAGGTCTGGAAAAGATTTTGCGATGCCCCTGCAAAATATCCTGGGATAGAAGACCTTTTAGATAAAGCATCCCCGGCGAAGAAGGGGATTATGCTTGAACTCCCCGAGGGCTCCTGGCCGAGCGCGAATAAAACCGATGAGAAGCACTTACAAGATGGGTTGAAAGCTCTTAAGAATTTGCCTCATGATAAAGCGGCAGAAGAGATATTAGCTTTAGAGAAAACGAATGCTAAGAGGCGCGATTGGGTTTGGGCTCACTTGGGGAAGGCGCCTCTTGCCCAGGCGTTAAGAAGCCTCTGCATACTAGCTGAAGCCGCCAGAAAACCGCTCTCTGCACCCTCGGCGGCTGAAATAGCTGAACTTTATACTGAGTCGGGCTGGGAAGTGGATTCCGCAGCCATTACAGCTCTTTCTGCCGTTTCTGCACCGGAAGACGTGAAAGCGGTATGTATTGCTGTGCGCTCTGTTTATTTAAACTGGCTTGAGGAGTCTGCCCGCAATCTACAGCGCTTTGCGAACAGTGCCCCTGCAAGTGTAACGCCCGAAGATACGCCGATAGAATGTAAAGATGGGCGCGTGATCTTGTTTGCCGACGGCCTCCGCATGGACGTGGCTCGGCGTTTAGAGAAAAGGTTGAAAGAGGAAGGCTTAACCATCCAGTTTGATTGGGACTGGTCGCCTTTCCCAAGCATTACCGCTACTGCTAAATATTTTGTTTCTCCTGTAAAAGACAAAGTTAAAGCGGCTGCAACCTCCGAAGATTTCGGGCTGTTGGCGGCGGATAGCAATAAGCCGGTAACCAAAGACAGGTTTGTCGGGCTCATGAATGATGCCGGAGTCGGCCCAATTTATAACGCCGGGAATTCTATCTCCGAGAAGACAGGCTGGTTTGAAACTGGCACTATTGATGAACATGGCCATAACGACGGCTGGAAACTGAGCAAGTCCATTGAAGAAGAGGTTTCCGCAATAGTCGCACACATCAAAACCCTGCTGTCAAAAGGCTGGAAAGAAGTTTTAATTGTTACCGACCATGGCTGGCTTATGATGCCTGGCGGCTTGCCTAAGATTTCCCTGCCGGCTTTCCTTACGGAAAACCGCTGGGGCCGCTGCGCTGCCATTAAGGACGGGGCGAATGTGGAAATGCCTACCCTGCCGTGGCATTGGGACAACCGGGTAAGGGTTGCCTACCCTCCGGGCGTAGGTTGTTTTAAAGCCGGGCTAGAGTATGCCCACGGCGGCGTATCGCCCCAGGAAATGGTTGTGCCGCGGATTTTAATTACGGCCGGGGCCGGAACCGCAGCAGAATCACGGATTGCTTCATTGAAATGGGTTGGCTTACGCGGGAAAATGACTGTTGAAGGTATGTCCGCTGGACTAACTTTAGACATACGCCAACGCCCTGCCGATCCATCAACCAGTTTGATAGAGGGGGGAACTGCAAAACCCATCGGGGCGGACGGCACCGTTTCCATTTTTATCAGCGACGATAGAAATAACGGGATTGCGGCTATTGCTGTGCTTATTTCATCCAACGGCGCCGTTATTCATTCATTGCCGACAGTAATAGGAGAAACCAAATGAGTTTCCAGCTAGACGACCTTGATAATATTTCCGCCAAAGCCTTTGAAGGCGTGGTTGTACGCAAAGACCTGATACGGAAATTTAAGGGCCAATATCCTGTGCCCACCTATGTGGCTGAATTTTTACTTGGCCGCTACTGCGCGTCCACCGACGACGCGGAAATACAGGAAGGCTTAAAGATAGTTGAAAGGCAGCTTGGTGAGAAAACAGCGCGAGCCGGAGAGCAGGAACTATTTAAAGCTAGGGCAAAGGAAAAGGGTTCCGTGCGGCTAATAGACATTATTACCGCCAGGCTGGATACCGAAACTGATTCTTTTGTGGCCCAGCTCCCCAGCCTTCAGCTAAAGGAAGTCCGCATTGCCGCCGCGCTCGTCCACGCTAATGAGCGCATGCTTACCGGCGGTTTTTACGCCGAAGTAGAGCTTTCGTATGACCCGGAAATAGCCCATGAGCAGGATGGCCGTGCCTTCGGCATCACTGATCTGCGCGAGATACAGATCTCCAAGCGCGACGTACTTACTGGCTTATTCCGTGGCCGTGAGATGTTCAGCCTGGACGAATGGAAGAAATTTTTAATACGCAGCACCGGCATGGAGCCGACTAAACTTTCAGAAAGGGCAATAGATGCAATGCTGCTTAGGATGGTTCCGTTTGTAGAGCCCAACTACAACATGGTTGAGCTGGGCCCCCGCGGCACCGGGAAGAGCCACTTATACCAGCAGGTTTCGCCTTATTCACACCTTGTGTCCGGAGGTAAAGCGACTGTCGCCCGCATGTTTGTAAACAACTCAAACGGCCAGCGCGGCCTTGTTTGCCAGTACGATGTTGTCTGCTTTGACGAAATTGCCGGTGTTTCCTTCGACCAGAAAGATGGCGTAAACATCATGAAGGGCTACATGGAGTCCGGCGAATTCAGCCGCGGTAAAGAAAGTATACGCGGTTTCGGCAGTATAGTCATGGTGGGTAATTTTGAAGTGGATGTTCAACACCAGCAGCGCATCGGGCACTTGTTCGGGCCAATGCCGGACGATATGCGCGATGATACAGCTTTCATGGACCGCATACATTCGTATATGCCGGGCTGGGATATTCCTAAAGTAAGCCGGGATATCTTAACTGATCATTTCGGATTGGTAAGCGATTTCCTTTCAGAATGCTGGAACCAACTCAGGAAGCAGCCGCGCTACGCCGCTTTGCAGGGCCGTGTTCACTTCGGGCCAGCCTTAAGCGGCAGAGACACAACCGCAGTGCAAAAGACTGTCAGTGGCCTTTTAAAGCTTATTTATCCTAATCCGGAAACCCCTATCCCCGACGAGGCGCTAGAATGGGCGGTAAGGCTGGCGCTTGAATGCCGCAGGCGTGTAAAAGAACAGCAGAAGCGGATTGGTTCCGCTGAATTTAGGAATACACATTTCAGCTACCAGCTAGGCGCTGAAGGTGTAGAAAAGTTTGTCTCCACCCCGGAGTTATGCAGTGAGGACAGCATAGGCACCGACCCGCTGCCTCCCGGCCAGGTTTGGGCCATATCGCCCGGCGGCCAGGATGAGAACGGCGGTTTATATCGTATAGACGTTAACGAGGGCCCCGGTTCCGGTGTAAAAGTATTAAACCAGCCCACCCCGCCGCCATTCCGTGAAAGTGTGCGCTGTGCGGAGCAGAATCTCTATTCCAGGGCCAAATTGTTGGTTGGCGACAGGGACCCGCGGGCACATGAGTTCTCAATACAGCTTAGGGCCTTTGACGCATCAAAAAGCGGCGCAGGCGTAGGCATGGGCGTTTTAATGGCCCTTTCCTCAGGTCTCTTGCAGAAAAGCCTCCGCGGCGGGATGATAATAGTTGGCAGTTTGAACCTGGGCGGTTCTATTGACCCGGTATACAATGCCGTCAATCTCATAGAAATTGCCATAGAGAAAGGTGCAACAAGCGTCCTTATGCCTGTAAGCGCAAGAAAGCAGCTCAATGACTTGCCTGACGACCTGGCAACAAAAGTGACAGTGCTTTATTATTCCGACGCTAAGGATGCACTCTTAAAGGCATTAGGGGAATAGCCATGCCTGCAATGACAAAAGACGAGTTTGATGCGTACCTGAAAAGCGGGAAAACCACACCTGTTTGGACCAAAACAGGAAGTTGGAGTCAGTTCAAGGTACATGCGAAAAAAATAGAGGAGGCTACTGCGTATCTTCAGGAATGTCAGGGCACAAGTCCATCGGGTCAGCGCAAATGGACGCCGCTTTACCGTGGGCACAGAAATTCCTCATGGAAGGTTCAAAGCACATTTGACCGGACCGATAATAAGTTAACGCTGTCAGAGTATCACGATTTGGTCCTGAAAGCCCAGCAGGAATATAAGCAGCTACTTAGAGCTGCAACCTTAGACGCCAAAGAAATAGACAATTATCCCTACGACAATTCCAGTGCGCTTAAAATTTCAAAAATACTTGCAGACTCCAATGAAATCAACATTCTCCCAGAAGAGCTTAGATTTTGGGTGTTTCTGCGTCATTATGGTTTCCCGTCTCCACTCTTAGATTGGACCAAAGACTATCAAGTTGCAGCCTTTTTCGCGTTTCAGAACAAATCCGACGAAGAATTTATTTCGATTCATACGATGATCCCGGCACTATGTGGCTCTACGGGTGCCAACCTAATCACTATCAACGACTCCTCAATGCAGACTGATGCAGCAGCGAGCTTAAAGCCGCTTATCAGACGCCATGCCGAACAGAAATCTGTCTATACCCTGTTTTACAAAGAACGCTCAGATGGCCGCGGCAGCAAGCCACAAAGTTTTGAAAAACACGAGGATATGTTTAAAGAAAATTCCGCCCATGGTGGTTCGTGGGGCCTATACTTCAAATTCAACATACTGGCCTCAGAAAGGGAACGTGTACTAAAAGAACTCGACCAGATAGGCATCAATTCGGCAAAGATTTTAGCCAATACCGATGCCCGGCTAGAAACAATCCAAAATCGATTATTCTTATTCTGATGTATTTAAGGGGAATCAAACTGTATGGCACTATTTAAAATAGATGGGGCGACCGTCAAAAAGATTATCTCAAAGGATTTAGACCTAGAAAAGAGTCTTCAGAAGCTTTTCGAACAGAACTTGGACGAGATTTTAAACATAGTATTTATTGCGCACGAACATCCCACCAGTTTCGGTGGGAGAATAGATACCCTCGGCATAGACCGGAACGGTTCCCCGTGTATTATTGAATACAAGAAAAGCCAGAACGACAACGTCATCAACCAGGGCCTTTCTTATCTTAAATGGCTGTTAGATCATAAAGATGCTTTTGGAGTTTTATGCCAAGTCCGGAAAGTTAATATTGAAATAGATTGGGATTCGCCACGTGTCATCTGCATTGCCGAAAGTTACAGCAAGTTTGACCTCGACACTGCCGACATACTGCCAATAAATATTGAATTATTACGGTACAGGCTTTACGATGACAATATTCTTTTTCTTGACCCTGAAAACTATCAGAAAGTAAATGTCCTGTCCAGTTCAATCTGAGATATTTTCTTGCTTAGATCTGTTGACAATTCTAGCATCTTCCGGTACTTCTTCCCACTCCTCCAATAACGTCCACTTCAATAACAGCTGTCTTACCGCTTTCCGGTGGATACGGCGGTTTTCTGCCCAGCCGTTCCAGCCCAACTGACATTTTATGTCCTCTAGGTTTAGTGCTAGCCACTCCCGGTCCATTTCTTCAGTCGCACCGTCGCCATTTAAATAAACCTCGGCTGATTTACGATAACCGAGGACCGCACGCGGTTTTACATAGTTCAATATCAGCATCCCTTCGTCTACTTCCCGCCGCAACTCCTCCCGGCTTATCTCCCGGCCCTCCAGCGTCAGTAACCAGTTCTCGATCTCCTGGTTATCACGCTCGGTCCGCCCGTTTACCCAGGGCGCATGGGGCGGGATCGGGTACGGGATTATCTTGTGCTTTGCCAGAAAGTCCTGGAACATCTGGCTCTTAAACGCGCCGCCATTGTCAAACTTCCAGACCAACGGCGCCCGTCCCATGGATCCCACTATTCCTTCCGCGTGCTTTACCAACTCTTCGGCACTCTCCGAATCCACTATATCCCACCCCAGTTTATATATCGACATCTCGTCGAGCGTTTTAAGAAGCTTTCCGCCGGGGATCGCAAGAAAATCCGAGGACCACATTACATCCCGGTAATTGATATGCGTCCGGCCATTATGCGGGCGTTCGGTCTTCTTCGGCCTCGGCCCGCGCGCCTCACGGACTATCTTCGCCACACTATTATGGCCGATGCCGATCACATGCGCGATAGAACGCACATCCCAGGTCGACCGGTATCGCCGGTCCAGCTCTATAACGCGCTGTTTTACTGCCTCGGATATTTTCATCACTTTCTTCCTGCCCTCGCTACACTTCCCGCTTACCCACCGCCAATGAGTGCCGGTACTTATTCCCCAGCATTCAGCAAAAACCCCGGCACGGGTCCCAGCGGCTTTCTCTTTTAGCCATTCGGTAAAGTATAGCCCGCGGGTTTCCTTGGACGCATATCTTTTTTTTTAACGTCTGCTTTGGGGAACGGCCCCCAGGCATTACGCCGGATTATGCGCTGCGCAGTTTTCACCACCAGCTTCAGGTAATTGCGCTCCTTGCGTAACTTCGCCAGCTCCGTTCCCTGCCGATTCACTTGCGCCTCGAGCTTCTGTAACTGCTTCTCCGGGAACGGTGACAGGGTTTTCGGCCCTGGAAGCTTGGCTTCCAACACACGCAGCGCCGCCGCCTGCACCAGCTTCATCCACCGGTAAAACAGCTCCCGCGATACTCCCGCCTGTTTGCACAGGTGTTCCACCGTCTGCTGGCGCCCTATCCCCAACAGGATCAGCTCCAGCCGCTCCTGCGGACTCGATAATTTTGTCTGCTTCCCCATGTTCTTTCTCCTCCGTCGCCGTGACCGGCGCGCTTAGTGTTACTTCCGCGTCTTTGGCCACCAGCCGCAATTCTCTCCCGCCGATATTTCCTACAAGGTACGTCGGCGGCGTATAGCCTGCTGCTGTCGGCATGGCTTCCTGTACCGCCGCCGTATTCCCGGCGATTATCTGCTTCACCTGACCAGCCACGCCGTAGTACCGGTCTGACGGGATCAGATTCCCTATTCCCTGGTGCGGACGCTTGAAGTTGTAATACTCTATGTATTCTCCTATTTTCGCCTCGGCTTCTTCAAACGTCGCCAGCGGCACCTTCGTCAGGCACTCCTGATACAGATTCCGCCAGAACGACTCGATCTTGCCGCACGTCTGCGGATGATACGGCCGACTACGGATATGCCGTATCCCCAGCTTCGTCAGCATCGTGGTGAATTTACTCTTACCGCGCCAGGTGTGATACTGCCGCCCGTTATCGCTCAGCACTTCCTTTGGCATTCCGCGCTTCTCAATAGCCGCCCGGAACACTTCCTGCACGTTGTCACCCTTCTGGAACCGGTATAGCCCCCAGCCCACCATGAACCGGCTGTTATCGTCCATGAATCCGATCAGGTATACCCGGTACTGCCCTTTCAGCATGAACGTCATAATGTCCGTCTGCCAGAGGTCATTGGGACAGGCGCGCTCGAAGCTTTTTACTTTTACCGGCTTGTTACGACGCTTCAGCTTTACTTCCTGCGGCTCCACGCCGTTGCGCCGCAGCAGTTTTCTTACCGTTTCCCGTGCCATCTTCAGGAAACCGTGCCGGTACAATGTCCCCTGCACCTTTCCTATGCCGGCTTCTGGCTCCGCCTTTACTATTTCTTTGACTATTTGCTCCGCCGCCGTTACTTTGGGACTGAACTGCCGCGTTCTGCCCCTGGGCCCGGCTTCCAGCCCGGCTATCCCGTTGCGCTCATAGGCACATGTCCATTTTGAAACCATGGTCGGATGCACGCCGTACATCTTTCCCACATCGCTCAGGGAAAGGCCCTGCTGCCGGGTCTGGACTATTTCCAGCTTCCCGGCTACGCCTAATGTACCTTTTTTCGTTTTCATTCTTGTCCTCCTGACTTGATTTCCGGAGGCCAGAAT
>JBAXKK010000052.1:0-18547 GCA_037137395.1 Elusimicrobiota bacterium
ATACGGCCTACCCTATTTAAAAGAACAACATCCGTCTTATAAAGAGCCGGTCCCGGCTTTTGAGACCGTTAAGGATTCGATCGTAATACACCGGGGCTGCTTCGGCGGCTGCGCCTTCTGCTCACTTGGCCTCCACCAGGGAAAATTCATTCAGTCCCGCAGCTGCGCGTCCATCGTTAAAGAAGCCGCAAAACTGGTGAGCGAAAAAGATTCCACCCGCTTTATCTCCGACTTGGGCGCTCCGTCAGCCAATATGTACAGCATGGGCGGCTTGGATAAAAACATCTGTGAAAAATGCAAACGGCCCTCCTGCCTGCATCCGTCTATCTGCTCCAACCTAAACACCGATCACAAACCGCTCCTTGATCTGCTGCGCGAAGTCAGGAGAATAAAAGGCCTGAAAAAAGCTTTCGTAGCTTCCGGTATAAGAATGGACCTGGCGCTCCAGTGCGGCGAATATATAAACGAAATAGCCGTTTTCCACACCAGCGGACAGTTAAAAGTAGCGCCGGAACATAGCCGGCCCGAAGTGCTGTCCAAGATGCGCAAACCCGCAAGCGGCGTGTTTCTTAAATTCGCCGAACAATTTTTAGCAGCCTCCTCAAAGGCGGGAAAGGAGCAGTATCTGGTGCCCTACTTTATCTCAGCCCACCCAGGGGCCACGCTCGAAGACGCGGCGGAACTGGCGGTTTTTCTAAAGGCTCACCGCTACCGCCCGCTGCAGATAAACGATTTCCTTCCCGCGCCCATGGATATAGCCTCTTCAATGTACTACACAGGGCTGGACCCTTTCACGATGGAACCGGTCTACTCCGCGAAAAAAGAAACGGAACGGCGCCTGCACAGGGCGCTGCTCCAGTACTTCAAGCCGGAAAACCGGCCGCTTATAATGAAAGCTTTGAAACAGATAAATAGAACGGATTTGATAAGGAAAATATTAGGCTAAAAAATTAAGGATTAAGTTGTAAGATATAAGTTATAAGAGGGAAATGATTTAAACTTAATCCTTAGAACTTACGCCTTAAGTCGTTTTTTTGTGATGGTGCAGGGCCTTCACCATCTCGTCGGCGTAAAGGACAAATTTCTCCGGCCCGAAACCCTTGACATCCTTCAACTGCTCCGGCGTCTTTGGATTTATCAAAGCCGTCTTCTCCAGGACATCGTTGCCAAGCACGGCTTCGGGCAGCATATTGCGCCTGTTAGCCGTCTCCAACCGCCAGGCCTTAAGCGTTTTAAAACGTTCTCTTATACCTTCAAAATGCTGATGTTTATCGGGAGCGGGGGCGGCGGCTCGTTTCGGAAACTGTACTTCCGGGGCCTTCAAGCCCAACTGAATGGCGTCCTTTATCCAGGGTCCGTGATTGGCCAGCACGTAAGTGGACATTCCTTTAAAAATTGAAAGATTCTCAAGTGCCTCTTTGGGCGCCGTAGCCAGACGGAACATAAGGTCTTCGCTTATAATTTTAAAAGGCGGCCGGTTCCGCTCTTTTGCCGCAGCTTCCCGGCAAATATAAAGTTCTCTGAGAACAGCCAGCCCGCGGCCATTAAGCTGGCGGGCCTCTCTGATACGGAAAAATCCGTTAGGGTCAAAAACGCTTCGTGACGGCTCAAGAACCGCGACCTCAGCGAATTCGCTTTTGATCTCTTCAAGTTTCCCCTTCTTATTGAGTTCCTCGGCGAACATGGTGCGGAGCTTGTGGAGATAAAGCACGTCACCTATGGCATAATCCAGCATTTCTTTCATCAGCGGCCGCCGGCCCCAATCGGCTTTCTGAAATTTTTTATTCAGCTCGATACCTATATGTTCTTTAACCATATTATCAAGGCCGCAACGCTTGATGCCAAGGTATTTAGCGGCAAGCATGACATCAAATATATTCTCAAACTTGCACGGCATAGCCACCTTGAGGGTTCTGATATCGGACTCAGCCGAATGAAAAATCTTCTCTATGTGTTTATTGACGAAAATCGGCGCAAGTCCCTTGATATCTACGGCAATGGAATCAACCACGGCGTTTAAATGCTCGCTGGCCAGCTGCACCAGACAGAGCTGCTCTTTATGAACATACATACTGTTTGATTCCGTATCTATTGAAAGGTATTTATGGGAGCTCAATTTTGCGACAAGGGCGTCAAAATCGGCCTGCCTGTCTATAAAGGTATAGGGCATATAAAATATAATAACATATATTGCGGTCGGCCTCAGGGGCTGACCATGCGATAAGCCATACGCTTTAGGCTTTAGGCAGAGGGATTTTACAATGAATAAGTAAACGCATGTGGTATAAGGTAATAAATCTGCTTATGGCTTATGGCCTATGGCTTACAGCATATAGTAATAACTTTATGAATTACATAATCTTCTATAAACCTTACGGCGTACTTTCACAATTCACTCCCGCGCACGGACACAAATCCCTTTCGGATTTCGGCTTTCCCAAAGGCGTCTACGCAGCCGGACGCCTGGACGCCGACAGCGAAGGCCTACTCTTCCTCACCGACGACGGGATTTTCCAGAGCCGTATAGCCGAACCTAAGCATAAAACACCAAAGATCTACCTGGCGCAGGTAGAACGAATCATCACCCCTGAAGCCCTGGAACAACTGAGCAAAGGCCTGGTCCTCAACGACGGACCCACCCTGCCGTGCAAGGCCACTGCCGTACCAGAGCCGTCCCTACCCCCGAGAACCCCCCCTATCAGGTTTCGCAAAACCGTTCCTACCTCCTGGGTCGAAATCGAACTAAAGGAGGGACGCAACCGCCAGGTACGCCGGATGCTGGCCTGCGTGGGCTTTCCGGTACTGCGTCTGGCGCGGCGCGCCATAGGCACGCTGACACTGGACGGTCTGACTCCCGGCCAATGGCGGGAACTGACCCCGGCCGAAATAAAGAATTTGTATAATTAACCTCAATCCTGCAGTTCAGAGTAGTTCTCATTGGATAAATAAGGGAGCAAATTAGCCTGCAGGATTGCCCAGGAAGCGGGCGGGAAGCGGACAAAAAATGACTTTTTTAAAGGACATGAAAACCGGGTTGACCAGAAATGTGACTTTTCTGGGCATTGTAAGCGGCCTCACCGATATCTCCAGCGAGATGCTCTATCCGATAGTCCCGATTTTCCTCACCTCTATACTTGGCGCGCCGATGAGCACCGTGGGCTTTATAGAAGGAGTAGCGGAATCAACCGCCAGCTTCCTGAAGATCGCCGGCGGCATGTGGTCGGACAAGGTCGGACAACGCAAACCATTTGTCGTGGCGGGATACAGCCTCTCGGCTATCTCAAAGCCGGTACTCGCCCTTGCCTATACCTGGCATTTTGTACTCTTCTCCAGATTTATAGATCGCGTAGGCAAGGGCCTGCGCACCTCGGCTCGCGATGCGATGATAGCCAACTCCACAGAGAAGCAACACTGGGGAAAGGCATTCGGTTTCCACCGGGCGATGGACACAATGGGCGCGGCCCTCGGCCCTCTGGCAGCCCTGTTAATGCTCACCATGATGCCGCCATCCGCGCCCGACTACCGCTTCATTTTCACGATAGCCTTTATTCCGGCTGTGCTGGGCGTTTTCGTCCTGATCTATTTTGTAAAGGAATCAAAAAGCAGGGTTGAGGGTTCAGGGTACAGGGTTCAGGGTCAAGGCATTCCGAATAACTCCACCCTAAACCCTAAACCCTCTACCCCATCCCCTACCCCTATGTCCTCAGATTTTAAAACCTTCGTCGGCCTGTACGCCATCTTCGCCCTCGGCAATTCCAGCGATGTATTTCTGATAATGAAAGCTAAAAGCGTCGGCTTTACCACCATCAATGTTATCCTGGCTTACACGGCTTACAATCTTGTCTACGCCCTTCTGGCCGCGCCGGCAGGCTGGCTGTCGGATAAATTGGGCAAGATCAAAACCATGGTTTTCGGCTTCCTGGTCTTCGCCGCAGTTTATATTGGTTTCGCTACAGCCGGGAAAAGTTGGATGATCTGGGCGCTGTTCGCTCTTTACGGTTTCTACGGCGCGTTCAACGAGGGTATAGCCAAAGCCGTCATCTCGCACCTTAGCGCGGATGATAACCGCGCCACCGCCATGGGGTATTTTCAGGGCTCTCTGGGCTTTCTCACCTTCTTCGCCAGCACCATGGCCGGCTTCCTTTGGACCAGATTTTCTCCCGCGGCGCCTTTCCTGGTCGGAGCCGGTTGCGCCCTCATTTCCACAATAGCGCTTACAATCTGGAGCAGAAAAAAGCAGTTAGCATTCTAATATCACCCTGAACCCTAACACCTATACCCTTATCCTATGACCACCTTACTTAAAGAAGTCCTGAAACATGAAGTCTACCCGGCTATGGGCTGCACCGAGCCTGTGGCCGTGGCGTTCTGCGCCGCGAGCGCCGCAAAACTGCTCGGAAATGAAAAGATACTTACGGCGGAAATAAAAACAGATCCCGGCACCTACAAGAACGGCCTGGCTGTGGCAATCCCAAACACCCGCGGAGCAAAAGGCAACCTGCTGGCAGCCTCGCTCGGCGCTCTCATAAGAGATCCCGGTCTTAAAACGGAAATTTTTAAAAAGATTTCACCAACTCTGCTTAAAAACGCCAAATCTCTGATAAAAAACGGAAAGATAAGACTGGCAGTGGATTATACCCGGCGCGGAATTTATATAGAGACCCGCCTTAAGACCGCGCGCCATAGCGCCGTATGCGTGGTCGCGGGAGGCCACAGCAATGTCATACTGCTAAGGAAAGACGGCAAGACCCTGTTTAAAAGCAACCCGGTCAAGCCCGGCAAAAATCACGCCTCCTACAAAAACCTCCTCAAAAAATCGGATTTCAAACACCTCTTCAAAGAAGCGGAACGAGCGGATGCCAAAGATCTGGCTTACATAAAAACAGGCATAGAACTTAACCTCAAGGCCGCTAAAGAAGGCCTCAAGCTGAAAAAAGTCGGCTACTATATCTCCGACCTTATAAAAAAAGGCTATTTAAAAAGGGATATCCTATCCGTAGCCAAGCTCACCTCCTCCGCCGCCACCGACGCGCGAATGGCCGGGGCCACGGTAAAAGTAATGTCCAGCGGAGAATCCGGCAACCAGGGCGTTGTCGCCATATTGGTCCCTTACCTGGTAGGCAAGGCTTTTAAAATAAAAGAGACTAAAGTTTTACGGAGCATAGCCCTTTCTCACCTGGTGAATTCCTATATAAAGGTCTTCACGGGCGAATTGGCTCCCATCTGCGGCTGCGCTGTAGCCGCAGGCGTAGGCGCCTCGGTGGCAGTGGTCTATCAGCAAAAGGGCGCTGATCTTAAAGCCGCAACGAGGGCGGTAAACACAGTGATCAGCGATATCGGCGGCATGCTTTGCGACGGCGCTAAAAGCGGCTGCGCTCTCAAGGTGGCTTCCTCGGCCGATTCCGCCATCCGCGCAGCCTATATGGCAATAAACGGCGAAGGCATAACGGAGCTCGAAGGCTTCATCGGCGCCACAGCCGAGGAGACCATAAAAAATATGGCCCGCATCTCAAAGATGGGCATGGATAAGGTTGACAGGATAATACTGGACATTATGTCGTCTAAGAATCTCAAAAGCTAACAGGGGCAGCGAAGTTATGACCGACTTATATTGCGTCCTACATAAAGATATCTCTTATTCCCCGGAAAAAACGGCTGATTTCCTGGCCGTGGAACGGTGTATCGACCGCGCTGACGCGGCCGCCGCTTTTAAAAAAACCCCCGGCTTTCTGCTTGAGAACGCTGAATTGGGCAAAGCTTCCGCTTTCAACTTCCGGGCTTCAGCTTTCGGTTTTGAAACGCTGCTGCTGTCGCAAAAGGAACTCAAAAGTCCGCCACCTGCGTCCGTCCTCTCAAAGATTGAATTTAAAACGGATGGTTTTTATTATTTCTCAAGCGCCACCAAGGAGCATCTCCCTTTTGAAGCCGTGAGGGCTGTCACCGCCTGCGCCTTCGGCGTGGAAACGCCACCCAGGGAAACTTCTGAAACAGAAGTTGACCTGCTGAATTCTCTGCGCGCGCGCTATTTCCCATTCGCCCTGCCTTTCGGAGAAAAATACAGTCAGGCGCCCGTCACTCCTTTGCCCCCCTCTCCCGTAAAGGAAACCGTATTCCTTGCGGACATACTTACCGGAGAGCCAATACCGCTCCGTTTAACTCTGAACTGCGACGAGCATGATTATTCAAGCCTTGGAGAGAAAAAAACATTATCAAGTTTTGAAAATTTCCGTTTACTACTGGGGGAACTTTCATCACTGGCCTTTGGCGCGGCCAAAAACCCATTTCTACAGGCGCTCCTCGCCAAGAAGGCACTCAGCCATCTCAAATATCCTTCGGTTGCCTCATATGAAAAAGAACTTATCTGGATTAACACAGTGCGGTAGTACGACAGCAAGGCAGCGCGGCAGCAAGACAGTACGACAGGGAAACAGTACTACGGGGAGCAGTGAGTATTACTGCCGCACTGCCGCGCTATCCTGTCCCGCTGACTTAGTATAATTATCCTATGGAAAAAGCAGCTAAAGCAAAAAAGTATCTTACAATCCACGCTCATTTTTATCAGCCTCCCCGCGAGAACCCCTGGACGGGCGACATTCCTCCGCAGAATTCTGCCTTCCCCTACAACGACTGGAACGAGCGCATAGCCCGCGAGTGCTATATACCCAACGCTTACGCGCGCATAAACGATTCTATGGGCCGCGCCGTTGAACTGGTCAACAACTACGAATATCTCAATTTTGATTTCGGTCCCACGCTCCTGACCTGGATGGAAAAGCGATATCCGGCTTATTACGCTAAGATCGTACAAACCGGCGCAAAAACAAGGACGAAGACCGGTCATTCCAACGCCATAGCCCAGGCCTATAATCACAGCATACTCCCGCTGGCGTCGTTCAACGACCGGCTGACGCAAGTCCTCTGGGGACTGGCTGACTTTGAGCGGCGCTTCGGTTTTAAGGCCGAAGCCATGTGGCTGCCGGAAACCGCCGCCGACGAGGGCACCCTGCGCCTGCTCATAGACCAGGGCCTGCGCTACGCTATATTATCTCCGTACCAGGCCGAAAAAATACGGCCTCTGGACTCGGAAACATGGACAGATATAGAAGCCGGACAGTTCGAGAACAGGCGACCATACGCCTGGTTCGACCGCACGCCGACCGGAGAAAAAATAAAGAACCGCAGCCTCACTCTTTTCTTTTACGACGGCCCGCTTTCAAAAGCCGTGGCTTTCGAGGGCGCGTTAAAAAATTCCGAAAGCTTCGCCTCACGCCTGGCCGAAAACTTCAAACACGGGGCCGAACATGACCAGCTCCTCAGCATAGCCATAGACGGAGAGACCTTCGGCCACCACCACAAATTTGCCGACCTTACCCTGGCGCACGCTTTCCGCCACGAGATACATAAACACGGCATAGAAGTGACGAATTTCTCTTCATATCTGGATTCGCATCCGGCGACTCACGAAGCTGAGATCAAAAAAGGCCCGGACGGAGACGGCACTGCCTGGAGCTGCGCCCACGGAATACGCCGCTGGAAAGGGGGTTGCGACTGCGGGCAGGAGGGCGCCGGCCAGACCAACTGGCGCATGCCGCTCAGGGCCGCCTTGAACTGGCTCAGAGACGCGGCGGACGAAGTTTACGCGGCGCAAGCCCAGGACCTGCTCAAGGACATCTGGCGGGCGAGGAACGATTATGTCACCCTTTTCTCGCTCCCGTCAAGGACTGGCGCGGAAGCCTTTATAGCCGCACATGCTTTAAAAACGCTATCCCATGAAGATAAAATCCGCGCGCTTAAGCTCCTTGAGCTTCAGAAAGATATTAATTTCATGTTCACCAGCTGCGGCTGGTTTTTCTCCGATATTTCCAGGATAGAAGCGGTGCAGAACCTGAAGTACGCGGCCAAAGCCGCCATGACTCTGGATGAATTGGGATTTAAGAACATAGAAAAGGGGTTTGCCGCCATTCTGGAGCTGGCGCCTTCAAATTATGCCAATTGCGAAAATGGGCGAAAGGTGTATGAAACCCAGGCGCGGGGCCCGCTGCCGGCCATGAAATCGCTGGCGGCCTTCCGGCTGGTGGAAAAGCTGCTTTTCGGGCTGCCCCTTACCGGTCCGGGCCATACCCACTTCAGGATTTTCAAAGAGGAGACCTCAATATCAGGAGAGCTTGAAACCGTCACAGGCGAACTGATGGAGGAAAACACTCTAACTATCGAGAGCCGGGCAACATCCTTCCTATACGTTCGGCATGATTCTGAACTGCCTGTCGTATGGTTTTCCGCGCCGGAAAACCTGGACGAGTTTCGCCGCCTTGCGCGCAGCCCATCCTTCGACGCGCTGCGGACCGGCACCGCGTCATTAAAGGCTACGTGTGTTTCGTTTGAAGATTTCCCTCCCGAGGACAAATCAGCCGTCATCAAGGGTTTCGTACGCTCGGTCCGCAATAAGAACCGGGGGTTGCTATCAAAGATAGTACACGACTACCTGTACATGTTCGACAAGAATCCCAAGATCGGCCTTTCGGAATTCAGCGAGATAAAGTATGAGGTTGAAATATACGCGGCTGAGGTCTTTGAAATACTTTTTGACGAACTTTCACTTTCCCACGACCCTGAGCTGCTGGAGAAGATCTACGCCCAATCGCAAAATCTGAAGCGGCATCAACTGGTGATACGCTTCGTGGTGCCGCCGCTAAAAGCCGCCGACTGCGTCCTGTACGCTCTGGAAGAAACGCTAGCCTCTCCCTCACCGGAGAATCTGGCGCGGCTGCTGAAACTGCTGCACATAGTGCGCAATCTGGGTCTGCACGACGCTTTTTTTCACCTTCAGAACGGCCTTTCGGAGTTATTCGCCGGGGCCGCGGCCTCACCCGCGCAATGGGCCCCCTACGCGCGCGAGATCAGGGACCTATACGATAATTCCGACATCATAATAGACCGGTTTTCTTCCAGGTTAGACGAACTTGCAACTATAGCGGGAAATAAAACATAAAAAAGCGGGAAGGTTTAAAAACCTTCCCGCTCTGCTTTTGTATACCGCAACCGAGGTTACTATCCCCGCGCCGCCCTTTCCTGGGCGCCGGTAGAAAACACCTTGTAATCGATATGGCTGAAGATATTATCACGCCACTCGATATCAGCAAGATATTTTTCCTCGATCCGATTTCCCATTATCTGCTCATAGAGCCCTATAAAGCGGTTGGTGTGCTCTATAAAACGCTTGGTGGAATAAGTCTTGGCCGTGCCAACGGTCATCAGGAAAGCCCAATCCGAGGACATACCCAGCACAACCTCTCTGGCGCACTGATTAAGCGCGCGTTTAAGGATACCATCGGCGTTCGGGAAGCGGTTGGCCATATTTACCATACGCTCCACTCCTTTATGCAGATGCCGGTACATCCAGTCGTTGGAAGCATTGAGCCAGACTTCATTGTAGCCTTTGTCCCCCCATGAGGACATGGACGGCTGTATCATCTGGTTGTCGGGGTGCCTTTCCAGATATTCGCTCGGCGTGATCATCTTGACCGTATTCTGGTCGTAATGAAGTTTTTTGAACAGGTACTCAAGGAAATCGGGACCCTCGTACCACCAATGACCATAAAGCTCGGCGTCATACATTGATACGACAACCGGCTTTCTGCCGAGAAAATGATTCAGGTGCTCCACCTGGCGCTCGCGGTTAAACATGAAATTACCGGCGTGACTGGCGGCCATCTCTCGCGCTTCGGCGGGATTATAAGCGGCCTTCTCGTTTAAGCCTACTTTGCCGGTGATCTTGTAGTATTTCATGCCGATATTGCGCCTGACGCCGTCCTGGTGCAGATACGGCTTCACATAGTCGTATTCCAGGTCATAGCCAAGATCGCGATAAAATTCTCGGTACCGGTGGTCGCCTGGATACCCCATCTCGGCGCTCCACACCTGGTGCGCGGATTCCATATCGCGGCTGAAAGCTGCGACGCCGGAAGGGCAATAGACCGGGGCGTACACGCCGTAGCGGGGCCTGGGACTGCCGTATATTATGCCGTGCGTCTCCAGAAAAAAATACCGGATGCCGTTAGCTTTTAAATAGACTTCGTCGCCCGGGTTATAAGCGCACTCCGCCAGCCACATACCCCTGGGGCCGCGGCCGAAACGAAGTTTGTAATCATCAGCCGCTATCTTTACCTGAGCGTAAACGGCTTCTTTACGAACCTCAAGCGGCAGGAAGCCGTGGGTGGCGCCGCAGGTGATGATCTCAAGTTTGCCCATGTCCTGAAATTTTTTGAAGCCTTCCAGGATATTGCCGTGGTAGTAATCCTCGTAGAGTTCGCGAATGCGCTTAAATTTGCGCTCATACATTTTAGCGACTTCATAAAACTGGGTGTTGCGGTTGCGGATAACTTCCTTTTCCGCGAGTTCAAGGCGCTGGTTAAAATAGCGGCGGAAGCGTTCGCGCAAAAGGTCGTCCGTCATCATATTGCAAAGAGGCGGGGTCAGCGACATTGTGACGCGGAAATCCGTATTCTCGGAGGTTAGCCGCTCGTAGACGTCAAGGAGCGGGATATAGGTTTCGCACATCGCCTCAAAATACCAGTCTTCCTCCAGAAAATCCTCATATTCCGGATGGCGGATGAAGGGTAAGTGCGCGTGCAAAACCAGTGCAAGGTAACCTTTTTCTTTATTTTCCATCGGTCCTTTTGTGGAACTGCTAAGATTGTTCGATCTTTAAACGACCAGTCAGTTAATCAAATCAATTTTACAGCTGACGAGCTGATTATCGATCCGGTTGTAGTATTCGTTTACTATTACGAAGTCTTTCTGGTAACCACGATTGAAATCTGACGGGAATCGGACTCGTCTTTCGACACAGCCTTAACCGGCAGGTCCATATTTCCGTCAGGCAGCGCGAAGCGCATGGAGAAAGTACCGTCCTGATTCAGCGTGACCTTGCGCCCGGCGACGGTAACAGAAGCGTCCGGTTCCGTGGCCCCGTAAAGGATCAATTCGCAGTCGGCCACCAGCCAGAATTTTTTCTCAGCGGCTGCCGGCCTGACCAGCGTCTGAGAGGACATGGAGCTGACGCCCCAGGATGAGGCTCTGGAGAATACCGAGCGAAGCATTTCCCAGCGCTGCGCCAGAGATTTGGCGACCTCGCCTGAACTTTTACCCGTGTACTCAACTCCTGAGATCTGCAGGAGCTTGTCAAACTCGGTGGAGACCGACATCCACTTCTCATCCATGACTTCTGAAACCCGGCTGGTCGGAAGATTTACGGTATTGGTTTTCACTATGCCGATAAACCGGCCGTCCGGCAGGACAAGGCCAACCTCGCAGCAGTAAGTCCGGCCGCCATCCTGGACGTTGATATACCAGCTCCTGGCGTCGAGCATCGCCGGGATGTCAAAATACTTCTGCCCATCTCCGGCGCCCTGACTGACGTCGTAGACGCGGATCACATGGCGTGCCTTTTCAAAAACATCGTGTCCGTGTTCGCGGGCTATATCGGCTTTGGAATTGTCGGTTATTTCCCAATAGATAAACATCCAGTTGGGATCGCGCGGCAGCAGGGCCGCCTCGGTATTGCCATAAGACTCCGGCAGCGATTTATAGTCGGAATCGGGCTTATTGTTCTTATTGTTCAACTGCCCTGATGACGTCATGATTTCCCCCCTAAACGTGTATAGGTCGCGCCCGGCGCGGGATCCGGCATTTTGCCCCCGCCCGAACGGCAACAACTTCTATTCAAAACATATGTTAGCTCAGCCTGAAAAAAGCGTACAATTCTGGCTTTCACGCCAGCCCCACTCCCCTTGTACTATAAATTACTATACAAAAATTGACCGTAAAAAAGCAAAAGCACCCTGAAAACATGTTTAGTCACAATTCTTGACTG
Organism: Elusimicrobiota bacterium; assembly: GCA_037137395.1. Taxonomy (GTDB): domain Bacteria; phylum Elusimicrobiota; class Elusimicrobia; order Elusimicrobiales; family UBA9959; genus YA12-FULL-51-18. The sequence continues at coordinate 11,873 of JBAXKK010000052.1, forward strand.
AAGCTTGTGATCAAATTTTATGGCTTTTGTTTCAGTAACTACATAAACGCTATACCCTTTAGCAACAGCTTTAGCCGCGTATTTTTTCTCCAGGAACCTGGGCAGGAATGCGCACATATTGCCCAGCCGCTTACGGATACCCGGTGAAACATTTCCTGTTCCGCTGCTGATAAGTTTCAGCCCCAAAACTTCCGAGGCAACCGCCGCGTCAGGGCCGTAAAAAGCGTAAACCCGGCCCACCGGAAAAAACATTATGACCGGCCTTTCCCTGAAACATTGCTGCCCGCTTTCTTCAAAATAAAACTCAATCCCGGAAAGAACGCTTTTAAAAAATACATATTGAGCCGCCAGGTTTGGGAAATAACGCGGCGTAACCAGTTTAGCCACACGGTTAAATTCGCCCATAAACCCGTGCTTCCCGGCCATGGCGCTTTTTAGTTTGTAAGAATGGGCGTAGTTAAAATGCGCCTGGTAGGAATTAAGGCTGCTGTTGGCTTTTGCCACCACCGTCGGGTTAAATTCTATCGTGTTGCCTTTTACCGCTATTTTTCCGACCCGCTTCAATTCGCGCTTGAAATTATTTACAACCCTTTTGCGAACCAGCATATAGCCGGGCCGCACAATATAACCCAGAAAATCTATCCCGTTTGAGACCGGCGCGATATGCTGTTTTTGCGGGTGTATCGTCAATTCCAGATTTTTACCGACAAAATCCGCTATTTTTTCGCGCCATAAAGCCAGCTCCCCGCTGTTTTCGGAAAAAAGAATAAAATCATCGACATAACGGATATAGCGCTTAACCTTTAACTCGCGCTTAACAAACTGGTCCAGCTCGTTTAAATAAACATTGGCGAAAAACTGGCTTGTAAGGTTTCCTATAGGCAGACCGCGTTTGGCGACGGCGTTAAACAGCGTTTTATGCGGCGGCAGCATTTTAAGCAGCCCCGCGGCACCCCTGAAAATATAATTCCGGGTGCAGTCGTTGTTTATTATCGTCTCCGCAAGCCACAAAGCATCCGGGTGGGAGGTCCCGCGCTTTATCAGGTTTAAAAGTATGGCTTTATCTATGCTGACAAAATAATTCCTGATATCCATCTGCAGATAAAACGCGCGCCTGGTGCCGTTTGCCGTAACCTGGCGCGTCAATGTCTGACACCGCTCCACACCTTTATGAGTTCCCTTCCCTTTTCTGCACGCGTAGGAGTCAAAGATAAATTTCGGCTCAAATATTTTCTCAAGATAATCCACTAAAACATGATGGATAATCCGGTCTTTGAAATCGGCGGCAAAAATCTCCCTGAATTTAGGCTTTTTAACCACAAAACAGACAGAACGGGCTGGCTGATACGACCTTGTTTTCAGCTCCCTCTCCAGGCGGACCAGATTCTCCTCCAGATTAATCTCAAAGCGCAGCGCGTTGATGGTATTCCTTTTTCTTTCGCGGCATTTAAGATAACATCTGTGGATATTGGAGAATGAAAACAAGTCGTCTTTGTTTTTCACGCGCCGGCGCGGACGCAACGGACGTAGTTGTTGTTGTTCTTATTGTCGTTGTTCACGTTGCCATTGTTGAAGTTCACGTTCCACGCGTTGTCGGAATTCGGCACATTAGCCCCCGCACTTTCCCGCCGTTTTTTAACAAAACGGGGGACCACCGGTCAACCAATCCTCCATGCAGGCCGGAAGGGTATTCCTGAATAACATACCCGGATTACATCCCGGGTGGCTGGGGCGCCCCGTGAATATGAGCTCGCTCCCTGTCCGCCTTAGGCGGACGGGGATTCTGGCTCCTCAGCCAACCATCGTTCTGTCCTGAGATTTCGATCACCATTTTTATCAAACACTCAAATGAATTGAAGTTGGAAAATACCTTTAATTCCTTCGCTATCCTGGTCAGTATTTTCAGTTCTTCAAGCGATTCCCTGATCTCTGTCAGCGATCCTCGCTTATCCTGCTCCACATTAGCCCGCACAACCAGAATAAGAATCTTATGGGCTAAAGCCCTTATTTCAGAACCTATGGTATATTTATGGTATCTTGGAAACCCCCTGACGATTGTTTCCACATACACAGCCATGTCCATCGCTTTTTTATATATCGGAAGGTGTTCATATTGAGCCATAGTTAGCCTGATGGGCATAGCCTAGTGACTTCTTCCAAGGGGGCGGCCCCCTTGGAACCCCCAAATTACCGAATATAAGATCACGGGCCGGCGCGGACGCAACGGACGTAGTTGTTGCCGCCCTTATAGCCGGCGTCCACGGCGCCATTGTAGAAGCGCACGATCCACGCGAGGCCGGAATCCGGCACATAAGTGGTGCTGGACCAGTAATAATCACTCACAGTATTCGGAAAATATGTGGGGTCTATGGCAGGACGCTGGTTCTCATAATTCACGATGCTCATCAGCTCTCTGATATTGGGCAGACGCCAGTCTGAATAGCCGGCAAAACTTGATGCGCCTTGTAAGCCTTGACAATATGCCCCGGCAGTTTCCCAGTCGGTACCGGTTCCGCTATTACACCCTGCGGCACTGCCGTCTTGCGCCCACATAAGGCCTGTCCTATTGTCAATTGTTACAGCATCACCATTGATAGTACTTGATGAATAACTTAGCTGAGCTCCAGACACAATACCAGCATCATCGGTAAATGTGGTGGCAAAGCTGGTTGTTTGACCGGTGTCGGGTAACTCATGGCTTGAACCGCCGCCTGCGCCTGCGTATGTCCCGGTTATGCCGAATATAGTGGTGCTGACCGCGATATTCTCCGCTTTCAAATCCGGGTCCACGGCTGATAGCGTAGTGGTCGAGTAATAACCGGCCATCACCGTTTCAGTGCTGGCGTCCAGCGCAACCTTTTTAGCGCCAAGGATATGCGTTGTGCCATCAGCAGCATAAGCGCCGCCGACCAGGCAGGTGAACAAAATCATAGGCAATAGCGCGCTTTTACTTGTTTTTAACATATTATCTCCTTAAATAGTAACGGTCCAACTACCGTTGCCGCCCAGTATTGCCCACTCTGTACCGCTAATCAGCCGTAATGTTATGGTGGCATAGGTTTCAGCCGCCACATTGTTATATATCGTGCCGCCCGCTGCTGAGTCCGCTATAGTGTAGCCGGTACCCGCCGCTATTATAACCGCGCCCGCACCCGCTTTAACAATAGTGATCGTGGCGCCTATATCCGCGCCGCTCTCTGCCGGCAAGGTGATTGTCGCGGCGGCGGTGACGGTTATGGTTTTACCGAAGTCGGTTGAATCAAGCGGTGTGCTGGCCGCCACGGAACGTACCGCGGACTTAAGGTCTGCCTTCAGACCCAGCGCCGTCAGCGTGGTCGTAGATATGGGTTTGTCCAAATCGGACGTGTTATCTACATTACCAAGCCCCAATGCCGCGCGCCCATCAGCCGCCACAAGATTTACAGCGGTGCCTGTCCAGTAAATATCCGCGCCGCCGCCAGCCGCGACTGCGCTAGTGCTGACGGTGCCGTCCGCCCATCTAACGCCCCCGTCCGCCAGGTAGAGGCCCGAAGACAGATACAGCGCGTAGTTGGCAGCGTCAGGCACGGCGGTGAAGGTGGACTTCAGGACACCTGAACCGAATTGTAATGCCGTACCATTACCGGCGGGCGCGAGGTAATCAATCCCGGCTACCGCGATACTTGGCGCGCCTGTTGTTGTGGTGTTCTTTAAGATGCCGGTGGCAAGGCCGGACAGCGCCACGCCGTTTATTCCCTTTACAGTAAGCGCCGTGGCCCCGGTGGCGTCGCCAGTGTGCGTGGCGTTTGTCACCTTTGACGTGTTGGCTTCAATAGCTGATATATGCGCCGCTGTGGCATATCCGGCGTTTAAACTGGTTGCGGCCGGCATTGAGATTACAGGGGCCGTCCCGCCGCTGGAAACGACAGGCGCGGTGCCGGTTACACCGGTTACCGTGCCGTTGCCTTTACCCACCATGTTTCCGTCTAACTTATTAATAGCCGTAAGGATCGTGTCGGTTGAGGTAATCGTCCCCGCGCCGGATGTGTAGCCTGTGATCAGCTTCCCGGTGACGGCGGCATCGGTAAAATCTGCCGATGGCAAAGCGGCGTCTGCTTTGGTGCCCTGCGCGGCGGTGGCATAAGCGCCCGTCGCCGTAAATGCAGCCGTGCCAAGGGTGCCTGTGATACTGTTCAAGTTAGCGATCGTCGCGGTTAAACCTGTGAGATTTGTGGCTGTAGCCGCGGTTGAACTGTTTAAAGCATACAAAGCGTAAACCGAGGGAACCATCCTGTAGCGGGGCAGCATCTCGCTATCGGTGCCGACTGTAACGCCAAGCCAATAGCCGACCGAGAAGTCTACATTTAACGGTGTAACCTCGCCCAGCTGCACGCTATAGATGCCGTAACTGTCCGGGGTTACGATTTGGGTTTCAGTCCACGAAGATATAACGCCGCTTGCGCTTGTATAAAGTCTGAACACCATAGGCACGGCGTTCGTAACCGCTTTGCCGCTCGCGTCGGTAAGTTTCCCCTGAAAATTTATCAGTTCAGGGACAGCCGCCCAAGCCGGCGTGACCAATGCTGCCAGGATTATTAACAGCCCGGCCCGCGCAGCCTTTAATATCATTGTCTTCATATTGTTTTTCATATATATATTCCTCTATTCCTTAATCTCCCAAAAGCTCGTAAAACCAAGTCGTCTTTCCGGCTCCGTCTTTCCGGCGAAAGCCGGAATCCAGATATTCTTGATGCTGGACCCCGGCTTTCGCCGGGGAGACGATTGGCGCCCCCCCCAGTTTCACGGTGGGGCAGGCCGCCGGGGAGACGAAGGTTTCACCAGAACGATGAAAAAAGTTCAGCCCTTACTTAATATAGTAAACGGGCTCAGCCTCTTTGCCGGCCGATGGCCCGCCGAATTTCATGCCCAGCGACAATCTGTGGGTTATACCCAGATCAGTGAACGAATTCCACGCGTAGTCCAGCTGATAATCGTTCCGCTTTATACCCATACCAGCCGTAAGCCCCGACAGCACACCCAGTTCCTTTACGGTATCGTTCTTATACCCGGCACGTACCGCCAGAACGAAGGCGCCCAGCGCGCGTGTGTATTCAGCGCCGGCGTGAATCGTGATCTCTTTTTCGATGTAATTAATGTCTGAAGCCACCAGTAAATTATTAAACACCTTCAGAGAGCCGCCGGCGCGGATTATAACAGGCAGGGAATCCGCTTCACTTACGTATTTAGCCTTCGTTCCCATATTCTGAACCGACACGCCCAGGCTAAGCGCCTTGCCCCATGGCCGCAACCCGCTGTATAGCGCGCCTATATCGGCCGCGTATGAATGCGCGCTTTCATCTTCCAGACGCGACGAGATATATTTTAAATTGGCACCCAGCGCGAGGTTCCCTAAAGCGCGGGCGTAGGAAATAATGCCCATCGTGTCCGTCATGCTGTAATCTTCTGCAAGCCGGTTGCCCAGGTAGTCAGCTTTCTGTATCGAACCGGTATTAAGGATATTGAACGCCGCGCCTATCGTTCCGCCAAGCGCCGGCTGACCATACGCCAAGTTTGAATAGGTTATATTTTCAAGCCATAGAGCGTGCGTCATGGATAATTCTGCGCGCTCAAGACCGGCCAGGCCTGCCGGATTCCAATAAATAGCGCTTACATCGTCAGCCACGCCGGCGAATGTATCGCCCATGGCAGACGGCCTGGCGCCTACACCCAACTGCAGGAACTGGAACGCGCTGGTGCCCTCCACGCTTCCGCCGTAGACAGCGGCCAGCCAGCCCGGCAGCATCAAGGCTGCCAGCACGCCTGCCTTTATGGTTCTTTTTAATGTCATAAAACTTTAGCCTATCTTATAACCGCGAATTTACCTTTTGATTTGCCGCCGCCGGGCGAGGTCATATAAAAGATATATACGCCGCTGGCCAGCTTGCGGCCGTCGCTGTTGACGCCCGGCCATTCGTAGTAATCCACCGTGCTGTCGGTCTTATGCAGTTCGGCCACCTGCCGACCGGTTATCGCGAAGATTCTTATTGTGGCTTCGGCTGGCAGATGTTTAAAGGTTAGCTTATCGGCCTGAAAGCTGCCGGGGCTGTTAGGTTTGAACGGATTGGGGTACACATAGGCGTCGCCCAGGTTCTGGGCTGGCGGGTTGGCCATTGCAACTACGGGGGCCGCGAATCCGCCCGCATTCTGATAGCTGGGACTTTGCGCGCTGCCGGGCATGCTCTGCCCGATAGTGCCGGCTTGGATCTTATACCCGGGCGAACCGGCGTTCTCGACGCTGTTGGTTACCGCGCTGAGGGACAGGATATATTGTGAGCTTATCAGCGAGCCGGCGTACACCAAAGACCCGGTCAGCAACGCAGCCAGGAGCAGAAGCGGCAATTTGCCGCGGCACTTTTTCAAGTTAAGCGGCATAAATGGCTGCGCCGCGCCGCTGCGGACGAGGGTTGATGCAGGGAGATTTTGTCGGGATTTATTTCCGGTAAGGGGGGATGTGTATCTGTCTGTCTGTCTGTCTGTCTGCCTGTCTGTCTGTCTGTCTGTCTGTCTGTCTGTCTGTCTGTCTGTCTGTCTGTCTGTCTGTCTGTCTGTCTGTCTGTCTGTCTGTCTGTCTGTCTGTCTGTCTGTCTGTCTGTCTGTCTGTCTGTCTGTCTGTCTGTCTGTCTGTCTGTCTGTCTG
>JBAXKK010000053.1:0-18144 GCA_037137395.1 Elusimicrobiota bacterium
ATTCATTGTATTTGAAGGGCCGGACCGGTCCGGTAAATCCACCCAGGTCAGGCTTCTGTCCGCCTGGTTGGAGAAAAACAACCTCAAAACTGTTTTAACGCGCGAACCCGGCGGCGCCCGCATTTCCAAAGCCATCCGCGATGTACTCCTAGACCCGGGGAATAAAATCAACCCGTTGACGGAACTTCTGCTATACGAGGCCGCCAGAGCCCAGCATACCGCCGACATAATACGGCCGGCCCTGAAAGCCGGTAAGATAGTTATCTCGGACCGTTTCACAATGGCCACCACCGCCTACCAGGGCTACGGCAGGAAGCTCGACCTGAAAATGGTAGAGACTCTCAACAGCATAGCCACTACCGGCCTTAAGCCTGACCTGACCGTAGTTTTTACTATGCCCGACAACGAGTTTTTTAAGCGCGGAAAAAATCTAAGGTCCGACAGGATGGAGCGCCAGGACACGACTTTCAGGCTCAGGGTCAACAAGGCCTACGCGGTCCTTGCGAAGCGTAAAGGCTCTTTTAAGGTTGACGCCACCGGAACAGTGGAGAAGATACACGCCGCCATCACCGCCAAACTGTCGGCCTTCGGCGTTATCCACGATAAAGTTGCTCGTTTGCCATAAGCCGTATGGGCGCCGCGCCCGCCATAAGCCATAATGCTTTAGGCCATACGCAGAAACTTTAAGAAACTCCTTGAGAAGCTTACGGCCTATGGCTTAAAGCTTATGGCAGTTATTCTGCTCTATGGCTTATGGCAATGGAAATAGCCGTATCAACGATTAATTTATGTCTTTTAAAAACATCCTTGGTCACGAAAGCACTATAAAAAAGCTGAAAGCGCTCATCGCCGGCGGGCGCGTGCCGCCCGCGCTCATGTTTTCCGGCATCGAAGGTGCCGGCAAATTCCTGACGGCAAAAGAATTCGCCAAGGCTCTTAACTGCACCCACACTGCTCCGGAAGGGCCGAAAACCGAAGAAAACCTTTTCGACTCCTCTTCCGCGCAAGTCCTTCAGCCTTCAGCCTTAAGCCTTAAGCCTTATAATGACGCCTGCGACCTGTGCGTTTCCTGCTCACAAATCAACAAAGGCGTGCATCCCGACGTGCGAATCATAGACTCCGAATTCCAGGGCCTGCTGATGGACGAGGCCGCCCAAAAGCAGAAGACCTTGCGCATAGACACGGTCAGGGAATTCACGCGCTACGTCTATCAAAAGGCCGTGCTCTCCCCGTGGAAAATCTTCATAATAAACGACGCCCACACTCTGAACACAAACGCCCAGAACGCCATGCTGAAAATACTGGAGGAACCGCCGCCCAACACGATTTTCATTCTGATAGCTGCCAAAAAAAACCTGCTTCTCCCGACCATAATTTCCCGAAGCTACGCAATAGAGTTCAGAAGCCTTTCCCCCTCGACCGTTGAAGAACTCCTGGTGCGCGCCGGGATGACGCCTGATGAAGCTTCCGCCATGAGCGAGCTGTCGGGAGGCTCGATGAAAAAGGCCCGCGATATTAAAAAAATCCGCGACCGCCTTGCCGCGATAACGGCCTACGGGCCCCAAAAGATTTTCAAACTGGTTTCAAGCCTCCCTCGCGAGCCCTATATGGCGCGCGAAGAGGCTAAGATCATGCTGGATATGCTGCTGGTGTCCGCCAGAAAAACCTGGCTCTCTCAACCGCATGGCAAACCCGCCGCGGCGCACGCGGCCCTGATCAGAAAACTTCTTCAATATCGCCGATTTCTTAACCAGAACGTATCGCACGGTCTAGTGCTGGAAGCGGCGCTCCTGGAAAGCGCTAAACTTTCCGTCTCTTTTCTTGGGCCGCGGACCTAAACCTCCCGGACATAAAACCAAATATTGAGTCCGAAGAAACAAGAAACCGGGCCCTAGAGAATCAGAGCCCGGCGGACTTATAAAATCTGTCTTGCTGTCAATCTTCCTTAGATCCCACGGAACACGCGAGCTTAAAGAGCCCAGCCAGAATGCCGGAGACGGCGTACAACGAGAAGAATAGGAACAGAGCGTCCTGCGGATAAGCTATTATCAGAAACAGAACGGAGAGGATCAGGAACATCCCCTTTATTGATGCAGGCTTAAGGAGCCCTCCCTGCTTGAAAGCGGCGTATGGCACGGAGGAAACCATCAAAAACGCCAGGGCAATCATTATAAACGGCGTGATGCCGTAAATGAAAGGCATCTGGTCCATAATTATTCTTATACTTCTGACGCTGCCTTGCGCCTCAAGCATGCTGTAAGCCAGGACGAAAGAAGCCAATATGCCGGCGGCCGCGGGTATGGGTAAACCCTGAAAATATGCTTTTGAACTGCCGCCGAAATGCGCCTTCACGTTAAAGCGCGCCAGGCGCAGAGCCCCGCATAAAACATAGAGGAACGCCACCGGGTAGCCCCAGACACCATAATCCTTCAGCACGAAATTATACATCAGATAAGCCGGCGCTATTCCGAAGGACATCCAATCGGAAAGGGAATCTATCTCCACTCCGAAGGAACTTTCGCCGTGCACCAGCCGGGCGATGCGGCCGTCCAGCATATCCATCACATACGACATGATAATAAACCAGCCTGCCAGAACATAATTGCGCTCTGAGGCTGAAATTATGGAGAAAAAACCGAACGCCATATTGGCGATCGTAAAGATAGACGGAAGCACCACGGCCCCGGTCTTTTTCAGTTTTTCCATGTCTATGCGTTTTTCCTTTACCTGTATTTCATCCATTTGTTTAAATCCTCGTCACTCTGATAATTTATTCGTATGTTCCAGCCGCCTGAACGCCTGCGACCATCTACCAAAGCCCCAATACCGTTTCGGCGCCATAAACCTTGTCGCCAGGCTTCACCAGAACGCGTGTGGCGACAGGCAGATATACCGCAACCTGGGAGCCAAAATAGATCATACCTATCCTGTCGGCTGCCTTCACGGCGTCGCCGGGTTTGACGTAGGCTACTATGCGCCGGGCAATGGAACCGGTAAGCTGCTCCACATGTGCGAAGCGGCCGTTATCGCCGGTTATCTTTATAAGATTGCGCTCATTTTTGGAAGCTTCCGGCTTATAGGCGATGGCGAACTTACCTTTGGTATAGGTTACGCTCTCGACTTTCCCCTCCATCGGGGAGCGCTGCAGATGCACATTAAAAACAGAAAGGAAGATGCGCACAACCGTAACGCCGGGGTCGCCCTCTGTACCGACGCTAAGCACAGTACCGTCGGCGGGACAGATTATTTCGCCGGGGGCGAAAGCCCGATTTCTCTCCGGGTCGCGAAAAAAATAAGCCGAAAAAAGAGCGAAAAAAACGCCCAGGATCAGCACCGGGACCCCAAGCCATTTCAGCCAGAAAGACGCAACGCCTCCGAGTACGGCCACCGCAACTCCGATGCAGATAAGTTTTATCCCCTCAGGAACTATGCTCATAAATTTTCACCTCGCCAAATTTTATCTCACCCGCAATGTCGTTCAGGGTGCACGCAAGCGCGCAATACTTAAAAATGGGCAGGGCGGGACTCGAACCCGCACGACCTTGCGGTCAACGGATTTTAAGTCCGTCGCGTCTACCAGTTCCGCCACCAGCCCGTAACATCAAAGTCTTCGCTCAACAATCCAAAAGAACATGCCAAATCGCAATTTATTTTAGCATTTTTACCACTCCCCATAATCAACCCACGGTTCTTATTTGCTTTCCTTCCTCAGTTCCGAGTCACAGACGCGGTAGAAGGAATCACAGGTCATAGACGCCACTTTCTCGCCCGAGGCCTTCTCCCTTATTTCACGATCGTTCGAAACGATCACGCACCGCACGCCCTCCATAGTGAGGAAATAAGCCCGTTCCAGTAAAAAATCATCAGCTGATTCGCGCCCGCTGAAATAAACTGTCATGGACGGGTTGGCAAGAGCGCGCACATGTCTGAATTCGCCGTCAAACACCACGCGGAAAGACGATACGCTTAAAACTTCAAGCCGCGAGACAGCATCCAGCCAGTTCAGAAACTCCGTCTCGAGCGCGTCCGGCTTACCAGACCGAAGATTATCCCAGAAACTTCTGGAAAAATTAGAACCGTCTATGAGATAAACCGTGGCCTTTGAGGAGATGCGCTTCATTGTTCCCGGACTTCAAGAATTATAACCTTACGCGTGGTTTTCTGAAGCCTCAGCCCGAGTTGATTGATCAAACTGGAATTGATGCCCGCCGGGTCCCTCGCACCCGTCTGAAACGCGTAATCGTAATATCCTTTAAGACCTGTCTCATCCAGCAGCGGCAGATCGAGCTTTTTTTTGAGCATGTCGCACAACAGGTCCACCGGCATATTCTCCGCCTTAAAATCAACGCCGTCCACGGAAACCGCGCTTTTAAGAGCTTTCGTCTTGCTAAAACCTTTTACTCCTCCCGGTGCCGGCTTCAGCAGGTAAACCTGCATGTCTTTTTTAGCGGTTTGAAGCCTGAGTCCCAACGCCTTCTCTACGCCCGCAGAGAAGAGATCCTTCAACTCCCCGGCGCGCTCCCGCGGCATGCGCGCCCGAATATCGTAACGCTTTTTCAGCCTGTCAGAGACCGCCTGGGAGGCGTCTATCTTTGCAGCTTCCCTATAAAAATATCCAAGCGCGTCGGCCAGCGCCAGATTATAAGCGGTGTAATATCCCGGACCGTAGTCGGAGGCCGTATTGCGGCTCTCCGGTTCGCCTATATAAAATTCAGCTATCGCGGAGGCTGCGGAGTTTCCCTCATCACGCGTATTTCCCTGCAAGCCATTTATTGGAGGAGCCTGGCCGGCAAGCATGGCGTTTATCACATCCTCCGTAACTTCGGTCGGGTAGGTAATAGCCGAAACCTTTGAATCCCGGCCTATAAGCACTGTGTGCGGCCGTCCGAAAACACGGTAAGCCTTAAACACAGCGGCCGGCGCTCCGGGCGCTATCCAGCCTTTGATCGGCGTCCTTTTCAGGAACTCTGAAACATCACTGCCGGCTTCGTCTGTTACAGCTATAAAAACGACGGGCTTATCTTTAAACTTATCCACCAAATCGTTGAAGTGAGGAATATTCGCGACACAAGGTTCACACCAGGTGGCCCAGAATTCCAGGACTATAACTTTTCCTTTAAGCTCTTCCAGGCTTTCCAGTTCCTGTACCGGGGCGTTGATTATGCCCGACAGAGCCAGTTGCGGAGCGGCCTCCCCCTTTTGAACAAGGTTCGGGCGCGCCTGAGGCGCCGGCTTTGAACAAGCCGCCGTTAAAACCGAGAACAAAAGTAATATGAAAATTTTATTCATAATAGCAAATCAGGCAACAAAAATATTAAAAGACTCCCTGCCTATGCGGGTTGCTGAACCAGCGCTATGCGCGCCTATATACCCCGCGGAACGCGCTCTCGCGATGCAAGGGGCGAGTTTTAACTGAAATTTTAGGGTTAAGAGATAGCAAAGCGCTTTTCATGACTGATATTCTACATAAAATGGGGCTTTGCGGCCCACACAATATTTTTTGCTTTACTTCGGGTTTTTTGCTATATTCTCAGTCTATGGCAACCGCAAACATCAAATTCGGCCACTCCGGCTGGCGAGCGATTATCGCCGAAGATTTCAACCTTAGCAACCTGCGCAGAGTCACCCACGCCGTGGCCGAGCACCTTAAGGAAAACCGCGAATACGGCTATAAAGGCGAGGAGTATCTTCTCCATCTTAAGAACAGCGGCCGCGTGCCCCCGAAGGTTCAGCATGTTGTAGTGGGATATGACACGCGCTATCTCTCCGAGGAATTCGCCAGGAACGTGGCGGAAGCTTTCGCTGCCGAAGGACTTACGGTCCTGCTCTCCAACATGGAGGCTCCTGCCCCCGCAGTCGCCTGTACAGTTATGAAAACCTTCGCTGCCGGAGGTCTCATATTGACTGCCGGCAACTGCCCGGCCCACTATAGCGGTTTCAAGTGGACCCCATACTGGGGCGGTCCCGCCCTGCCGGAAGTAACGGACGACCTGGAGGCCAGGATACAGAGCCTGACCATAGCTGAATCGGAAAAATTCATACCATTTGACCACGCGGTATCCGCCGGCGTCATCAAAATTCTGGACTTTCACGAAAACTATTTTAAGCAGCTTTATTCTCTGTTAGACGCCGCCGCAATAAAGAAAGCCGGACTAAAAATCGCGGCGGATTCCATTCATGGCGCCGCCCGCACCTATTTGCGGCCCGCGCTTGAAAAACTCGGCGCGAAAGTTATCCCTCTACGGGAGAACAGGGACGTGCTTTTCGGCGGCCACCCGCCAGACACTGACGAGGAAAATCTTAAAGAGCTCAAAGCGGCAGTTGTAAAGAACCGGCTGAACCTCGGTCTGGCCTGTAATTGCGACGCCGACAGTTTTGGAATAATAGATTCCGACGGCACCTGGATCTCCCCCAACCTGGTGTTTGGACTCGCGCTCGAACATCTGGTTAAGAATCGCGGTTTCAAGGGTAAGATTGCGCGGTCACTAATGACCTCCCATTTCGCCGACGCGGTAGGCCGGCAATACGGCCTGACCGTAAGGGAAACGCCCGTGGGCTTCAAACACGTCGGGAATCTGCTGCGCACCGGCCAATATCTGATCGGCGGCGAAGAGTCCGGCGGGCTCTCGATAATGGGACACGCGCCGGAGCAGGACGGCATTCTTGCCTGTTTGCTCATGGCGGAGATGGTCGCCTATGAACGCCGGCCTATAAAGAAAATATTGGCCGAGCTCAACAAGAAGGTCGGCACTTTCGTCAACTCCAGGATCGACCAGCGCGTGGATAAGGGAGTCAACCTGGCCGCGGTGTTGGAGAAGCTCACTCACCGTCCGCCCCTGAACCTGTCCGGGGCCTCGGTATGGCGCATAGACCACACCGACGGGTTTAAATTTATAATGAAAGACGGCAGCTGGATGGGTCTGCGCCCCTCAGACGCTGAACCGACGATAAGAATATACGCCGAGGCTTCGACCAAGCCCCGGATGGAAGCGCTCATAGAGGCCGGTAAAAAAATAATAAACGGAAAATTTTAAGCCCTGACGGCATACACCGGGTTAGATTGAGAGGAGAAAAACATGGACGCTAAAATTAAAAAAGTAATAGCCAGAGAGATACTTGACTCGCGGGGTTTCCCCACGGTTGAAACCGATATACATTTAACTGACGGCTCTTTCGGACGCGCCGCGGTACCGAGCGGCGCCTCCACCGGCACTCACGAGGCCCTGGAACTCCGCGACGGCGGCAAACGCTACCAGGGCAAAGGCGTGGTCAAGGCCGTTGAAAATGTAAATGACATTATCGCTCCCGAGATCGCCGGCCTAAAAACAGACCAGGTTAAAATAGACGAGCTTATGATAGAGCTTGACGGCACCCATACGAAATCAAAGCTGGGCGCGAACGCCATACTCTCGGTCTCCATGGCTCTGGCGCGGGCCGCCGCGGCGTCCGCCAAGTTGCCGCTTTACGCTTACATTCGCAAAGCTTACGGCATAAGGCACAAGGACTTCATTATCCCGGCCCCGATGCTAAACATCGTCAATGGGGGCAAGCACGCCGATTCCGGCATTAATATTCAGGAATTTATGATCGTGCCTACAGGCGTCACCAAGTTTTCCGAGGCTATACGCGTCGGCTCGGAAATATATCACACGCTCAAGGGCATCCTGTCCAAGGGCGGCTATACGGTGTCCGTCGGAGACGAAGGCGGCTTCGCCCCCAAGATCTTCACCCACGAGTCCGTGCTTGAAACCATCTGCAAGGCAATAAAGGACGCCGGCTATACCTTCAAGGAAGTCCAACTGGCCCTGGACTCGGCCGCCAGCGAGTTCCACCAGAATGACCGATATGTGTTCGAGAGCTCTAATCTCACCCATCAGGAAATGACCAGTAAGTATTCGGAATGGAAGAAGCATTTCCCTCTTATTTCATATGAGGACCCTCTTGCCGAGGATGACTGGGAAGGCTGGGAACACATGACCAAGCAGCTGGGGAAAAAGGCCCGCATCGTGGGCGACGATATTTTTGTAACCAACCCTGAGCGCCTGAAGCGCGGAATAGAAGAGGGTATAGCCAACGCCATCCTTATCAAACTTAACCAGATAGGTTCCCTGACCGAGACCGTGCGCGTTATAGAAATGGCGCAGAAAGCCGATTACGCTACCATCATCTCTCACCGCTCCGGGGAGACGGAAGACGCCTTTATAGCCGACCTGGCAGTGGCAACCAACGCCGGAGCCATCAAGACCGGCGCGCCCTGCCGTTCGGAACGCCTGTGCAAGTACAACCAGCTCATCAGGATAGAGGAAGAACTGGGCAAGAAAGCCAAATACGCCAAGGACATGGCGTTCAGATTCAAATAGAAAGAGTCAGCAAATAGCGAAGTAGGGAAGTAGCGAAATGGCGCGCTTTTTTGTCAGCCAACTGCTTCGCTATTTCGCTATTTCACCACCTCAGCCATGCAGCTTAAAAAACACAAATCAAAGCTTAAATACATCATCCTGCTTTCGCTGATCATCTTTCTGTTAGCGAACAGGGGCTTCAGGTCGCTGACAAAAAACTACCTGGAATTAAGACGGCTTAAGAACCAGAAAATAGAACTTAAATCGGAGGAGCTAGGTCTTGAAAAAAGCTTTAAAACAATGAAGGAGCCCGGGCAGATAGAACACACAGCCCGCAAAGAGCTGGGCCTCATAAAACCCGGCGAAATAGAATACCGCTTTCCGCCGCCAAAGGACGATAAATGAAGTCAGAACAATTAAAGCTTGGCCCCATGGATAATTTTTCCTATGTGGTTTGGGACACAGCTCTGAGAGAAGCCGCCGTTATTGATCCGGCCTGGCAACCGAAAAAAATAGAGGAATTTCTGCGAAAGGAAAAACTCGCCCTTAAAATCCTGCTTCTTACTCACGCTCATCCTGATCACGTCAACGCCGCCCGCTATTTTATGGATAAAGATAAGGACCTTGCCCTTACCATGCATAAGGAGGACCTGTTCCTCCTGGATGACGATATTAAACCGCTGAACCTGATTAAAGACGATGACGAAATCGCTCTCGGCCGCGTTAAAATAAAGGTGATACATACTCCGGGACATACCCCCGGCTCTGTCTCATATGTAACCGGCGGTTGCGTGTTCACGGGAGACACACTCTTCGTGGGCGGATGCGGCAGAACGGATCTGCCCGGCTCCGATCCCAAAGCGCTGCGTCTTAGTCTTTTAAAGCTCGCCGCCCTTAGCGGAGAAACAACGCTTTATCCCGGTCACTCATACAACGGCAACAGCTCCACCATCGGGGTACAAAAAGAGTGCAATATTTACATGAAGCTCGCCGCTAAAAGCGAGGCTGAATTCCTGAAAGCCTCGGCATGAGAAGGGCCTAGGCGGGGCCTGCGCTTGCGCGGACAATCCTTAAAGTATAAACTAGTTAAGAGATTATCGCTTTTAAATCCTAGTTCCGGGATATTGAATCGTATAGTTTTAAATACTGAAATATGCACCCTTTTTTATTACATCTCGGCGGTTTTAAACTGCCAGCCTACGGGTTTATGGTAGCCCTCGGGTACTCGGCTGCCATTTTCTATCTTCTTAAAAGCCGCGCAAGCTTCGCTATAACCAGGGAGCAGACCGCTGATCTTGTATTTTATTCGGCCCTGTCCGGCATACTGGGCGCTAAAGTTGTATTCGCCGCAACATACTGGAATGAATTGGGTCCGGACCTCACCTCAAAACTCCTTTATATTCTGAAATCTTTTAAATATGGTTTCGTTTTTTACGGCGGCTTTGCAGCCGGCGCCGTGGCCTTCTTTATCTACTGCCGCAGACACGGGCTTAGCTTTCTTAAAGCCGCCGACTACTTCGCACCGGCGCTGGCCTTGGCGCACGGATTTGGAAGAATAGGCTGTTTTATGGCAGGTTGCTGCTATGGCCGCCCCTCGCCCGGCAGTTTCGGAGTGGCTTTTACTGATCCTTTATCCGAGATCCCGCAGGCCTACCTAGGCGTGCCCCTATATCCGACGCAGCTTATTGAAGCAGCCGGAAATTTCTTCATATTCGGGGGAATAGTCTGGCTGTCGCGCCGTGAAAGACCGCTACCCGGAGGCGTGATACTTGCCGCCTATATGCTGGCGTATTCCATCCTCCGCTTCCTGGTGGAATTCCTTAGGGGGGACGACCGCGGAGGCGCGTGGCTTGGACTTTCCCCCGCTCAAACATTATCGGTCATCGCGGCTTCAGCCGCGATATTTATAATTACTATTGTGAGAAAAAAATGAAAACACAGGCAATGATATTTGAAGGCGCGCCGGAAAGGCTTGACGTATTTATAACCCGCTCGGAATCCGGGTTATCAAGGGAATTCGTAAAGCGGATGATCAATGACGGCAGGGCGCTGGTAAACGGCACTGTCAGGAAGCCGTCTTTTTTGCTTGAGCCCGGCGACTCGGTTACTATAGATCTTCCCGCCATGGGGAAAAAGGAAACCGCCGCGCTTGACTCGATCATAATATACGAGGATAAGGATCTGCTGGCAGTCTCAAAACCCGCCGGCGTAAGCGTGCATCCCAATGATTCTAACTGGGAGCGCCGACCCGAGACCTGCCTTATCTGCGAATCAACGCTAGTATCGATGCTGCTCCGGGCGCGCCCGGAGTTAGGGAACAACAAAGTTCCCCGCATGGGCCTGGTGCATCGCCTGGACCGGGACACGAGCGGCCTGATGCTGGTGGCGAAAACGCCTGAAGCGCAAACCGCCCTGCAAACCCAATTTCGAGAAAGGCTGGTGGAAAAGACCTATGTGGGCGTTGTCGGAGGAGTGCCGTCAAAAAAGACCGGTTCCATCGATGCGCCTATAGGCCGCGCTTCAGGCTTCAAAAAAATAAAGGTATGGGAATACGGTCGGGCCGCGCTCACGGATTTCAAGGTGACGGAAAAAACCGGAAAACACGCCATGCTAGAAGTTTACCCCCGCACAGGCCGCACCAACCAGATAAGAATTCACCTGGAGTTTATAGGCCACCCGATAGTCGGCGACAGGCTTTACGCCGGTGAGAGGGCTTCCCGCCTTATGCTGCACTCGCGCGAGATAACCTTTATGCATCCCTCGAAGAACAAGAGCATGACTCTAAAAGTGGAACTGCCGGAAGATTTTCTGCGGGAATGGGCTAAAATCAAAAAAGCGGACAAACAGATAATTTAAAGACTGGAAGGATTGCGGACCAGACATTATAATGAGATTCTTTCAATCATCCAGTCCTTTATAATTTAGACACGGAAGCGAACAGCCTGAAATCCAGCTTGGGGAACAGGCTGTTCTTTTTTTCCAGGTCGGCAAGGTTTTTTTCATCCACGCGCTTCTCCAGGACTTCGGAGAGCAGTCTTACGGCGTTGGCTGTATGGGTTTCTACGCGGCCGGCGGCGTATTGCGAATGGGAGCCGATATACATAAGGAACGGCCAATCGGAACTCTGAGCAAGCAGCACCTCTCGGGCGGCCTGGTTAAGGGCCCTCAGGGTGATTGTGGACAGGTCTTGGTTGCGGAATCTGTTAGCTGTCACGATCATCCTGTCCGTCACGTCCAGAATCCTGGGATAGATAACATCGTTAGACTCGTTAACCCAGGGATCAAAATAGCCATTCTCGCCCCAGGAAGAAACCTGAGGGTTTATCTCAGCGGGTTCCGGGCAGGTATTCATGTATTCCTCGGGTGTGACAAACTGCAGAGGCAGCCGATCCTGCCTTATCTTCCTTAAGACACTTTCCAGGAACGCCGGGCCTTCAAACCACCAGTGACCGAACAGTTCCGCGTCATAGCAACCGACAATCACCGGCCGGATACTTTTGGAGGCATGAATTTCGTCAACTTGTTTCATGCGGCGGGCAAGGAAATCGGCGGCGTGGCGCTCAACGGTGGCCAGAGCCTCGTCGGAATCGTAATAAAGCTTTTGGGAAAGGTCCACGGGACCCGTGATACGGTGGTACTTCAGGCCCAGGGACCGGCGAGTGCCGTCGGCGCTCAAATAAGGCTTTATGTAATCATAATCGGCGTCGTAACCCAGGTCGCGGTAAAATTCCCGGTAGGCTGGGGCTCCCGGATAGCCGAATTTCGCGCTCCACACTTCTTTTGAAGAATCAGCGTCGCGGGCAAAAAGGTTAAGGCCGTTCGGCGTGCGGTAGGAGGAATAGACGCCGTTCTTAGGCGCCGCTTCGGAGAAATTAACGGCGTGCGATTCCGTAAAAATATACTTGAAGCCGGAAAGCTTGAGATAAGTCTGGAGACGGGCGTCATAAGCGCATTCGGGCAGCCAGAAACCGGAGGGCTTCCTGTTGAACCTGTCAAAATAATCATCAGCCGCGGCAGATACCTGCGCGCGCAGCGCTTCCGGGTGAGCCAACAGCGGCAGAATAGAATGCGTGGCCGACGTGGTGATGATCTCAATATGTCCCGCGTGCTGAAGCTGCTTTAGAGGGGTTATAAGATCGCCGCTGTACTTATGAATGATCTGAGCCGCTTCACCGTAGAGCCGGGCGTAGAGCCTTACTGTCTTTGAAAGCACGGGGTCGCTCTCCGTCCGGATAAGCTCTTTATCTATCAGTTCCAGGCGCGCGTCTATGTAGCGTTTGAGCTTTCTTTCCAGCTGCTCATTCTCTAGCATCGCGCCAAGGGTAGGCGAGATAGAAATGGCGATGCCGGGCCTGATACCGTCCCGCACAAGCCTGTCAAGCACGGAAATCAGCGGGATATAGGTTTCCACCACGCCTTCAAAGAACCAATTCTCTTCCAGAAAATCTTCCTGCTCAGGATGATTGACATACGGAAGATGCGCGTGCAGGAGGAAAAGCAGGGAGCCTTTGGAGCTCATACGGGATCCTTGCGGAAAAATTCGGAACTGGAGTAGCCGGCCGACAGGACCTGTCTGGGAGCCGAGACTGGCGTGGCCGCGGCGTTGCTCTCAAGGATTTTTTCCTGGGCGCCGTCCTTTTTACGGACATAGACGGCGGCGGTATATGTCCGGCCCTCAACAGGCGGCTTCATATAAAGCTTACCGGCGTTCCATTGGGTGGAAACTTCCGAGGTCAGAGCTTTATCGTCCACGGCGCAAAGCCTCACGATTATTTCCGGCTCATATCCCCCGATTTCAAAAGTTTCCTCAATAGCCCGGCTCCAGGTCCAGCAGACAAAGACCGCGGCCGGGTTCTTGGGCAGCAGATAAATCTTGTCGCTTGACGGGGTGAAGGCTGTTTCGTTTGCCATATATCGCGCGGTGAAGCCCGAAAAAATCCCTACAGATAATTTACTAAATTTCCCCTAAATTAAAAACATTTTTTTATATTTTGTTTTTTTATATCATAATGAAAGGGAGCCATCGGACGGACACCCTGAACATTCTGACTTATCCAGTAAGGAGCCTTTATGAAAGCAATCTGCAAATTATCCCCCGGACCCGGCGCCGAGTATATAGACCGCGATGTCCCGGTCATAAATAAAGATGAGCTGCTTTTGAGGGTGGACCATGCCGCAATATGCGAGAATGATCTGGCGATCTATAACTGGACCGGCTGGGCGCCGGACCGGGTTAAAACCCCCATGATCTTCGGGCACGAGCTCTGCGGAGAAGTGGTGGAGATGGGTCAGTTGGATAAAGGCTTTAATAAGGGCGATTTTGTATCCGTTGAATCCCACATTTTCTGCGGTCTATGCTATCAATGCCGCAATGATCAGCGCCATGTCTGTGCCAATGTGCGCATGATAGGCATCGACACGCCGGGCGGCTTCGCCGAATACGCGGCCGTGCCGGCCCGCTGCGCCTGGAAGCACACCGACGATTCGTTGAAAGATATCGGGGCCATCATGGAGCCGTTCGGCAACGCCGTCTACGGTGTTCTGGCCGAGGACATCGTGGGTAAAACAGTGCTTATCTCCGGCTGCGACCCCCAGGGGCTGTTCGGCATAGGCATAGCCAGAGCCGGCGGCGCCAAGAACATAATCGCGCTCGACTCCTCCGCCTACCGGAAAAAACTGGCTAAAAAAGCGGGCGCGGGCCACGTGCTGGACCCGCAGTCCGGGGATATTTTTACAAAGATAAAACACGCCGCAAAATCTCCGGATGGCGTTGATACCGTTATAGAAATGTCCGGGGACCCTAAAGCCATAGGGCTAGGGCTATCCGTGCTCCGCTACGGAGGTAGATTCACCGCCTTCGGCATGCCCGGCAAGAAAATAGAACTTGATTACGCCAAAGACATAATTTCAAAAGGCATACGCCTCTATGGCGTGGCCGGCCGCGAGATTTTCAGGAGCTGGTACAAGATGGAAAGCATACTGAAATCAAACGCGGTAGATCCCCGGCCGATAATTACCCATACGTTCAAGTTCAGGGATTTCAAAAAAGCCTTTGAACTGGTGGGGTCAAAAGAAAAGAAATGCGGCAAAGTGATTCTGACGCCGTAAGCGTCATAATGCCAATAGCCGTTTGCCATAAACAGAAAAGGACTGCCATTTGCTATTAGCCTTACGCCATATGACAAGCAACTTACAGCTATTGTCATAAATTTCAGTTCAACCGGAGATACAAGGAGACAACCGCATGATTTTTGATACGCTGAAATTCGCGGAAGAAGAAGTCGCCGCGCTTAAGAGGGAAGGCCGTTTTATTAAGCCACGCGTCCTGGAGTCCGCGCAGGAGCCGATTTCCGTAATAGACGGTAAAAAAGTTATCAACCTGACCTCCAACAATTACCTGGCCCTAGCCAATAACCCCAAAGTGAAAAAAGCCGCCATTGAAGCCATAGAAAAATACGGGGTGGGCTCAGCGGCCGTGCGCACCATCATAGGCACCATGTCAATACATGAAGAACTTGAAAACAAATTTGCCGCCTTCAAGCACTCCGAAGCATCCATCCTCTTCCAGTCCGGCTTTACCTCGAACGTCGCGGTCTGCCAGTCACTGATGTCAAGCGAATCCGACCTGCTTATCTCCGACGAGCTCAACCACGCCTCAATAATAGACGGTGCGCGCCTGGCCAAAGCTCCCCGCAAGATTTACCGGCACAAAGACACCAAGCATCTGATAGAGATACTTGAAACCCCCGAAGCGAGAAACGCCCGCAGAAAGCTGGTGGTCACCGACGGAGTTTTTTCTATGGACGGCGATATCGCGCAACTCGACGAAGTTGTGGCCGCGGCGCACAAATATGGCGCTTTCGTTATGGTGGATGACGCGCACGCCAGCGGGGTCATCGGCAAAGAAGGCCGCGGCACTGTCAGCCATTTTAATCTTGACGGCAAGGTTGAGATACAGATTGGGACGCTTTCAAAGGCTTTCGCGTCGGTCGGAGGCTACGCGGCCACTACACAAAATCTCAGAGATTATCTGGGCTCAGTGGCCAGACCCTTCCTATTCTCCAGCTCCCAGCCACCGTCAGTGGCGGCGACCTCACTGGCGGTTCTTGATCTATTGCTAACCGAACCGCAACATTTAAAGAACCTGTGGGACAACACCGCATTTCTGAAAGAAGAACTGAAGAAAGCCGGTTTTGACACCGGCGCCTCAGTTACACCCATCACGCCCGTCATGACGGCGAAGGCCGTAGAGTTCTCAAGCCGCCTTTTCGAAGAGGGCGTGTTTGCTCTCGCCCTGGGTTTCCCCACTGTCCCCAGGGGCAAAGAGCGCCTGCGCACAATAGTGACCGCCGGCCACACGATTAAGGACCTCGAATTCGCCGTAGATAAGTTCCGCAAAGTAGGCAAAGAGTTGAACATAATATAAAGCTCAGGAGCCAAGGTTTGGAGAATAGCGAAAGGGATAATTTTTTTCTCAAACCAAAGCGCCAGAAAAAGCAGCCGGGAACGATATGGTCATAATAATAGGCTTCGGCATTTCCTGCGGAGAGCACTTGACCCTGCAGGGACTTAGAATGCTACAGGCTTGCAATGTAGTGTTCGGACCAAAAGGAGCCATCCCGCCAGATATACTCAGGACGATTCCTGACTTCCGAGACATTGTGAAGCTCTACCAAGGCGAAGGCGCGGAACTCCGGGTGGCGGCAGCCGTATTGGCTGAGGCTGCGCGCGGAAAAACAGTTGGTTTATGCACTATGGGTCATCCGCTTATCTTCGACAAGCCAGCGGCCTTCCTGTCCGGGGAGTGCCGGGCCCGCGGCATAGAGTGCCGAATAATACCCGGTATTTCGGCCGTGGACGCGGTCCTTTGCGAGCTCGGCTATGTGGTGGGTCCGGCCGGGTTCCAGGCTCACCAGGCGCTGCACCTGCATAAGACGCAACTTGATGCCGGCCTTCCGCTTTTTATCTTCCGCTTCAGTGAGCTGACCAGACACCAGGCTATCAGGTCCAAGTTCATGGCAAAACTATCTAAGACCTATGCGCAGTCACACCCGGTATATCTGGTTGAGTCTGGACATGTACCTAACGCCGGCTCACGAATAGAAAAAATAGTCCTGGGAAAACTTAAAAGCAAGCTCGATTCGGCAGCGCAGGAAGTCACACTCTTCATCCCCCCCTCTGTAATACTTTCTTGAACTATCAGTGCCGGAAATGACGGATGCCGGTAAGGAGCATTGCCGCATTCTTAAGGTCGCAGAATTGGGCGCACAACAGATCTTCCCGCCAGCCTCCCGGCTGGATTACCGCGCTGACGCCTGCCATCAGCGCGGCCTCAAGCGTACTCAACGGCAGCGCGGCATCGCAGGCCATAACCAGAGGCGCCTTGCCCTCAAATATCGGATGCTTGTTTTTAAGTTTTGAAACAGCGCTACAAAGCGCGTCATAAGTTGAACTTTCTGCTGCGCTCACGGAGACGGCCGTGCCGCCTGAAGCCAGCACCACCGCGTAGGTTTTTGCGTATTTGGATGTCTTCCAGGCCAATTTCAGCGACCTCAATTCCTCATCGGAAGGCTTGCGTCTGGTAACGCATTGCAGCTCCTGCCCCAAGACCGCCTGATCTTTAGACTCAATCAGTATTCCCCCGGCCACCGCGTAAAGTTCCACCTCATGCGGCGAAAGTACCGGGGGCGGCAGCGTGACGACCCTGAGTCCTTCCTTAGCCCGCAGCAGAGTCAGGGCTTCGCCGCTGTAATCCGGCGCCACCACGCTCTCTATAAAAGCCTCTGTGAGCGCCCTAGCCGTATCCAAATCTATTTGCCTGTTGAAAGCGGCAGTGCCGCCAGTCGCGCCCGCAGGATCGGCCTTTAAAGCCCCCCGAAAGAAATCTGGCGGTTTAGCCGCGGAGCAGACTCCGGCCGGCTTGGCGTGTTTTGAGATGACGCAGACCGGTTCCTCAAATTCCGCAGCCAACTCAAAAGCCGTGTCCAGATCAAGATAATGGTTAAGATTAAACTGCCCGCCGGACAATATCCTGGCGGCGTTCAAGCCGCGCGGCCTGGCGCCGCTGAGAGCGTAAAAAGCGGCTTTCTGGTGACGGTTCTCGCCGTAGGTCAGGTTTGACACTTTCTTAAGGCTCATCACAACTTCTTCACCCAGCAGGTCCCGCGTCTCGGAAAGATATTGAGCGACGGTGGCGTCGTAGGCTGCCATGTACTGCCAGGCTTTGGCTGAGAGCTGCCGCTTATGCTCAGGCTCAAGCCCTCCAACTGCCTTAAGTTTCTCAAGGACAGTCAGATAGTCCTCAGACCGGCAGAGCGTTATAACATCTTCAAAATCCCTGGCGGCGGCGCGCAGCACTGAAGCGTTGGCCTGGTCCAGATAACTGGAAAGTTCCTCAATGGCGAATTCTTCCTGCCCCACTATGTTGGCTATAGGATAGAGATTAGCGGCCACGACATGAGGCTTTGGAACTTCAACTCCGTTTTCGGAAACCACCGCCGCCGCGCCGGCGAGCGCCTTGAGAACGGAAACGGGAACCGGAGGAGAATAACGGATCTCCTCCGCTTCCACTTCGGAATCCTGTAAAAGTTTGAAAGTGGAACCGGATGCGTATATTTCAAAACCGAGTTCGCCCAGACCGCGCGCAAAATCCACGATCCCGGTCTTATCGTAAACGCTCAGATAAGCGACTTTGTTCATAAGAATCAAGATGAAAGCAATCTAGCCGTTTAGATGCACAGCAATTCAGCAAAATTGCTTTACATCTAAATTGCTTTGCATCTAAACTGCTTTACATCTAAACTGC
>JBAXKK010000054.1:0-18137 GCA_037137395.1 Elusimicrobiota bacterium
TGCGACGGAGCACCGACGAGAGATCTCATGCTCATCTTACGATTAGAAAATGCTGCCAATTGTGCTGTGTGTGCCAGAGCTGCAATCAAACTGTCGAGGATTACTCGGTAGATGCCTTATGCGAGTTGGGAGAGGCCGGAAGGTGAATTCAGTCCGGCACGCTGAAGGCGGCCCAGAAATTTTGCACGTCTCCGCGCAGGGTGGTTTCACAGACGGCGGCGCAGGCCTGCACCAGGTAAAGGTCATATTTCTTAACGCCGGTCTTTTGAGCCATCACTCTGAATTTGCGGCCGCGATTAAGGATAACTTCATCCTCAGCCTGGTCCACGAGTATTCCCTTTTCTCCTGAGCGGGTCAGGTATAGTGTGAAGATAGCGCGCCTGGTGGGCTTCTCTTCGTTCATCTCTATGGCGAAATGGCGCGCGACGCTGTAGGAAAGCGAAGTGGAAACATAACCTTTATCCACAAACTCCTCGCCCATGTAGAAGGGTTTATCGGCGCGGTATCCCAGGCCGAGGCCGCGGAACAGTATGAGGTCGGCAGGAATAGCCGGCACCCGGCCAAATATATTATCTACATGCGCCACAATGGCTTTTGCGCTCTCGGGACTGGTGCCGTACCAATCGTAGGGCGCCGGATAAAATCGCAGGTAGCCGTTTATCTCTTCGTAGATGCCGTCTTCCTTGCTGGTATAGTTGTTCAGGTCCTCCACTTCTTCCTCGGAAGAACCGAAATAGTGAGGCGAGGGATAGCCAAGGGAGCGGTAAAGAGTTTTAAAGTTGTAGACATGAGCGCCCGCGGCGGCCGGCTTGACGGTAAGCCGCGGCTGGTCTAAAGGAACGCTCTGTATGTATTCGATTAATGAAAGCCCGCCGGAAGCGCCGTCAAAAGTAATATCCGCGGCCTTTGCGCTGTTAATAAATAAGGCGGCCAAGCCCGATATCAAGCCGGCGGCAAAGATCCGTTTAAATAGTTTCACGGATATATTTTAGCTTGCGCGGGCCAAAGTCGTATGGGCCATTGGTCCCCAAAATCTCTGTCTTTTGGCCTATCTAATACCTTACCCGCTGACGATCCTGTTCCGGCCATGCTCCTTGGCATCATAGAGGCACCTGTCGGCGACGGAGATCATTGATTCGGCTGAAATGTTCGCGCTGTATTCACCGGCCGCGAAGCCCGTAACTCCGAAGCTGGCGGTGAAATGCACCGCCGAACCTTTTGCCATAACTTCCAGCCCGGAAGCGGCGACCCTTATCCTTTCTGCCAGCACTGCCGCCCCCTCCGGGCCGGTATCAGGCAGGACAAGTATAAATTCCTCGCCTCCGTATCTGGCGACCCAATCCACGTCTTCTCTGCACATGGACTTAATGGCTCGCACGAAGGCTTTCAGGACGAGATCCCCGGCCTGATGGCCGTGGGTGTCGTTGACCTTCTTGAAAAAATCAATATCAGCCATGACAAGAGAAAAAGGCTGCCCGTACCGGCCGGCCCTTTTTATCTCCTGGGGCAGCGTATCCATCAGATACCCCCTGTTCCGGCTTCCAGTAAGGGCATCGGTAGTGGCCATTATCCTGTAGCGTTCCGTGTCGGTGATGTTGCTGATGACTACTATGAGCGATCTTGTGTCCGCCTCGCCACCGGTTGTCGCGATGAGATATGAGGTTGTCACCGCCAGCGTCAGCGTACGCTGCGCGATATGGTAAGGAACGAGGGTGTGATGCGCCAGTTCCTTTTCATAGATCGCGTTAAGGACGGCCTGATTGAAGGCGTCATTGTCTTCCCCTGGGAGGAATATCTCACCGAAGTTTCCGCCTATCACATCTTCCTTCTTGAGGCACAGGATTTCGGCGGCGGCGCTGTTGAAGGTCAGAACCTTCCCAGACGCGTCAAGGGTTATGACGCCGTCCCTCAGGCTTTCCAGTATTCTGCCATATGTGTATTCGTCAAGAGCCATAAGCGTTTTCCTGTTTTCCGGTTTCCGCGTTTGATCCCGGTTCTTAGTATCTTGCCTTAGTATAGCGTGGAGTCTTTTTGGTTCAAATGGAGCGTCGCGCCAGCCGCGGGTATTAAGGGCAGGTTCTTCAAGATCTGTAGTGCCTATGCTTTTTGCACGCCTCGCGCTTTGTAGTAGTAGAACAGGCCGCCGCACAAATCCCTGTCGCCGCCATCAAGCCTGGAGCCGCTGACCAGCCACCCGAGCCACGCCTGAGTCGCGAAGGTCTTTTCCTGGATAGGTGGAGTGTAAATTTTAAAAGTGCTGATTCCCGCTTCTTTTAAAAACTCACCGTAAGCTTTCGCCTGATTCCCAAAAGCGTAAGCCGTCAATTCTTCTTCAGCCAGTTTTAAGGATGGGATATTTAGATTGGTGACCTTGCAGGAATCCGCGAGAGCGTTTTCAATCTGCTTTGAAGTGGGATGGAAAACATGTTTATTTTTATGGCACTCTGTCGCCTTTTCAGCGCTTTCCATTATCGGAGAATTCTTTGTAAGGAAAATGCCTTTCTGGGGCACATAGACGAAGCCTTCGCGCGTCCAGTTTCCATTCTGCGATATAACGGCGCCTTTACCCTGCTGTACCCTCAACAGGGCCATCTGCTCCAGCGAGATTATTTCATAGCGGCTCTTTTCCAGATCCCTTTTTGCGTCATCAAAAGTCGCTTCAATATAAGCTGATTTTAAAATTCCTTTTTTCACATCTTCAATTATTTGTGTTTTCATTGTTGTTAGTCTCGCTGTATTATTCTTGGCAATCTGCCTCAGGCCCGTAAAAAATCGCTTCGTGAATTATATCAAAATAACATTCCTTATCTTCCGGCAGCCGGCGCTGGTTGTTTTCCGCGTTCCCACGCTTCTGAAGCTTTTAATGCGGCAATGGCGTCGGAATAATCCGGATTTATTTCAAGCGTCCTTTTCCATTCACTTCTGGCCTCAGCCGGCTTGCCCGCCTTATAATAGAGAAGCCCAAGATTAAAATGGGCGTTATCGTAGTTGGGATTAATCGCCAGCTCCAACTGATATTCCTTAAACGCCGCGTCCAGTTGGCCGCGCGAGGCGTAAATAAGCCCCAGGTTATTGTGGACCATTTGTTCCGTGGGATTTAAAGCCAGAGATTTCTTATAATAATTTTCCGCCAGGTCGTGTTGTCCGTTAAGATAATACATGGCCCCCAGATTTCTTTGAGCCAGCGGCGAATGGGGCGAGGCGGAGGCCGCGTTCTTCCAAAAAGACAATCTGTCCGCAAAGTTTCCCTGATAATTAAAGGTGATAACCACAAAAACGCACAGGAGCGTCAGGGTTAGATATAGATGGGCTCTCTTTTTGAAATCAAGCGAGCTCAGCATTTTTGTTTCCGCCAGAATTATGAAAATCCCTATAATCGGCAGATACACCCGGTGCTCTATAAAATCCGCCGTTAACTTCGTGTCCGGTCGGATAAATGACGGAAGCAAAAACGCCAGAAACCAGAGTGTTCCGAATAAAACCATTCCCTCGCTTTTCTTTCTCAGCCCTGTCGCAACCATTGCCGCCAGGCCGACCAAGGCTAAGATCCCCCACCCGAAACTTGTATCCCGCATGATAGGCAAAACGGATAAATTAAACGGAAAAAAGACCTTCCCGATAAACTGGATAAGCGCAGGACTGTTTATTATCACCGATTTAATCATCTCCAAAGCAGTCAGCGGCAGCGGGTTATTCCCCAGCGCGGCGTGGCGCAGCCACAGCCAGATAAGTCCAGCCGCGGCGAATCCGGCCGCTATCCACCAGGGTTCTTTGCGCGCGCTTAGTGCCGCTCTTCCGTTTGTCAGTAATAAGTAAACCCCGAAGATCGCCGGGATCACTAAAGCTGTTTCCTTGGTGAAAATGGCTAAAGCGAAGAATAAAAGGCTCTTTAAAAAGGACTTGAAATTCCGGTCCGCCCAATAGTCGATCAAGAAAATAAAGGTCGCTAAGGCAAAAATGGCAACCAAAGAATCATTGCGGCCCGGCACCCACGCCACCGCCTGCGTTAATACAGGATGAACAGAAAAAATCAGGGAGAAAAGCAGCGCCACCGCCTGCGAGTGTTTGAGCCTAAGAAAAAGTTTATAAACCAAAAAGGCGGAAAACAGGTGAAACACGATATTTGAAAAATGATACATGAATGGCGCCCCCCCGGAGATAAGGGCGTCAAACATAAAGGAGAGCGTCAGGATCGGACGGTAATAAGAAGCGGAACTGTGTAAAACATGAAAGACTTCCTGGGTGAAAGCGCGGCCGACATTGCCGATGTTTTGCAGGAAAGCCAGATTGTCCAGGATCAAAACATTATCATCAAGATAGGTAAAGCCAAAAAATAAAGCTTTGGCATAAAGCAGCAGGCATAGTAAGCCCAGAATCCCGAACACCCGCAAATCGCTTATAGGAATCACGGAGGATACCGGCCGCGAATCTTTCCCCAGCGCCAAAGCGCGCAATCTTCTGGATTCTTTGGACATAATGACAAATCTTTCCCAAATAAATGCTTTCCGTTAAGACTTAGCTATATATTTAGTGGAGTAAGTTTGCGGGCAAGACGGGATAACATAATAACCCCGGTTGAAAACTCCGCGCCATTGGTACTATGTTATAGTAATGCCGAAGTGACTGTCAATATAAATAATATGCCCAAATCCGCTGCTAAGATAAACGTAGAATCAAGACAGATGTCGTATTGGAGTGGGTGACGGGGGATCTGGGTTAGCGAAACCGTACCGGAGTGGACTGGGCTACCAGAGGTTTGCTACGGACACTGCTTTCGCTCGGTGCTTGCATAAGCGCACCGAGCGGGTGGAGTCTTGCGACACTGGGCCCGATCCGGAAGTGCGGCCACGGTGTGGCCGACGGATGCAGTGTCCGATAGTCAAGCAAACTGCGGCAAAGTCCACTCTGGTTTCGCGTTCCAGGCCCCCGGCAGGACCCGCGAACCAGTAGGCTATAAATGAATAAAAATTTATTCGGCAGCTTTCGGAACAGCGTACCAGCGGCGGCCTATCCAAAGCGAGACATTCACAAGGCCTATCAGCACCGGCACTTCCACAAGCGGCCCTATGACGGCGGCGAAGGCGGCGCCGTGACCTATGCCGAAAGTGGCTATAGCGACCGCTATGGCGAGTTCGAAGTTGTTTGAAGCCGCGGTGAAGGACAGCGTGGCGGATTCCTGGTAGGACGCGCCAGCCTTTTTGCTCATATAGAAGGAAGCAAAAAACATGATCGTGAAGTAAAACAGCAGCGGTATAGCCACGCGCACAACGTCCAGCGGCACCTTAACGATGTTTTCCCCCTTAATGGAGAACATTACGATTATTGTGAAGAGAAGCGCCACCAGCGTAAGCGGGCTTATGACCGGGATAAACTTTTCAGCGTACCACTCCCGGCCCTTTGCCGCTATCAGCGAGAACCGCGTGATGATACCGGCGATAAAAGGGATCCCCAGATAGATAAAAACGCTCCTGGCTATTTCACCCATAGTGATATTTACAACCGCGCCCTCAAGCCCCAGCCAGCGCGGCACAATAGTGATAAAGAACCAGGCGTAAACCGGGAACAGCAGCACCTGGAACACGGAATTGAAAGCCACGAGCCCCGCGCAATATTCTCTGTCGCCGCGTGCCAGATCGTTCCAGACAATAACCATGGCTATGCAGCGCGCGAGACCTATCATTATCAGGCCTACCATGTATTCCGGTTTGTCCCTGAGGAATATTATTGCCAGCGCCGTCATAAGCACAGGCCCCACCAGCCAGTTTTGGACCAGCGACAGCGCCAATACCTTTTTATTAGCGAAAACTCTGTGCATCTCTTCGTATTTAACTTTCGCGAGCGGCGGGTACATCATGAGAATCAAGCCGATAGCGATGGGGATCGAGGTCGTTCCCACGTTGGACGCCGCGTTGAAGTCCGCTACGGCTTGCGGCGCCAGCCAGCCCGCGCCCACCCCCACGGCCATGGCGGCAAATATCCATAGCGTAAGATAGCGGTCCAGAAATGAAAGTTTCTCGCTTATCGCGCTCATTTTAATTCTCCTTGATCCAGTGCTTCAGGCAGCTTTAAAATAAATTCTTTGATCTCGTCACGCACGCGTCGGTAATGGAGCAGCGCTTCTTCTTCGGTTTTGGCGCCTTTGGCCAGGAACGGCGGGTCCTCAAAACTCTTATGAAGTTTCTGTGCCTTGCCGAACCAGACCGGGCAGGCTTCACGCGCCTTGTCGCAGACCGTCACTACCAGGTCAAAATTTATATCCTTAAATTCCGAAACATGCTTTGAGCGGTGTCCGGAAATATCAACTCCGGCTTCCGCCATCACTTTGACGGCGCGGGGGTCCACGCCGCCGGGGTTTGTTCCGGCTGAGTAGGCTGATATAATGCCAGGATGAAGTTTGTTGCACCAGCCTTCTGCCATCTGGCTGCGGCAGGAGTTACCGGTGCAGAGAAATAGTGCTTTGGTCATTTCGACTCCAAGGATTTAAATTACCGCGAAAATATACTTAAGCCCGAGATAAACTCCGCAGGCTATAAAGGTCCAGGCGGTGACGGGTTTGGCGCAGCTTTCAAATTTATCGGCCAGGCCGGTGACGGCCGATATTTTCTTAAGGCCGAAATCCAGCGCTACCGCCAGGGCGATAACCGGCAGGGCGGTGCCCAGTCCGTAAAGCAAAGGCAGGAAGAAGGGCGCTGAATTTTTTGCCGCCAGTGGGATTATGACGCCAAAGTAAAGAGCGGCGGAGATTGGGCAGAAGGCCAGAGCGAATATAAAACCCATTATCAAAGAAGACGCCGCTCCGCCTGTAGCTTTGAATTTTGAAAGGTCAAAAAAATTAAAGCCCATAAAACCGCGGCCGAACATGTCCAGCATGTACATCCCGGCCAGCACCAATATGGGCGACAGCGCCTGATTGCCGTATTTTTGCATAAAGAAAGAGAAAGACGGCACGCTGAGCAGGCTTTTTACAAGCAGGAAACCGATGATGATATACGCCAGCGCGCGACCCAGGGCGTAAAGCCCGCCGTGCGCCAGCACCGCCAGGCGGCCTGAACCTGAATGTTTTGAGATATAAGTAAGAGCGGCTATATTGGTGGCCAGCGGGCAGGGGCTCACCGAGGTGATAAATCCCGCCCACAGAGCCGTCAGGGCTGCCGCCCATAATTCAGCGCTCATTTCTCATCCAGCAGCTTATGTGTTTCGGC
The DNA here is from genome assembly GCA_037137395.1 of Elusimicrobiota bacterium. Classification (GTDB taxonomy): domain Bacteria; phylum Elusimicrobiota; class Elusimicrobia; order Elusimicrobiales; family UBA9959; genus YA12-FULL-51-18. The sequence continues at coordinate 7,203 of JBAXKK010000054.1, forward strand.
GGTAACATAATTCACAAAAGCTTCTTTGTCACCGAGAAGCTGCCAGACCTTTTCAAGTTTCACCCACTTAAGAGGTTTGTCTCCTGCGAACTTCTGCACGACCACGGACTTGGAGTTGAGCCAGTAGTCCTGCACAAAATGGTTATTCAGCTCATCGTCCACATTTACGCCCTTAAAGGCGATCTTCCAGCCCTTATAATCGGCTGAGAAGTTTTTCTCCACGGCCTCCCGCGTGTAAGCCTCTATGGCTTTGCAGGAAGAGCAGCGCGTATTGGTGTAGAAATAATAAACCGCGGCTGTTTTTAAACCAGTCTTTTTTACCGCTGAGGCCGGGGTTTTAATAGCGGCCGGGCCGGTGGCGGGCCGGACGGCTGCCGCCTCTGTGGGCGCGGCTTGGGTTTTGCTCTTCGCACAACAGTTAAAGCCGGCTATTTTATACACAGCTGCTCCGATACTCAGAACTACAAAACCCCAAAGCAGATATTTTAGAACGCCGTGATCTCGGCTTGCGGATAAATCTTTAAAAGTCATTCGGCCTCCGAGATTATTTTCTTTAGTTCCTGGGTGGCTGGAATCCTGGCTGAAAATTTAACTTTACCGTTTATAGCTAAAGCCGGGGTCATCATAACTCCCATGTCGGTTATCTTGTTTATATCATTGATCTTTTCCATCTCATACTTTATTCCAAGTTCTTTGGCCGCAGCTTCAGCTGCCGCGTAAAGCTTATTGCATTTTGGACAGCCCATGCCCAGTATTTGAATCTTGATCATAAAACCTCCATTGGTTGCCATACATTAACCGCCATATGCTTTAGGCCGTAAGCCATAAGCTTTAAAATTCTCTTACTTTACTATCAGATTAAACAAGAACCCTGTGAATATTATCCCCATGCCTACTATCCCGAAGAAAATAAAAAGCAGTTTGATCTTCATAACGCGGCGCAGTATCAGAAACTCCGGCAGCGATAAACCTGTTACCGCCATCATAAACGCCAGCGTTGTGCCCAGCGCCACGCCTTTTTCAGTAAGGGCGCTTACCAGCGGGATAATCCCCGCGGCGTTTGAATAGAGCGGGATGCCCACCAGCGTTGCCAGCGGCACCGCGTACCATTTATCAGCCCCGGCCCAGCGCGCGAGGAAGTTTTCAGGCACATAACCATGTATCCAGGCGCCTATTCCTATGCCTATGAGCACATAAGGCCATACTGTCTTAAAAATATCCGCTGTGTAGTCCCGGGCGTAAGTTAAGCGCTCAGGCCAGGACATCGTAGCGCCGAAAGCGATGTTCTGTATCCTCTTTGAAAGATCAAAACCTTCAAGCAGATATTCAAGGTTAAGCTTGCCGATTATAAGCCCTGAAACGACCGCGATAACAAAACCGCTTAACGCGTAAAGAGCGGCTATTTTAAAGCCGAACATGCCGAACAGCATCACAAGAGCAACCTCGTTTATCATCGGCGAGGCAACCAGGAATGAGAAGGTTACGCCCAGCGGAATGCCTGTCTGTATGAAGCCCAGGAACAGCGGTATAGCGCTGCAGGTGCAGAACGGAGTTATAATGCCGAGGCCGGCCGCCCACAAATGTCCGGAAAACCTGCTTTTTTTGAGAATTATTTCTCTTATTTTGGAAGGCGGCAGGAAGGTGCGTATTATGGAAACCGCGAAGATTATACCGGCCAGAAGTATGAATATTTTTATCGTGTCAAAAATAAAAAAGTTTACGGATCCGCCCGCCAGCGTGTTGCGGCCAAGGCCGAAAACTCCGTATACAATCCAATCGGAGAAAATCTGAACAGGCTTAAACATATTACCTCTTGAGCCCGGCTACGCAGGCCGCAAAGTCCAGGACGCAGGGGCAGGTGAGGCGGTAATGCAGCCAGTTGCCCTCGCGGCGCGCGGCCACCAGTCCGGCTTTTTTAAGCACCAGCAGATGCTTTGATACGGTTGAGATATCGTCGCCAACCATATCGCGCAGCTTGCAGACGCAGGTTTCCTTCTTTTTAAGGGAATTGAGTATCAGAAGACGGGTGGGATGCGCCATGGCCTTTATGACAGCGGCCTGTGCGGCGTAATCGTTCTTTGTTTTAACCTTCATACATCTATTTTGCCAAATAGCCAAATAGATGTCAATCATTAAAACCAGTGAATAGTGGTTAGTGGTTAGCGGCGGGTTGCACTTTGCTTGATAAGTCCCTTTTGGCGAAGAGGCCGTAGATTATGGAGCGGACCAGGCCGGGATGCCGCAGGAGCCAGCCGGGGCGCTCGGCCAGTCTGAGAGGAAGTTTGCGGCGGAAGTAGCCGGAGAGTTTTACGATCGCGTCCTGGACGCCGGCCTCCAGTTCTTCCGGGGTCATGTTTTTAGGTTTGAAGACGGCGTTAGCCCAGCCGAAATTCATGCGGTCCTTACCTTCCAGAAGCCGCCCCTCTTTTTTGAACTGCTCATATATTTTAGTGCCGGGATACGGCGTTAGTACATAAAGGTTCGCGTCGTCCAGATTTATCTCTTTGGCCATAGCCACGCTGCGCGCGAAGATCTCTTTGTCGTCGGTGTCGAAGCCGAACATCAGGAACCCCGTGACCAATATGCGGTGTTTGTGCAGGAGCGAGACGGCGGCTTTGTAGTCGCCGATATGATTGTGGTCTATGGCCGCCCATTTAAGAGATTCGGGGCTGGAAGTCTGAAATCCCATCTGAACATGGAAGCAGCCCGCTCTGGCCATTTTCTCCACCAGCAGCGGGTTCTTGGCTATGGTGGTGGGCGCCTGTATTGAAAATATTTTTTTGAGAGGGGCTATCCTGTCGAAGAGCGCCATGGCGTAGGCCGGATCGGCGAAAAGATTATCGTCTACGAAATAGATAACTTTCTGTTTTAAGCTTTTAAGCTCTTCGTAGACTTTCTCTATGTCCCTTTTGCGGTAGGCGCTCCATGGGACTTCCGGCAGGTAGCAGTAGAGGCATTTATTGGGACAACCCCTGGTGGCCTGGATGCAGGATATCCACGAGGTTTCGTTCAGCAGGTCCCGTCTGGGCGCGGGTACATCGTCCATGTCGGTAGGCCGGTCGCTTTTGTAAATGTTTTTGAGCTCGCCTTTCCCGGCGTCGGTCAGGAGTTCTTTCCATACATATTCCGCCTCCCCCACAACCACGGCGTCGGAGTGCGCGAGGCATTCCTGCGGCAACAGGCTGGGATGCGGCCCGCCCATAACCACCTTTGCCCCTTTTGCCCTGAATCTGTACGCGATGGCGTAGGCCTGCTCCGAGGTGAAGGTTGTGACCGTTATACCCACGAGGTCGAAGTTCTTTTCATACGGTATCGCGTCCCAGTCTCCGTCCGCAACTGTCACTTCGTTGCCGTCGCTTAAGGCCGCCAGTATGCCAAGATTGAGGGGCGTAAACTTGACGCTCTCAAGCAGGCGATACAGGCCGCCTTTAACGAACCATCTGGGTTTAATCAGGAGTATCTTCATCGATAAGCCAGGGTAACAGGTTTTAAAAAAGAGATTTCCATGGATCCCTGGTCTTAATGAATTCCAGGAAGCGGGTCGTATTCTTGTTCTGCAGCTCCTCGTGTTCGGAGCGGGTTGTTTCGTCCACGGGCTCAAAGAAGCAGGTCGGGTCCTCGGCCATGTAGTCCCCGGTCTTATAGAAAGCCAGCGCGCGGCAACCGCCGCAGGTTTGCTTGTAGCGGCAGCGACCGCATTTACCCTTTAATGTTTCACGGGAGCGCACGGCTTTTATTATCTCGTTATTCCGGAGTATGTCAGTGAGCGCGATATCTCTGACATTGCCGCATTTCAGGTTGTTGTCCAGCAGATGCACGCAGGGCGCCACGTGCCCCTCGGCGGAGATGCCGACGAAGCCGCGGGCCGCCTGGCAGCCAAGCTGGTCTATCTCCACGTTCATCTCTTTCCACTTATCTTCCAGAAATTCCGGTCCGGCGAAAAAAGGCGTATAGCTCACATAACTTAAAGCGTAATTCCTGAGGACAGGGTGTATTATGTTCTTCATGTCTTCCGGAGTCAGCGCCAGTTCCTGGTGGCAATTGCCCATGCCGCGCGTGACGAAAGGGGACCTGAGCATCGGAATTTTTTTGAGCTTCAGAAAATTGACTGTGGTGGAAAAGCTTTTAAGGTTGCTCTTGCTTATAGTGGTTATGAAGAAGAAGTTTACGCCCGCTTTAAGGCAGAGGCGCGCCGCTTTGATCACCGTCCAGAGGCTATCGTCGCGGCTCCATTTCTGGATCGTGGGCAGAATTGAGTTAAGGGAGAAGACAAAGATGACCTTGCCGCCGGTCGCAGTCTTTACGCGCTTCAACAGATCGGACGTGAGCAGGGTGCCATTGGTGTTTATAAACGACCAGAGCCCGGCCTTGGCGGTGTATTCCAGTATTTCCAGCGCGTCCGGTCTGAGCAGGTGTTCCCCGCCGGAAAAAGCGATGGCTCCGTGCGAGCAGTAGTTCCTTATCTCGTCGATTACCAGGCGCTTTATCTCTTCGGTGGAAAGTTCGGTTGTGTGGTCTTTCGGTTTGGCGCGGGGCGCTTTAGCCATGCAGTAGCGGCAGTTGAGGTTGCATTTGCGGGTGCTCTCAAAATAGCACAGGAAGAATTTTTTCCGCGGATCCTTGTTGTCCATGGTCGTAACTCAATTTTATCTTAATCGGAGGTGTTCAGATCCCGCCGCGCTTGCGCTTTGGGACATCTTTAATCTCTTTGCTGATCTTTTTCGCGCGGTCCTTCCGTTTAAGGCGTTCGGCCACGTCCATTTTGGATTTCAGGAAGGCGGTTTCGGCGCGCAGCTTCAGGTAATTGTCGTAGTGGGCGCTGTCCAGGGTTCCGGTCTCCAGCGCGGCGCGCACGGCGCAACCCGGCTCGTTGGAATGGGAACAGTTGCCGAACCTGCATTCAGCGGCCAGCGCGTGAATAGCCTCGAAAGTTTCGTCCACGACATCCGCTTCGGCCCAGAGTTCCAGGCCGCGCATGCCGGGCGTGTCTATCAGAAGAGCTCCCCCCCATGACGCATTGGCCGGCAGGACGAACAGCTTTCTGCCCGTGGTGGTATGGCGCCCCTTGGAGTCGTCTTCTCTGACGGAGGCTATGCGCTGAAGGTCGGAGCCCATCAGATTGTTTATTATAGTGGATTTGCCGGCGCCGGATGAGCCCACCAGCACGATGGTGCGTCCGGCCGTAATGTAGGTGTTCAGGGCCTCATAGCCGGTACGGTTGATGGAATCCAGCAGCAGTACAGGAGCGTCCAGGCTGCGCCCGCGCACTTCAGCAGCCTTTGATTCGGCGTCGGGGACAAGATCGCTTTTGTTCAGTATGATGACCGCTGTGGCTCCGCCGGCCCTGGCGGCGGTCAGATATCGTTCCAGACGTTTAAGGTTATAGTCGTCGTCCAGACCCTGGACGATGAAAACTATATCTATATTGGCGGCGAGGACCTGTTCTTCTTTCCCGCCGGGGTCGAGGCGGGACAGCACGGCTTTTCTGGGCAGAAGGCCCTGTATGGTCTGCCGCTGGCCGCCGGGGTTGAAACTGAGGGCTACCCAATCTCCCACTGCCGGGAATTGGGCCTTGGATTTTTTGGCCGCGCGCCTGAAGACGCCGGAAACTTCAGCAAGATACGCGCCGTTGGCGCAGATAACATCGTAGGCTGAACGATGTTCGGCTACGACCCGGGCCGGGATGAGGTTTTCCGCTGAAAAAGTATTAAAAGCTTCCGCCAGTTCCGGCGTCCAGCCAAGTTCTTTAAGCGTCGGAATCTTTTGGGTCATAGGGGTATAAGTCGGCAATCGTAAATCGTAAAGCGGGAAACGTAAAGAGTAAGCGATCTCTATTCTGCCTATAGCCTATGGCCTCCGTAAATCGTAATAATCTCTATTCTGCCTATGGCTTAAAGCCTATGGCGGTCGTTAGCTTAAATCTTCACTCCTTCCCCTGATGGGCTTCCGTGTATTTTATTATTTCGTTCATCATCCGCACGGTTTCGGCGGGATATTTCCCGGCCGCCGTCTCCCCGGAAAGCATGACATAATCGCTGCCGTCCAGAATAGCGTTGGCCACGTCAGACACTTCCGCTCGTGTGGGCAACTTGTGGTCGGTCATGGATTCCAGCATCTGTGTGGCCGTGATGACCGGCTTTTTAAGAAGATTGCACTTTCGTATGATGCGCTTCTGGAGCATGGGTATCTGCCATATCGGGAAGGTTACGCCCATATCTCCGCGCGCGATCATAATGCCATCGGAAGCTTCGATTATAGCGTCCAGGTTTTCAAGCGCTTCCCTGGCCTCGATCTTTGCTATTACCTTCGCCGGACTTTTGCGCGCCCGGACTGTTTTTTTTACGGCCAGGATGTCCCCGGCATCGCGCACGAAGGACTGCGCGATAAAATCGAATTTATTGGAGATCGCGAAGTCCAGATCAGCCCGGTCCTCCTCGTTCAGCTCCGGGAAATCCAGATTCGCGGCCGGGATGTTCACGCCCTTCCGCTCTTTAAGCGAAGCCGGAGTGATAACCGAACATTTGATCGAGTCTTTTGCAACCGAGATGGTTTTAAGACAGATGTTCCCGTCGTCTATATATATCAGAAAGCCTTTTTTTATCCGGGACATTTCCCCCTTATAGTCAAAAGGAATTATGACTCCATTGCCGGCGCCGTTCCTGGACAGGGTTACCATCTGATTTTTTATGAGTTCGATGGGGCTTTTGATCCGCCCTACGCGTACGCGGTTGCCCTTAAGGTCGGCCAGAAGCCGAATATGGCGGCGAAGTTGTTTATTCAGGGTCCGGACTGAGGCTAGGCGCGCTAGGCGCTCAGAAATTTCGCCGTGTGAGAAGTTAAGCCGCGCGACATCCAGCCCCGCCTCAACCATGCCGCGGAGTACCGCCGGAGAGGAACTTGCCGGACCGAGCGTGGCGATAATCTTGGTTTTTACCATTGGCGTAGGTTAATTCTATCAAATGTGGATAGCGATTTAGAGGCAAAACAACTTAGAGGCAAGGCCGGCTAAAAACAAACCACCCAGAGCACGGCCATTTATACTTAAATTGCCTTGCGTCTAGATGGCTTTACGTCTAGATTGCTTATTGCTCGCGCTGTCAGCTTACTTTGCAGCGGCGTCTTTTGGAAATAAGGTATTCGCCGTTCTTCATGTGCATCCTGGCCACCAATTGATGGGTGCCGGGAGTGAAATTGGTCCAGTCGAACCACCAGTAACCCACTGAGTGCCTGCATCCCTGCCACGGAGCATCGTCTATTGAAATATCCAGGCTGACGGCGGCGCTGGCGGCTATCCTGACGGAATAATCTCTGGAAGTTATTGTTTCCAGATTCTTGGGATGGTCTATTAGCACGTACTCGCTCGTGTTGGTCAGTTTCTCGCGAGCGGCGGTCTTGGTGGCGGTATTCGTTGTGGTCTTTGTGGTGATATTCTTCTTAACGGTCAGCTTAATCATATTGCTCTCCTCACCTTGCGGTTGTGCTTCTTTTGATGTTTTCACGGTCTGGCCTGTTCTGGAAATCTTCTCATCAAGATATCTGAGGGATTTGTCGAGAGGTTGTTTTAGGTGAATTCTTAAAACCCGTCTGTTTTTTGAGTCCAGAGCCTCAAAATCCCCCATGGCCTGAGCCATTTCCAGCTGCCAAAAAGTGTACTTTTCCCCTATGATATTGATATCATTTTTGGCCTGGGTTGTCAATATGAGGAAGAACGCGTTATCGGGGCCGCCTTTGTGCAGTTGCCCGGAAGAATGCAGGTATCTAGGGCCGTATGAAAGAGTGACGGCCGAGTTAGTTTTATCTTTCAAGCTTGAGCGAAGATTGTTTAATTCCGCCTCCACCTTTGGCGCGTTTGGCAGGTAGGCCAATAGGGCTATGTACTCCTTTTCATTCAGGGTCGAAAAAAGGCGCTGGAACACATCATCCTGCCTGTCCGGCCCGGGGGCACTTGCGAGAAGGGCTTTTGACGCGAAAGCGTCCAGCTTATCCGACGAGAACTGCGGTTTTGCCGCCGGGATCTTTACTTTAGCCGTCAGGGTTTCCAGCACCTTCATCGTCAGATCTTTGGCTTCCTTTACATTGGGCTGGTCAAACGGGTCTATGCCCAGAATCGCACCGGCCGCGGCCGTGGCCGCTTCCCAGCGGAAGAACTCGCCTCCGAGGTCGTAGGCGTCCTTGATGAACATGGTGTAAACCGGCTGGCCAGCCTTTTTAAGTTTGCCCAGTTTGCCGGCCGTTACGGGCTCCGGTGTGGCGCCCAGCTGTGTGTGCGTGAAGAACCTGTCTGCCTGATACTTGTCCGGCGCCGAGAGCTCTTCCATGCATACGGGGACCACCCCTTTGCCTTCTTTGCCAGTGCTTTCGGCCACAAGCTGTTCCACCCAGAGGCCGAAGATCTCAAGGCTTTTCGGCATGATAAGGGTCAGTTTATCGCGTCCATTAAGTGCCATGCCGCCGATCAGGGCACCCAGCATTGCGCCGGGATTTTTCATGAGTTCGGGATTCTTGCACATATTGGCCATGTCTATCGCCCGCTCGAGCAGTTTTTTGATGTCGGCGCCGCATATCGCCGCCGGCACCAGGCCGAAATATGAGAGCGCCGAGAACCTGCCGCCGATGTCGGCGAAGTTGATGAAAACCTTGCGGAATTTCTTTTCTTTCGCCAGTTTGGCTAGGCCGGTGCCCGGGTCGGTGATGGCGGCGAAGTTATTGCCAGGTTTTTTTACCCCCGCCTTTTTCAGGAGGCTCCAGAAATATTTAAACTGGCTGGAGGGCTCGATTGTGCCGCCGGACTTGCTCGCGAATATGAATAGTGTTTTCTTCAGGTCCAGGTTCTCTTTGACCGAAAGGATCCAGGCCGGGTCCGTGGTGTCAAGGACGTACAGCTTGGGGTTTTTAGAGCTCTGGAACATGGTCTTCATGACCTCAGGGGCCAGGCTGGAACCGCCCATGCCGAGCAGCACCACGCTGGAGACCCCATCCTTGATGATCTCGTCCCTGAAACGACCGATCTCCTTAACGCGGGCCAGCATCTTGAAAGGTGAATCCAGCCAGCCCAGAGAGTTGTTGATGATCTTCACGTGCTCCGGCTCTTTTTTCCAGAGGCCCGCGTCCTTTTGCCAAAGGCGCTTCACAAAATCCATATCCGCGAGTTTTTTGAGTTCCGGTTTGTAATCCCATGAGGGCGGCTCATCAGCCGCGGGTTCGGAGCCGGCGGTCTTGGACAGTGAACGCTTTTTTTCCTCTATGTGGCTTATCAGCGAATCATACGCGCGCGAGAACCTCTCTACGCCGTCCCGTTCCAGAAATTCAAGTATAGACTGGAAATCAATCCCGGCCGTCTCCAGCTTCGCGAAAAACGCCGCGGCGGCGGCCATCCTGCCTGTTATCGGGGTCTTGTCGGGATCGCCGTGCTCGATGAAAGCCGCAAGCGCTTTTTCAGGCAGGGTGTTGATCGATTCCGTGAGCAGCAGGGCGTCGGCGTACATCGTATCCCTGTAGGCGTGGTTCTTCACGCCGGTAGAGGCCCAGAGTATGCGCTGTTTCATGGCGCCTTTTTCCGACAGCGCCCGGAATTCATTGCTCGAAAAAACCATTGAATATGTCTTGTATGCGATGAGAGAGTTTGCGACTCCCGCCCGGCCTCTGGCGGAGTTGGCAAAGTCGTAAAGTTCCTCGCTGTCGAAAGATTCCTCCGCGGCCAGATGGATCTCAAGTTCGTCGTCCGTGGCCGTATCAATGCGGCTTACGAAGAAGCTGGCGACCGAGGCCAGTGAGTTCACCGGCAGATGATTGTCCGCGCGCCAGGTCAGGGCGTCCACGTAGGCCTTTACAACTTCCTCGTATCTTACTGGCGAGAAAATGAGCGTGAAATTGACGTTGACGCCTTTTTTCAGGAGGGCGTTGCCGGCGATTACACCCTGCGGCGTTGCCGGTACTTTTATCATCACGTTCTTGCGGCCGAGCTTCGTGAAAAGCCGCTCGCCTTCTTTGATGGTTTTCTCCGTGTCGTAAGCCAATGAAGGTCTGACTTCCATGCTTACGAAGCCGTCGGCCCCGCCTGTTTCCTCATAAACACCTTTTAAGAGGTCAGCCGCACGCTGAATATCTTCCAGGGCGAGGGTTTCAAATATGACCTCCGCCGTTTCATCCTTGGCCGCGAGGCGTTCTATCGTCTCCGTGTACGAGGAGGAATTGAGTATAGCGGTCTCGAAAATAGAAGGGTTGGAGGTTACGCCGCTGATGCCGAGGTCCTTGATCATTTTAGCCAGGGCGCCGTTCAAAAGCATGTCGCGGTTAAGGCTGTCCAGCCAGAGGCTCTGCGGGGCGGTTTTTATCTCTTTCAGAATATCCATGTGGTATCTCCCGGTTATTATTTTTCAAAAGATCGTATCTTGTCCAGGCGTCTGACGAAGCGCGCTTCGTTGGAGAACGCGGCGCCGACGAAGGCCTGGACGATGTCCTGGGCCAGCGCGGTGCCGATGACTCTGGCGCCCAGGCATAAAATATTCAGGTCGTCATGTTCAACGCCCTGACGGGCGGAATAGGTGTCGTGGCAGACCGACGCTCTGGCGCCGTTGAATTTATTGGCCGCCACGCAGGCGCCTATGCCGGAGCCGCAGACTATGATGCCTCTGGCGGCTTTGCCGTGGGTCACGGCCAGGGCCGTTTTTGCCGCGAAATCCGGATAATCTACCGATACATTGGCGGAGTCGGTTCCCAGATCGTCAACCTTATGCCCCTCGGCCTTCAGATAGTCGGCCAGATACTGTTTTAAAGGAAATCCGGCGTGATCGCTGGCGATAGCTATTTTCACTTTATCCTCCACGGTATATCCCATCAGGAAACTGATCGGTTGCCATAGGCTCTAAGCCATAGGCCATAGGCCATAGGCAGAATTATCAGCAAATTCATGCCTGATAAATTTTATCATTTTGG
>JBAXKK010000055.1:0-17375 GCA_037137395.1 Elusimicrobiota bacterium
GCCGCTGACTTGTACCCCGGCTACGGCGCCACCATGAGCGCGAACAGCGCGGCGGGGCAACCGCGGTTTGTGACAGTTTTATTGTACCCCGCAAACAACGCCACTGATGTTTCCCAAAGTCCGTCTTTGAATGTTACGGCGCTTATCCCCAACGCGACCGTGCAATATAATTTCCAGGTTGACACGCTTCAGACCATGAATTCGCAAAGCGGCAATCCGCAGGGCGACTTTGACCAGACAGTGGCGCAGCTGTTTGCTTCATCGGGGGCGTTCAGTGGGCAGGATAAGACCATCGCAATTTCCAGCGACGCTTATTTAGGGGCAAGCACGGCAACCTTCGCCTTCTATTCAAGCAGCGCAAAACTTAACGCCAACACGGTGTATTACTGGCGCGCGAGGGCCAAGCCCTCAACCGGCGTTTATGGCGAGTGGTCCAGCACATTCAGTTTCACCACCGGGCAATTTGCCTCTGCCAACCCGGCTAACCATCTGGCGATAAGCGGCGTAACTATGTCGGGCGTCACCGGCCCCGGTCTGGCAACGATAAGCTTTAACATAGCCGAAAACAACGTGACAACCGGTACCTCAACCAATGGCGGGGCGTATAACACAGCCGACTGGGTATTTGTAAAGTTCTCCACCGCAGCGGGAGCGGACGGCACCTGGCAGCATGCGACATTAACCGGCGGCACGGTGGGCGCCGGCGCAACACTTGCGGCAGCAAGCGATAATAAAGGCGTTTACCTGAACCATACGACCAATTCACTCTATTGGACATCAAGCGTTAATGTCACCTGGAATCTAGCCGCCGATGGTATATTGTTTTCAAAAGTATACGTAAAGGTGTTCGCCATCTCCATGGTGAAAGTGCCGACAGGTGATTTTATTTACAATGTTAGTAATATTGGCGGCAGCACATTTAACAATTACAATTCCGGAACGCAGGCCATAATTAGCGGCCCCGGAACCGCCACCGGTACTGGTACAAACAATCTCCCCTTGGACGCACCTGTAGGCTGGCCTAACGGCTACAGTGGTTTCTATATTGGCCGCTACGAGATAACACAGGGTCAGTACGCCGACTTCCTTAATACGATACCATCAACTCTAGCGTCTAGTCTTCACTATGGCACCGTGGCAAACGGCCACAACATGACTTACACCGCCGGCAATTCATACGGCTTAAAGTACGCGGCAGTAGACCCGAACGCCGCCAAGAACTACCTATCATTTGATGACGGATGGCGTTACCTATCCTGGGCCGGATTACGCCCGCCGACTGAAATGGAATTTGAAAAAGCCGGGCGGGACCTGTCGCCCGATGCCCGCATTTACCCTTGGGGCAGCACCCCTGTTCCGGACTGGATAACATACGCCCCTCGAAATGAAGGCGGTAACCTAGCCTGTATACGCCGTTACATGAATTACGGCAACTTGGGCTATTGCACAAGAGTTCTTGATGTAGGCCGCTATATGGGGGGTGATGTGTACCGCACAACGGCGGAAACAGGCGCCTCGCCTTGGGGTATAGCTGATCTGGCAGGAAATGTATGGGAACTAGTTATAAATTCCAAATGGGCCAGTGTACCGCTGAATGGCAACGGAACGCCAACACTTCCGGCAACCTGGCCGGTGCCGGGCGCTGATACTGCCGGTGATCGCGGCGGCGGCTGGGGCAGCGATGCATCGGGCGCTCGTGTCTCCGACCGTTACTTCGCCAGTTGGGCTAACACTAATCGTAACGGCGATGTCGGCGCGCGAGGTTGCAGGACGCCGTAGTCCTTGTTCCAAGGGTAGGTGACAGGTAGCAGGAAACAGGTTGCCGGTGCCAGTAGTAAGGAATAAGGATTAAGTGATAAGGAGTAAGTTTTAATCGGTAGTTGCTTACAACTTACAACTTAATCATTCCGCAACGCCGAGTTAGAGTATTTTAACGAAGTGGAAAGAGGGCAGTTTATGAAGAAGTTTTTTGTCGGCGGTGATAAGCTCGCAACCGAGCGATTTGGCCAGCGCAACATATACGGCATCGTAAACCGTGATGTCATGGCCCATGGCGAGGCGCACCGCCTCTTTGAGAAGCGCCCCGTTAGGGGTTATAACCTCAATACCAAGCGAGGTGAAGTTTTCCAAAGCGGACGCGACATCATTGGCGCTAAGTTTCCTGCTATATCTGAGCGCATTGGCCAATTCATAAAGAATAAGATCCGGGACGGCCAGCTTCTCAATGCCGGAATTAAAATCCTCAAGCAAATCGAGGGCTTCCCGCGTCTCGTTTTCGGTCACGTACCATTTATAAACTACCGAAGCGTCGGCGATTTTCATCTTGAGTTGCGGAAGCGGCGTATTATGGCTGTTCCATCTGAACATTTACCGATCTTGGCGGAAATTCTGGCGCGGATTTTGGACATTTCCTCTATTGTGTTGTCCAGACGGCTTTGGTCGCGCCAGCGGAAACCCAACAGGAGAGTCGCGCGCTTTTCTATAAGCGACATGCTATCAAACGCGAATTTTATGTGGTGTCTCATGGTGACAGTATAACAGAAAAAGCTGGCAAAAGCAAAAAAACGGTTAATCAGTACAGCAGTAACCGGTAAGCAGGGTCAGTACTGCAAAGTATCCGGTAAAATCAGTAACCGGTATCCAGTAGTCAGTAACCAGTAACGGCATTTTAGAGAAGAGTATGGAAACGGTAAAAAAGACCAAAATGGCGCCAGGCTCCTTCTTAAAAAGGCGCGCGGTGTCGCTTTTGGGTTTTTTGCCCTCTCTTTTCAATCGTTCTAGTGAAGCCTTTGATGTCTCCCCGGCGAACGCCGGGGTCCAGTGTCGGAGATGTTCCTGGATTCCGGCTTTCACCCCCAGTTTCACGGTGGGGCAGGTCGCCGGAAAGACGACCGGTTACCGGTTACTGATGCCGTTGTTGTTCCTGACAACCTGTTTCCTGCTACCTGTAACCTCACCTGCAGCCGACCTCTTCCCCGGTTACGGGTCCGCCAAGAGCGCGCTTAGCGCCGGATTTGATGTTTATGCACCTCCGCTCCTGATCTCGACCCCAAGCTATCCGGCAAACAATTCTTACATCAATCTGGCAAGACCCAGTTTTGCCTGGGTGGGAGTAAGCACCCCGATGGCTGCGTCTATAGGAGCGCAGGGGCAATACAAGGTGGATTATTCAATTGATCCGGATTTTCTCAGCGGCGTTGTAACCCTTTCAACCCCGATAGTTACCGCCACCAACGCTTTTACCGCCGACGGTCTAGTGACGCCAGCTTCAAACCTGAGCGACAACACCACCTATTACTGGCGCGTGAAGGTTTATGACGGCACCTCCCTGGTTTCAGGCGACTGGTCGCAGGTTTATAGTTTTAAAATTGACCTTACCGTGCCGTCCGCTTCCGATTATAAAGTTATCTCCAGCACAAGCGGCCTGCTGAGCCAGGACCAATGGATAAATCTTACCGCGGGCGTTACAGTGCAGATGAAAGCCCGGGACGAGCAGACCGGGCTGGCTGTTTCAACCTCTGCGCTTTGGGGAGACGGCGGTAATAGCAACTGGAGTGACCTTACAGGCGGATTCAGCATAAAGTATACCACCAATGCCGGGGCCAATTGGCAGGAGGGTACAGGTTGGTCAGTCTCCGGCAACTCAACTGTCGGAAGTATGGCGGTGCTTGCGGTTTATAGAGGAAAATTATACGGCGGAGGATACAACGGTTCCGTAGCTGTATTTAGCGGCACAAGCTGGACGCCGGCGTTCACCGCGACCGGCACACATGTTCAATCGTTCGCTGTGTACAGGGACAAATTATATGTCGGGCTGCACAACGGCACGGTTGGCGTATATGACGCCCAAACCGACACTTATGCCCAAGATACGAATAACGGCAATCCGGTAAACTCACTTGGAACACAAGTGACAGCGCTTGCCGTCTACAATGATAAGCTATACGCGGGGGCGGGAGTCACTTCCGCCCAGGTTGCCGTATTTGATGGCACATCATGGAAAGCCTCCAACAAAGGCAATCCGGTAACCGCAACCGCGACCGGTGTTTATTCCTTCGCAGTGTATAACGGCAAACTGTATGCCGCAGTGGCAGGGACCGGGGAAGTAGCAATATTTAACGGCGTAAACTGGGTCAATGGCGGCGTTGTAGAATATCCCTGGGGTTCCGTGCGATCGCTTTGTGTTTATAACGGTAAATTATACGCCGGTACTTACAATAACAGAGTGTTCGCCATGACCGGTTCAAGTTGGGTGGAAGCCACCACCTCACGCATGACTGGAGTAATAGAGTCGCTTACCGCTTACAATGGCAAACTATACGCAGGGATTTATGATTCCTATATGCATGTATTTGACGGCACATCATGGGCTGCCACGAACAACGGTAATCCAGTAACTGCGGGATGGTACGGCGGCGCGGTTGCTGTTTACAACGGCAGATTGTATATGGGAAATAATGCGGGCAGCAATGTGTCGATCATGAACCAGTTAGCTACGACCCTTACAGGCGCCGACGGCACTACCGCGGAACAGACGCTGTCGGCTTCGGGGCTTAACCTTGTGCAGTCAACCAATAGCGTGGTCTGCAACGGCTCATATCCCTGCGGCGCCACCAACCAGGTGGTGTTCAGCGCTTCGGATATGGCCGGCAATGTGCGGACTTACGGCCCGTATTCAGTGCTGGTGGACACAACCCCGCCGCCGGTTCCAACGCTTTCGGCGCCGGCTGACGGAGCCGTTTTCGCCATCAGCTCGATACCCGTCTCATGGACGGCCGTGACTGACGGCGGTTCCGGCCTGGCCGGTTACGAACTGCAACTGTCAGCGGCTTCGGATTTTAATCCCGTAACTTATTCCTCCTTTACCGCGAACCTGTCACTGGTTCTTAATGATGTGCCGTATCTGAACTACTGGCGGGTCCGCTCAAGAGATAATTCCAATAATTATTCGGCTTTCACTTCGTACAGGTCTTTTTATGTAGACGCTTCAAGCCCGGTCATTACAAACAACCAGGTCAGCCCTACCGAATGGTATTCAGCGGACCCCGGCGCGGTATTTAATGTTGACTTCGCGGACCTGATCAGCGGGCTTACAACAGCACAGTACAGGATAACTTCGGCGGCCGCGGGCGGGGGGACGGTGCTTAAGGGCTGGACCGATATTTATTCCAACCCGGCGGGTGCCGCGGCCTACACGGATAATTGGGCGGTAAATTTTGCCGTGCTTAATCAGGGTTTAAATTATGTCTCGGTGAGGGCTTTTGATAAGGTCGCGCTTTCTGAAACAGTAACAGACGCTTTCGTGATAAGAAAAGATACCGATACGCCTCATTTCATTGACAACCAGGCTGGGGACAATACCTGGCGCGGCACGGCCGGAACTGCCTACAACATAGACTTCACCGACCTTGGCGCGGGCGTGACAACCGCGCAGTATATGATAACTTCCCAGACCGCGGGTAATGGCACCGTGCTTAAGGATTGGACCGATATTTATTCCAACCCGACAGGCGGGGCGGCTTACACGGATAACTGGACGTTGGATTTTACCGCGCTGCAGGAAGCGTCAACCAACTATGTGTCGGTCAGAGCTTATGATCTATTGGAGAAAACAACCACTTACTATGACGCTTTTTATGTGCTGAAGGACACCACTTCACCCACCATAATAGACAACCAACCGAATGATGTCTGGCGAACAGTAAACCCCGGCGCCATATATGACGTGGACTTCGCCGACGCGGGCGGCTCAAAGCTCAGCTACGCGGTGTATTCCATCTCTACAAGCCCGGTCCTGGCTGACGGCACTGTCAAGGCCTGGACAAATATCGCGGTTTCAATTTCCTCTAACGGCTACGAGACGAACTGGCAGCTGGATTTTGCCGCTGAGCGCGCCGGGACAAATTATGTATCGGTCAGGGTTTACGACTACGCCGGCAATTACACCCAGCAGAACGACATCTTCAGCGTGATAAAAGACACCGCCGGCCCTGTTATAACGGATAACCAAACCGGCGACGCTGTCTGGCGCGCCGAGGCCGGCACGCTTTATGATGTTGATTTTGCCGACCCCTTGACCGGGTTTACCACGGCGCAGTATCGGATAACTTCTTTGGCGGCGGGCGGCGGAACAGTGCTCAAGGATTGGACGGATATTTATTCAAACGCGGCCGGCACCGCGGCTTACACTACCGATTGGAGCGTGGATTTTGCCGCGCTGGCCCAGATTACCACCAATTACGTATCGGTGCGCGCCTATGACTTCTTGGGCAACAGCACGACACGCAATGATGTTTTCTACGTGCTAAAGGACACCACACCACCGACAATAACGAACAATCAGGCTAACGATATCTGGCGCTACACCGACCCCGGCGCCATATACAATACGGATTTCAGCGACACTGGCGGCTCAAAGTTGAACCGCGCGCAGTACTCCATCTCCACGGGTCGGGACTTCGCGGACGGCAATGTAAAGGGCTGGACAGATATAGCGATCTCAATTTCCTCTAATGGTTACACCGCCAATTGGGCCGTGGACTTTGCCGCTGAACCGGCCGGGACAAGCTATGTTTCGGTCAGAACTTACGACAATGCCGGCAACAACACCCAGCAAACCGATATTTTTACTGTCAGAAAGGACACAACCGCACCGGTGATAACCAACAACCAGAGCGGAGACGACGCTTGGCGTACCGCGGCCGGCACGCTTTATGACGTGGATTTCGCCGACGATCTATCAGGGCTTGCCACAGCGCAGTACAAAGTAACTTCCCTGCCTGCCGGCGCGGGAACCGTAATAAAGAACTGGACGGATATCTATTCCAACCCTTCCGGCGCGGCGGCCTACACCGACAACTGGCCGTTGGATTTTGCCGGCCTGCAGGAATGGGCCACCGGCTATGTGTCGGTGCGGGCTTACGACCTGGCCGCCAAACCTACAGTCTCCACCGATGTATTTCATGTATTAAAAGATACCACGCCTCCTTCAATCGCCCTGACCAGTTTCCGGGTGAGCTCGGTAACGCTGTCACTCGCGGCCTTGGGTTCGGATATCCGCTCCGGGTTTAAAGACTATTACTTTGAAATCTCTCCCGTGGCCAACTTCAGCGCAGATGTTTTGAGCGCGGGCTACAGCGCTTCAACCTCGGCGGTGTTCGCCGACATGCTTGAGGCCACCACCTACTACGCCAGGGTAAAGGCCCGCGACATCGCCGATAATGAAAGCGCCTACACCGTTACGGCCGCCACCCGCACGCGCGGTTTCGTACATATCTCCGGCACAAACCTCGCGCCGGCTAACGCGATGCAGGGCTCCAATGTAGTTATGATGACCCTGGATATGGTGATCAACTCCGTGAACCCAGCCACGCTGCAAAGGATCGATCTTACAAGGACCGGCACTACGTCCGCGTCGGATGTCGCCGCCGTAAAGATATACAGGGACACCAACGGCAACGGCCTGCTTGACGGGGACGAGCCGCTGTTCGGCAGCGCGGGGTTTTCCGGGGTCAACACAACTGTTACCATGACGCCGCCGCTGCCGGTAACCAGCACGCAGGTGAAACTGCTGGTGGTATATAACTTCGCCGCTGAGGCCACGATAGGAAAGACAGCCGGTGTGACCATCACCTCCGCGGATAAATTGGTCTTTGCCGACCCCTACCAGACCGTAGGCGTTTTCCCGATGACCTCCGACGCCTCAACGATACAGGACGGCAATAATAATCTTTATATTACCGCTACCAGTTTGGTGTCCGGCGCCGCGCCGCCCGGCACCGCTAATGTGCCGATCATAAAACTGGTTATGAACACCAATGTCGGAACCAGCACGATAGAGAGGCTGAACGCGCTGCTGGCGGGCACGGTGGCCTCCAACAATGTTTCGGCGGTTAAAATTTATCGCGACGCCAACAGCAACGCGCAATTTGATCTGGCGTCGGATACGCTGCTTACCTCCGGCTCGGACGCGTTCCTTGAGTACAGCTCCACTATTACCCTGACCGCTTCCGCGGCCAACCGCACTGTGGGCTCGGTGCCGGTATATATGTTCGTGGTTGTGGATGTGGCCGCCGGCACGCCTGAAGGTTCAAATTTTACCGTGTCTATACCTACTTCTTCGGCTTTCGCTCTCACCAATTCCGGAGATAAGCCGCTGATGACTCCGGCGTCGTTCACTTCCGGAAGGGTTGTGGTGCAGACCAGCAACTCGGCTAACGTGCTTCTGCAGTCTCTGGTGCCTGCCGAAATGATGCAGGGCGGAGTTTACGCGGTGGCCATGGCGTCCGTCAGCGTCAACCTTGGCGTGGCTGACCTGAACCGCGTGACGGTTAATAAGGCGGGCAGCGCGGTGGACAACGACATTAAAGCCGCGTGGATATACAGGGATACGATGATGGACGGCGGGGACTTTAATATCAATTTTGACCTGCCGCTGGGCTCCGCGGCTTTCTCAGGCGGCATAGCCGTGATAGACATAGCCACCGAGACGATAAGCGCCAGCGCCACGACACAATTGTTCGTTGTGTATGAAATTTCGCCCACCGCCATAGAGAATCACACTGTAGGCGCCGGCTTCACAAATCCGGACTATTTCCGCATGTCCAATTCCAATACTATCGTTTCCGGCTCTTTTCCGTTCACCACAGCGACGGCCCCTATAAAACTTACGGTCAATCCTCTTAAGATAATCGCGGCCCAGAACGTGACTATCGGCGAGCTTTTCCAGGGCACCACCAATAGCCTGATGCTGCGGCTGGACCTGAAATCGGAGCTGAACCCGGTCAGCTGGACCTCGATAAAGGTCATCTCCACCGGCACGCTGCCTGACAACATGATAGACGCCGTCAAGGTTTACCGCGACGCGAACGACGACGACAAGTTAACTATCGGGGTTGACGAACTTGTAACCGAAGGCAGCGACGTATTCATCAACCATGAAGTACGAATGCTTTTCATTCCGCCGCAGAGCGTTACGGCCGAGGGCGCTTCATATTTTGTGACGCTGGACATAAGCCCGGACGCGGCGCAGGGCTACACGACCGGAATAGTGATAAGCTCCACTAATTTCCTGACCGTTAATTCACCCAGCATTATTTCCACCGCCTCCGCGACGGCGCCCTACGAGGCGGGACCGGTGACTATCAAGCAGTACAATAACACGATCTATGTAAGCACTGTTAACATAATGTCTGCTTTGGGCGACTATCCCGGCGCCTCGGATGTGCCTATATTCAAGCTGACCCTTAATACCGACATTTCAACGGCCAAGCTGCAGTCCATGAAGTTCACAAAAGTGGGCACGCTGACCGGAGCGGAAGTTAAGGCGGTTAAAATTTATTATGACATCGCCAATATCGGCTCATTTAACCGGGCCAATATCTCCGCCTATTCCCTTATCACCACCAGCACCGTAACCTTCGGCGGGGACGACACCGTGACGCTGGGAATATCTACCGCCACGGGCGGCCTGGATATAGTAAGAGCGGGCAGAAGCTGTTTTGTGGTTATGGACCTGCAACCCAGCGCGGTTATAGGGCGCTATATAACCATGCGCGTTCCGGACTCCACCTACATCGCCGTGAGCACGCCCAACAGTATGGCGCCAGTCTCATTCTCTTCTCCGCCGCTGTATGTGCGCGCGCCGCCGCAAACGCTCAGCGTGGCCTTTGAAAACAAGCTTTCAACCTATGTTATACAGGGGCAGCTGTCGGTACTGGTGGCCAGCTTCACCGTGTCAGCCTCCTCATACAGCATAAGCATGTCGCGCATAAATATGACGCGCGGCGGCACAGGCTTTGACAGCGATATAGCCTCAATACGACTTTACCGCGACGACGGCACGCATACCTGGGACGGCTCGGCAAAAACGCCCATAGCCTCCGGTGTGATATCGGGCGGACTGATCTCATTTACGCCGGAAACAGTTGAGACTATTCAATACCCCAACCGCTATCTCTATTACATCGTGGCCGACATCTCCGAGACGGCAGCCTATGGCAGGTCGTTGGCGATAGATATACCGTCAGTGGGCTATTTCACGGTGAACGACCCGCACTCAGTGGCTTCGGCCGGCTTCCCTTTCTACAGCCAGCGCGCGATGATACAGCCTACCATTGATAACCTTATAGTCGCCGGCATAGATTCCGCCCCGTCGCTTATCCAGGGCGGTCCGGATAAAGTTATAGGCCGCCTGCGCGTGCATACCGATCTGCATTCCGCGCTTATTTCCTCGATCCGTTTTGAAAGGAGCGGCACCACCCCCGACGCAGATATCTACAGGATACGCCTATACAAGGATGACGGAAACCTGGCGCTTAATTCCGGAGATCAGCTGGTGGGAACGCTGAATTCGCTGTCTTCCGGCATCGGCGTGATGGTGATATCTCCGCCCCAAACGATAAGCACCGCGGACACGGACTATCTGGTTACGGTGGCCATCTCAACGCTCGCGACGATAGATACCAGCTTTAGCCTGCGGGTGGCGCCGGAAGTGGTGGCGCCGGACGCGGTAACTATAACCGGTTCCACTATAATCTTCACCATGGCCGGGGTTATAGCGGATAAGCCGGATACTATTTATTCAAGTTTCTCCGACATAGCCTCACAAAGCCTCTATGTAGGTATGGCCGACAGTCAGATAGCCAAGCTCTCCTTCTGGGCGGACAACGATATGGCTTACCTTACCGAGCTGAAGCTTAACTTCAGCGGCTCGGCGGGGCCCTCGGATATTCCCACAGTGAAGCTTTACCGCGACACCAATGCCAGCGGTTACTTTGAAGCGGCGTATGACGTGCTGGCAGCCACCGCAGCGATAGTCTCAGGCGAATCATATATCTACCTGCCGGATTCCGGAGACGCTATAACGGTTTCCACACGGGCATATTTTGTCGTAGCGGATATCTCAAGCTCCGCGATCATAGACCGAACGGTGACCCTTGAAATTTCCAATGAAAACAGCGTGTATCTTGCCGGAACGGATATTGTGACCCCGTTCCCTACCAGAACCACTAAACTTTCCACAATACGCGACCCGCGCGTGCCGACTCCGCCGGTGATTTCAGTCTACAGGGTTGACGGCAGGCTTTTCTCCGAGACAGATGAAGCCTTCAACGCCTACAGGACGCTGCTGCAGTTCAGATGGCATTCCACCACGCTCCAGGGCAGCATAGAGCAGGCCTATTACTACATAGGCGCCTCTCCCGCGGATGGGTCCACCCCCGCGGGTTCATGGACAACCGCCGGCTCAAGCGGCGAGGTTTCCATAAGAGGGCTGAACATGCTAAATAACGGCGTCTACAATATTTCCGTGCGAGTTAAGAATTCAGAGGGCGCCTATTACAGCGACATAGTGTCCAAGCGCTTTATAGTGGACACGGTGGTACCGGCGCTGCCGCCCGGCGCCGCCTATACCAGCTCCGAAGGCGGGGATATACTGCTGAATTGGGCCCCGGCCACCTCAGGCGTCTCCGGTCTGGAATACTACGCCGTAGAGGAGAGAAGAGGCAACAGCCCCTTATGGGTGATCGTCAGCACCACCACGGACCTCTTCCTGCCGATAACGATAGGGGGCTCGCACCCCAGCGATCTTGCCAGGAGTCCCGGCTCCTACTTCTACCGCGTATACCCGGTCAGCAACGCGGGTCTGGCCGGCACCCCCAGCGACCCGCTGGCAGTGAACATCAACCTGGAACAACTGGCCACGATTTCGGAAGCCAGCATTTACCCGAACCCGTTCGATTCCAGAAAACAGAGCTGCACTATTATATTTACGCTCAACACCGCGTCAGCTATTGAGGTATCCATATACGATGTTTTCGGCGGCAAGGTGCGCGATATTAAGACAGCCGGAATTGTAGGCGTCAACATGGTTTACTGGGACGGCTCGGCGGCTTCCGGCAGCAAGGTCTCAAAAGGCGTGTATCTGTGCGTAATAAAAGCGGCAGGCGCGGTTAAGGTGCTGAAGGCGGCGGTAAGGCATTAGTGTTGGAAGTTGTGGTATTTTTATGAAAAGCGGAAAAACCGGTAACAGGATCAATAAAGCGCGAAGCGCCTTTCTAACAAGGCTCCTAGCGGCGCTTATCCTTGTTTTCACCTGCATCTGTTCCGCAACTTCTCTGTACGCTGAGGGGGGCAAGCCGGGGGCCGTGTTTGATTTCGGCGCCGGGGCCAGACCGCTGGCCATGGGCGGCTCTTACTCCGCGGTGTCTAAGGACGGCTCAGCCGTCTATTACAACCCCGCCGGACTGGGCCTTATGAGCGGCCGAAACGTCCTGCTGATGCACGCCATGCTCTACGAGGGAGCCACATACGACTATTTTTCCTACGCCCAGAATTTTGGCAAGCTGCCCGGCGCCTGGGGCGGCCAGGTACTGCGGATGAACGTGGGTGAGATAGACGGCCGCGACGAATTTAACAGAAAGACTTCCGTAATATCCTACACGGAAACAGCTTTCGCTTTAGGCGCCGGGCTTAGCGGCATATTCTATCCGGGTGTTTCCGCCGGGTTCACGGGCAAGGTACTTAACCGCTCGCTGGCCGGAGACAGCGACAACCTGATAGGCTTTGACGCCGGCCTGCATTACGGGCCCTTATACGGCGAGAAACTGGACCTCTCGTTCGTGGCGCAGAACCTCCTGGCTTTCGCCACAGGCGACACCTCGGACCGCCTGCCGTTCGCAGTCAAGGCCGGCGCCTCCTACCTGGTGGCCGGCAATATACTGCTCTCCGCCGATGTCTCAAGCGACCGCGTGGTGCGCGTCGGGACGGAATATGTAATGGGCCCTGTGGCCTTCCGGGCCGGCTATGGTTCAGGCACCATGTCGCTGGGCGCCGGAGTGAAGTTCCTTAAAGCCTATAGCTTTGACCTGGCTACGGTAAAAAACGAGGATCTGGGCGTTTCCAACCGTTTCTCTCTGGGCTACCTGTTCGGCGCCACCGCGGCGGCCCGGCAGCCGAGGCCCAGAACTTACGCCAAGGATTACCTGGCCCAGGCTGAGGCCGATCTTAACTCCGCCGCCTTCCTTAACGCGTATGATAATATCTCAATGGCCTTGGGGCTGGATTCTTCCATAAAGAAAGACGGCTGGGGCGAGAAACATCTGCGGCTTGGCGAACTGATAGAAAGTCTTAAGCTGCGTGAAATTCCGGAGCGGGAAGCAAATCTAAAAGCCTCCACCCCGGCGGCGAAGGAAGCCGTTCTCGCGGTAAGAGGATATCTGAACGGCCAGACCGTAAAAAGCATGCTGCTGGCGCAAAGCGCCGCGGGCTATGACCCCAACAACGCTTTCTACGCCGAACTGCTGCGCGTTATGTCAGTGGTAAATTCCAGGCCAACTGTACAGGACGAGATACTGCCGCGGCCGCTGCTTGTGAATCTGAAACTTGAAAAGGCGGCCTCTGCGTTCTACATAAAAGATTTCAAGAGATCCATAATGCAATGCTCCGAGGTGCTGACGATAGACGAAGGCAACGCGGACGCCTGGAAGAAGATGGGCTCCGCCTATTTCGCGCTGGGGGACTTGCCCAACGCCAAGCGCTCCTATCAAAAAGTTCTGGAGCTGAATCCGCAGGACGCCGGTGTTATAAGATTTATGACCCTGCAGGGCTGGCGCTGACCTATGGAAACAGCCGTCCTTATTATAGTGCTGATGATGTTCCTGATGTTGGGCCTCGGATACATTGTAGTGGGCCGGGTGACGGAACGGTTTTCTTTTATGCAGCTCTCCGGCGGCAACAGGCGGGCGGTCGATATGGCCGAGCGCTATATGGCGCAGGCCACGCTGGCGAAGTCCGAGCTGGGCCGGCGCAACCGGCAGCTGACCGCTCTTACCGAAAAACTGGACCTCTCCGGCCAGGAGCTGGCCCGCCTGAACGACATGAAATCCAAGTTCCTGTCCATGGTGGTGCACGATGTCCGCTCGCCGCTGAGCACGATAAAGGGCTTCAGCCAGATGCTGGCGCGCAAGATGCCCGGCGAAAGGGAACAGACCCAGTTCGGCAATATTGTCGCGGCTACTGACCAATTAAACAGACTTATCTCAGACCTGACCGACCTTGCCATGATAGAGGCAGGCAAGCTTACTATTGAGCCCGTATCTTTTGATCTGCGCGTGATAGCTTTGGATATACTGCCGGGCATTCGCGTGATGGCGGCGGCAAAAGGCGTGACCGTAAACTATTACGAGCCGCCCTCGGCGG
Source organism: Elusimicrobiota bacterium (assembly GCA_037137395.1). Classification (GTDB taxonomy): domain Bacteria; phylum Elusimicrobiota; class Elusimicrobia; order Elusimicrobiales; family UBA9959; genus YA12-FULL-51-18. The sequence goes on from JBAXKK010000055.1 coordinate 14,200, forward strand.
TGCAGATAAACGGGGACCGATTCAGGCTGGGCCAGGTTCTGATGAACCTTCTTACCAACGCTTTAAAATTCACACCTGCCGGCGGCAAAATAGACGCGATTATATCCGTGGAAGGTTCGCGGGCGGGGGTATCCGTGAAGGATTCAGGCATAGGCATCCACCCCAGCGAGACAAAGAAGATCTTTGAGAAGTTCTACCAGGCCAAGCACCAGAAGGACGCCGCTCTCCGCAAGCAGGGCTGGGGGCTTGGTCTTTCCATAGCCACGGAAATAATAAGAGCGCATAAAGGGGAGATAGCCGCGACCAGCCAGGGCTTGGGGAAGGGCTCCACTTTCTATTACCGCGTGCCGCTTCTGACCGCACGCGGTTGACTTCCCGCCTGTAATGTTAAACTTCCTGTAATCTTTCGGAAATAAGTCTTTTCTATACTATATTTGAACAGGAAGCGCGGACGACGTCTTTAAGTTATGCATAAAACTATAAATCGTAAATCCATTTATATCCGCTGCGCGCTGGCGTTGTGCTGCCTCGCGGCCGCGCAAACCACCCCGCTTAGAGCGGGAGCGAACCTTGAGGAGAAGGCGCGTTACGAAACCTTTCTGGAGCGTAAAGTGGAAGGGGTCATGATGAACCTGCTGGGTCCCGGCAAGGCTAAAGTCGCGGTTCAGGCCATGATAGATTTTTCCGCGAAGGAAAGAGTGTCTTCGGAAGCGGCAAACGACTCCTCACAGGAATTGGCGTTCAAGTGGCAGGACATCAATAAACCGGAGACCGGTGCTGACGCGCAGGAATTTTTGCCCGGTTACCCCGTAATGTCCAAACTGAACCCGTCGCAGCCGGGGGAATGGGGCAAGATGCTGCGCGAGGTGGTGTTTCCGCAGGCCATGATAAAACGCCTCACCGTATCACTGATCCTCAACGAAAACATTCCGGAAGCCGAAGTCCAGAAAGTGAAGGAAGTGGTCAACGATCTGCTGGCGATGGACCCGGCGCGCGGCGACGAACTGATAGTGACCAGGGCGCGCTTCGCTCCCATCTGGTACAATTCAGAAACCATCAATATGCTGATGAAGTACGGAATAATGGCGTTGATAGCCATAGTGGGAATGACAATAGTGGGCCTAGGATTTTTGAAGATGGCTGGAGCGGTCAACAATATGGCTGGAGCTTCGCAGCCGCAGAAGATAGATATGGAGATGGGCGGGATAGGCGCCCTGGAAAACGGAGAGGACGCGCCGCAGGCGCCGGAGCTGGAGCACAAACCGTCGGCTGACGGCAGCCCGGCGAATCAAATCGAAGCCGCGCCGTCCGACGGAGTTATTTTTAATGTAAAAGAGGACAAGCTGGCGCTGCTGGTTAAAATGCTGGGCAGGGACACGCCAACTGATATTTCACTGATAGCCGTACATCTGCCCCAGGGACTAAGAAGCCGCTTCATCGGGCTGCTGCCTGAAGAAACAGCGGGTGAAGTTATGGCAAATATGGCCAAGGTGCGGTTCGTTGACCCCGAAATGATAGTGCGAATTAAAGAAGAGCTGGAACGGAGGCTCAACGGAGCGGTAGGCGGCTACGAAAAAGTGCTGGAAATTATAGACGGCTCGGATTCAAAATCAAAAGAACGCCTGCTCAAAAATCTGGAAAAGCACCACCCCGATGTAGCCAGCCAGGTCAGACATCATGTGCTGCTGCTGGAAGACCTGTACCTGCTGGACGACAAAGATTTCGCCATACTGGCCGGCGCGGTGACTGTGGAGAAGTGGGCGGTTGTGATCCGCCGTATGCCGGACTCGGCTAAAGAGAAACTAAAAGTACAATTGTCGGCGCGCGCCTGGCAGATACTTGAGCAGACGATGAAATACGAGACGCCTCCTGAGGGCAAAATAGACGAAGCGGTTGAAGAGCTGCTGTCCGCGGCCTGGAAACTCATACGCGAAGGCCGCATAAAAAAGCCGTTGACACCTTCCGCCGATATAAAACTAGAGAACAATGCCGGGGCAAACAAACCGGCAGCTCCTTCCGCTGCCGCCATAGGCCATGAAGAAGAAAAGAAGGCTTAGCCCGGGCTCATATGGTCACGGCAGGCAGATAAGATATTAGATATGGAAGAGTTAAACGATAAATCACCTGAAGACCTTGCCGGAGAAGGGGAGGGGGAAGACAATTTACGCTCCGCCGCTTTTCATTCCGTCCCGGTCCCCGCGCCGGTTCCGCCGTCCCCGGCGGCGCCAAAAACCACGGCCCCTTTGAAAAATCCGGCCGACCGCGGAAACATAAATTCAGACACCAGATTTTCCGGCATAGAAAGCATGCCGCGGGAAGCCGGGTTAAAAAGGCCGGTTCCGCCGCCGCCACCTTCGCAGGACAGGGAGCTGCTCAACTATCTGAAGCATAAGATAAATGAGCTGGAGGGGAAGCTGCGCGAGTCACAGGAAAAAGGGCTGGCTTTCGCTTATGAGCTGAAAGGCCGGGAAGAGGCGAGAAAAGAATCCCGCCGCGAGATGACGGAATTTCTGGCCGAGGTAAAAAAGCAGCAGGCCGAGTCAGAATCCGAGCGCGCGCACGGCTTGGAAATGGAAAAAGCCAGGGCGCGCATAGAGGCGCTTGAACTTAAAATAATGGAATTTTCAGCCCCGCGGCCAGAGCCGCCGGTTCCGCCGCAGCCCGCAATTTCTGTGGAGGAATTTGAGAGAATGAAGGCCGGGCTCAAGGCGGAATTGGCTGTAGGTTTAGAGATACTGAGCCACAATTTTGTCTCCGTGGGAGAAGTGCGTGCCAGCATGCGCAAGATGACCGAGATGGAAGTCTATTTCAATAATTTTTCATCCAAGATCGCGGAGCAGGAAAGAAAAAGCGCCGAAGGCTCCGCCGCTTTGGACGCCCTCGAGGGCAAGCTGGAATGTTTTAAGACGCTTATTGACGACCTTAGAAGAGCTATGGATAAGCTCGACGCGCGCAATCCCTCCGATAACAAACACTAACCCCAACTATTTTTATAAGGTAACGGCATGCCTGCAAGTTCGCGGGGTTGCCGTAGGACTGGAACGCAAAATCAGGGTCGCCCGCTTTTTTAAATGATTACCTCTTGGAGCGGCTGCAGGGGGATCTGGGTTAGCGAAACCGTACCGGAGTTCGGCGCTTGCATAAGCGCGCCGAGCGAGGTCCGGAAGGGCGAGCAC
>JBAXKK010000056.1:0-17325 GCA_037137395.1 Elusimicrobiota bacterium
CCGGTGGTGTGGGAGGGGACGGCAGTCTTCATTGACTGCCGCCCCTATCCCGATTTACCTGGCTCTATTTGCTAATATATTGAACGGTGGGATAACAAAACTAAGTTGAAGCCTCTGATAAAAGCAAAAGACATGCGGTTAATGTGATATAAGGAAGGCATAAAAATGAAAATAAATAAATTAATATCTATCCTGGTACTGGCAGTTATGACCATGGCGCCTTCGGCCGTATTCGCTGAAGCGCAGAACGCGAAAGCCCCGAAGCAGGAAGCCGCCGTTAAAAAAACCGAGAAGCCGGATTATTCCTTTTTAGACGGGAAGACAGGGGTTGTAATTTTAAACAGACGGAGCGAGGAAAACTTCACGGATATCATAAATACACGGCTTGGCAGCCGGATGAATAAACTCATATATACCGATTCCATGGCGGGGAGTTTATCCATGCTGAAATCAGGACGGGCTGATTTCATGATGACGCCGAATATTGTCGCGGATTATGTCATTAAAAGAAATCCGGATCTAAAATACATCGCCTTCAATTCTGATCTTAATCTTGTCATGTTGTTAAGAAATTCCGATATAAAACTGAGGGATCTGTTCGATTCGGCCCTGGAGAAACTTAAAGCCTCCGGCAAGCTGGCTGAAGTGTATAAAAAATGGGTAACGGAGCTGCCCGCCGGACAGGACCCGGCTATACCTGCAATTGAAAAGACATCATATCCGGAAACCATTTATGTCGGCGTATCCGGCGATATGCCGCCTCTCGATTATGTCTCGGCGGACGGAAAACCTGCCGGGTACAACATCGCGTTACTGGTAGAAATCTCCAAAATTATCGGGAAAAACATTGAAGTGCTGTCCCTTGATTCAGGGGGAAGATTCGCAGCCCTGCAATCCAAAAAGATCGATGTTTTTTTCTGGCAGGTGAGACCTAACCGCAAGCTTCAGGAAAGTGTTTATAAAAAAATGGCCGGCGCCAAATCGTTTTCCGAAAAATATATATTCACAAAGCCGTACTGCGCCATCAAGGCGGGCGTTCTGCTGAAAAAATAAACCGGGACTGACCGCAAAAGGAGCGGCGCCATGCATAGTGAAAATGAACTTCCAGGGAAAGAAAGTTTCCTGGCTGAAACGGGGCTTGCGTTCGCCCGCTGGACAGAGCGCTGGTTCCCCGACGCTTTTGTTTTCGCGCTGCTGGGCGTGGTTACGGTTTTTTCTTTCGGCCTGCTGATAGGCGAAGCCCCGGCCCGTCTTGCCGTAGAGGGCGGCAAGGCGTTCTGGTCGCTTGTGCCCTTTACGATGCAGATGGCGATGGTTATTATCGGCGGCTATGTTCTGGCAAGCGCGCCGCCGGTTTACCGGCTCATACAAAAACTGGCGGAGATCCCCAAAACCCCTAAAGGCGCGGTGGCCTTCATCGCTATCTTTTCCATGCTATCCTCGCTGCTGTCGTGGGGGTTCAGCCTCATATTCAGCGGGATTTTGGCCCGGGAATTGTCTTCCAGGGTCAAAGGGATGGATTATCGAGCCGCGGGCGCGGCGGCCTATCTCGGGCTGGGCGCGGTGTGGGCTTGCGGGCTGTCTTCTTCGGCAGCGCTTTTGATGGCGACGCAAACAGCTATCCCGCCCAAACTCTTTGAGATAAGCGGTTTGATCCCGCTGACCCAGACTATCTTTATGTGGCAGAGCGTAGTGGTCGCAGCGCTGCTTATCGTGGTTTCCGTTATAATAGCGTATTTCTCCGCGCCCTCCGCCGCTAATGCGCGCACCGCTCTGGATTTCGGCATCGAGCATAAGTCCCTGAACATGAAGCTTTCGCCGCGCACGAAACCAGGGGAATGGCTGGAGTACAGCCCGCTGCCGACCCTGGCCGTAGCGGCGATACTGATCTGGTATCTTGCGGATATATTCAGGACGTCGCCCAGCGGAGCGCTCGCCGCGCTGGATCTAAACACCTATAATATTATTTTTCTGACGGCAGGATTATTATTTCACTGGCGCCCCAAGCGCTTTATGCGCGCCGTGTCGCAGTCAATACCCGCTACGGGCGGCGTGCTGATACAGTTCCCTTTTTACGCGGTGATATTCGGCATGATAACCGGCACCGGCATATCAGACTTTTTGGCCCACCTGTTCGTTTCCCTCAGCACGCGCGACACCTATTCGCTGCTGGTCGCCGCCTATTCCGCGGTGCTGGGAATTTTTGTGCCGTCCGGCGGAAGCAAATGGATCATCGAGGCGCCCTATGTGCTGCAGGCGGCGACTCTGCACCAGGTGCATCTGGGGTGGGTGGTGCAGATCTACAACGCTTCGGAGGCGCTGCCCAATCTGATCAATCCGTTCTGGATGCTGCCGCTGCTGGGAATACTCGGCCTGAAAGCCAGGGACCTGATCGGCTACTGCTGCCTTCAGCTTATAGTTCATGTGCCGCTGGTGTTTTTCCTGTGCTGGCTTTTCACCTACACGCTGACATATATACCGCCCATAAGGTAGCTACGACGGTAAAAAAGCGTTAAACAACATTCCTCAGGCTGGAAACCGGCTGTTTTAGACACGCCAAAAATCGTAAGATATATCAAAATCAATTGCTATCGAGGTTTAAACTATGGGATTCTCCTTATTTCCGAAGAACATCAAGTTTTTTGAGTATTTTCAGAGGCAGCAAAAGCTGGTGGCGCAAGCTGCCGACGTGTTATTATCGCTCTCTTCAGGCGCCGGCGCGGCGGTGGATCACTGCGGACGACTCCACACTATCGAGGCCGAGGGAAATTTGCTGGTCCGGGAAATATCGCGGCTGCTCGCCGAGACTTTTATCACTCCTATAGACCGCGAGGACGTGTACCGCATCGCCAACGGCTACGAAGAGCTGCTTAACCAAATTCGCGCGATCGGAGTAAGAATAGGTTTGTACCGCGCGGGTAAGAATAATGTTACCACGCGCGAACTGGCGGACGACTTCAAAAGCATGATCGCGAACTGCGCGATACTGCTTGACGGTATCGCCGCCGACACTTATTCTGAAGCCCCGATGAACGATATTATCAGGTTAAAAACGGAAAGCGATAATATGCTGCTGGTGGCCATGGGGGAACTGCAGGAACGCGCCCCTGCCGGAGAGACGCTGTCCGAAGCTCAGATCCTTGACCGCTGTGAGACGCTGCTCGTCACGGCTGAGCGCTTCGCTTACACGCTTGAGGCAATAGGCATTAAAAATGTTTGATATCCCGATACTGCTGCTGTGTATCATAATCATCGCCCTGGTGTTTGATTATACGAACGGGGCGCATGACACGGGCAACGTTATCGCCACGGTAATAGCGACGCGCGCCCTGACGCCGAAACAGGCCGTGGTGATGGCCTCGCTGTTGAATTTTGCCGGAGCTATGGTAGGCAACAAAGTGGCGCTCACAGTGGGAACCGGCATCCTGAACACGGCCCTTATCATGAACTGCAAACTGCTGGTGCTTGCCGCGCTGCTCGGAGCTATTTTCTGGAATATTCTCACCTGGATTCTCGGACTGCCTTCATCTTCATCGCACGCTCTGGTGGGGGGATTGATAGGCGCCGGGCTGGCCTACGGCGGATGGGGAACGCTGGAATACGCGAGTATTTTCTGGAAAGTGATAGTCCCGATTTTCGCTTCGCCGCTGGCCGGGTTTATAGTCGGTTATCTTGCCACGCTCGGCCTGGCCTGGGCGTGCACCAAAGCCAAGCCTAAACCCGCGAACCGCGCCTTCCGCAGACTGCAGATCATATCGTCTTCAGTAATGGCGTTCAGCCACGGAATGAACGATGCCCAGAAGACAATGGGCATTATCACGCTGGCTCTGTTTATTTTTGGAAGAATTCCGGTCATAGCCGTGCCGCTATGGGTTAAGGTCGTATGCGCTATAGTAATGATGCTGGGAACCATAACCGGGGGCTGGAAAATAGTTAAGACGATGGGGAGCAAATTTTTCAGAATGGAGCCCCTGCACGGGTTTTCCATCCAGACCGCCTCGGCGCTGGTCATAGAGGGCGCTACTCATTTTGGCGCGCCTATCAGCACAACTCATGTAATATCTTCAGCGGTACTAGGCTCCGGCTCGGTGCGCAACATCTCGGCAGTGCGCTGGGGCGTGGCTAAAAAGATGGTGACCGCGTGGGTCCTGACTCTGCCCGCCGCCGCGCTTGTAGGGGCGCTGATGTTCTGGCTGCTGCAGTTTATTGCCAACTGGTACGGGACACTGGCGACCAAGTAATTAGCCCTCCCCATAGCCATTTTCACCACGGGTTGAATATCAAATGAACATGCGAGACCTGGATATTCTGCTGGTTAACGATGAGGACTACCCCGCTCCTGGTGTGGGATATTCCGCTCTGGCGCGTATCCGCACCGCTATAATCCGGGCAACCCGCTACCTTGACGCCACCATGCCGCCCCGAATGGGGCTCGTGTTGCTGGCCACCTACGCCATAAGCGCCGGCCTTAAAGTCGCGGTGGTAAACAATGTCCTGTCCTCACCTCTGCGCCGGCTGCGCTTTCGCCGACTGCTGCGCGGCGCGCCGTTTGCCGTAGGAATAAGCACGGTCATGATAAGCGATCCTGAAACGGTCAGGAGAATAGTGTCCGTTATCAGACGCCACAGCCCAGGGTCTATAATAATTCTGGGCGGCTACGGCGCCTGCCACTCGCCGGCCATGAGAAAACTGGCCGATATAACCGTCCTCGGCTACGGCGAGAACGCCCTGGTCAGGCTTTTATCGGAACTGAAGAAGGGCCGGGATCCCGATTCCGTTCCCGGCGTGGAGCGAGACGAGGCCGGGGGGAGAATACTGCGGGGCGGCGCCTATTATGAAGAGGGACAAATCCTGTTTCCCGACTGGGAAATTTCTAACAGTTTGAGCAAGAGGTTTCCCGTGGAGGGGTCAAGGGGCTGCAAATATAACTGCGCGTTCTGCACGACCTCAAACAGAAAGCGGCAGGTCTTCAGGCCGCCCTCCGAGGTTTTAGCGGAGGTAGCTAACGACATCAGGGTCCATGGCGCCAGACAGACAGATTTTGTCGACTCCAGCTTTACCTCCGATCCGGATTTTATAACCGAATTCCTCGGACTGCTCCGCGGGTCCGGGCTTAAATTTAGTTGGACCTGCTTCTCGCGGGTGGATGATTTCACCCGTCAGCCGGGGCTGCCGGGGCGGATGGCGGAAGCGGGCTGCGTGCTCAGTTATCTGGGCGTTGAATCCATCCACGATGATATCCTGGACAGAATGCGCAAAGGTTACCACCGGCAGACGATAGAGCAATCCCTCTCAAGCCTGGAAGGCCTCAACGTCTTCGTAAATTTTATCATCGGCTTCCCGGGCGACACGGAGGCGAAGGTAAAGGAAACGGTTGATTTTATAGAGAGCCACTCGCTAAAGCAGGTGAGCATCGCGCCCCTGTATGTCCCGGCCGAACTCTTCGAGCAGGCCCGGCTTGATCCCGGAAAGTTCTGCCATCTCAGAGGGGAAGCCGACAACGCGTGGGAGCATGACACCATGGACCGCGCCCGCGCGGTGGAGCTGGCCGGGTGGGCGCGCCGCCGCCTCAACCGCCGCAGATTAATCCCGGTGGCCTATTAACCTGAAAATCTGCATTGCGCCCAAAGGCTCGTAAGACTAAGTCGTCTCTCCGGCTCCGTCTCCCCGGCTCGTCTTTCCCAATCCGTCTTTCCGGCGAAAGCCGGAATCCAGATTTTCTTGATGCTGGATACCGGCTTTCGCCGGTAGGACGATCAGCCTCTCCCCCAGTTTCACGGTGGGGCAGGCGGCTTTCCTTCTTCACCCGACTGCGAAGGACAGGCCGCCGGGGAGACATTAAAAGCTTAACCAGAACGATGAAAAATGTCTCTACGAGACCTCCGCCTTACACTTTTGGGAGTGCTATTTTTTAGTATTATATTTTTAGAGCGCGGCGACCACATCACAGATCGCGACATCGAGGAAAAATGAAAAAGATAATCGGATTTATTTTCGCGGCAATTATAGCCCTCTCATCCGCGGCTGCAGCGGGTGGGGGCAAGGTCCTGCTGGCACACAGCTACAACACCGGCTATCCATGGGTGGACAGCATTACCAGGGGCGTTAAGAAAGCCCTGGCCGGCAGCGGGATAGAGCTTAAAATTTTCTACATGGACACAAAGCGGAATGCCAGCCCAGAATGGAAAATCAAGTCGGGAGAAATGGCAATGGAACAGGTGAGAGCTTTAAATCCGGACGTGGTGATCGCCGTGGACGACAATGCGCAGGAATTTTTCGCCAGGAAACTGGCGGGACAGGCAAGGCCGCAGGTCGTTTTTCTGGGAGTCAACGCCGCCCCGGCCAAATACGGCTACCCGGCGGCAAATATTACCGGAATACTGGAAAGGCCGCTAGTGGCTGAAACGATGAATCTTCTTAAAGAAATATATCCGCGGGCGCAAACCGCGGCCTTTATCACCGATAAGAGCGAAACATCGGACGGGGTAATTGAGCATATCAAATCTCTAAAAAATCTTCCCCTGCGGATAGTCGCCATTGAACAGCCGGAAACATTCAAGGACTGGCAGGAAGCCGTGAACAGAGCCCAATTAACAGCGGACGCGGTGATTTTCTCCACCTATCACACGGTCCGCAGGGGAAATGAGAAGCTGAGCATGGCTCCCCTGGGAGTAATAAAATGGACTCTGGCAAACAATAAAAAGCCTTCAGCCGGATTGCTGGAATTCAACATGGAGGACGGCGTCCTGTGCGGCGTGGCGGATTCCGGGGAAGAATACGGCATAGAGGGGGGAGAGACAGCCCGGCAGATGATTGCAGCCGGGAAAACAGCAAAAGACTTCCCAATAAAAGCTTCCGGGAAAGGGATCAGGATGATCAACATCTCCGCAGCCGCAAAACTGGGAATAAGCGTCCCCGCCGGGGCAGCGCTATCCGCCGACAGGATAGTTTCCGATTTAAAAACAGATCCCCGCACCACGCTCTCGGCCCTTGTCGCCTTCGCTGATGAACATATCACGGGCGCGCTGAACGGACTTCGACTGCTTTCCGTAACGGAACCGGTCATGGACGGGGACTGGGAAAGCATGAAGCCGCTGCTTTCAAAATTCTCTGAAAACATTTCCGGGGCCGTATGGTTTGCCCGCGCGGACGGAACTTACTTTACGACGGAGCAAGGGCTGGCGAAACAAAAAATAAGCGACCGACCGTATTTTGAGCCCCTTATGAAAGGCCATATTATAGCCGGGGAACTTGTAATAAGCCGGTCCACAGGCAAAAAATCCGCAGTTATAGCGGTGCCTGTGCTAAAATCAGGCCGGGTGATAGGCGCTATAGGTGCATCGCTTTCCCTGGAGAAGATGTCCGCTTTAATTGATGAAGCAATACGCCTCCCTGAAAACATGTTCTTTTACGCGCTGGACGACAACGGCCGCACCGCCCTGCACCGCGACCCGGCAAGGATGCTGGAATTTGCCGGCGCCCAAAACAGCGCGCCGCTGGCGCAGGCGGCGGGAGAGATGACCGCCAAACCCGAAGGGATCGTTTCATATGAATTTGACGGAATGTTAAAAACGGTTTTCTATAAAAGATCAGCGCTGACCAACTGGCACTTCGCACTGGGGTTTCAAGAGCCGGCTTCAAACCCGGGCAACCGAACCGAGGTTGATCCTGAAAACACGCTTATAGCCCTGAAGGAACAGATCGATTCGCTGTTCGGCAAAGCAGATTCGGCGATGGCTCTGGCGGCGGGGGAACTCGCTAAAACCGGACTTGCCGGGGAGGGAGCGGCGAGAATTTTAAAAGACCTGTGTGCCGCTAATCCGCAGGCGGTTGACTGCGCGGCCGTGGACGCAAAAGGGATAATGGTAATCGTTGAACCCGGCGAATATAAGAATTTTGAAGGGGCGGATATCAGTTCTCAGGACCAGATAATTGAACTCCGCCGGACTAAAAAGCCAGTATTAAGCAAGGTGTTCCGCTCGGTGGAGGGCTTTGAAGCTGTTGACCTTGAGTATCCGGTATTTTCACCCGACGGGCAGCTTGCCGGTTCTGTGAGCTTATTGCTCAGGCCGGATTTTTTTCTGGCATCAATAATAGCGCAGGCCACGCAGGGATCACTTATTGACGCTTGGCTGATGCAGACGGACGGGCGCATTCTGTACGACCGGGAGCGGGAAGAAATCGGCAGGATGCTGTTCAGCGATCCGCTTTACAAGCCTTTTCCGGGCCTGCTGGAAATCGGGAGAAAAATAGCTTCTGACGAAACCGGCAGCGGGAGCTACGAGTTTCTGGGCCAGGGGCTGCAGAAGCCGGTGAAAAAAACCGCTTTCTGGACGAGCGTCGGAATTCACGGAACGCGGTGGCGCCTGATAGTAATAAAACAGGCGCAATAAGAACCATTGAAGTCGGCCATCATCTTATCATTGTTAATGGCGCAAAGTTATGGAATTCATAAGTAAATATTTCGGTTTTGAGGAGCGCGGCACAAACTTTAGGACAGAGTTTAGCGCTGGTTTGACCACTTTCCTCACCATGTCCTATATCATCTTTGTGCAGCCCGCCGTGCTGAGCGCGGCCGGGATGGACAAGGGCGCCGTTTTTACGGCCACCTGCCTGGCCTCGGCGCTGGCCTGCTTTATAATGGGCCTTTACGCCAATTACCCCATAGCCCAGGCCCCGCTGATGGGGGAAAATTTCTTCTTCACCTACACCGTCGTGCTTGGCATGGGCTACAGCTGGGAAAAGGCCCTTGGCCTGGTGTTTATTTCGGGGCTGGCCTTTCTGGCGCTGACGCTGACTAGGATGCGCGAGCGCCTTGTGGACGCCGTGCCGGAAAACCTTAAATACGCCATCGCTTCCGGCATAGGGCTGTTCGTCGCGCTCATCGGCTTCAAGGAGGCGGGGCTTATCATAGCCTCCCCGTCCACGCTGGTTAAGCTGGGGTCGGTGGCTTCGGCGCCGGTGGTTTGCGCCATGTCCGGACTTATAGTTATGACAGCGCTGTTCGCCCGCAAGGTTAAGGGGGCGGTGCTTATAGGCATTCTGATCTCCGGCGTGGCCGCCTGGGCCGCGGGCCTGACGAGTTTTACCGGAGTGATCAGCGCGCCGCCCAGCCTGGCGCCCACACTATTCAAGATGGACCTGGCCGGCCTCATGACGCCGGACGCCCTGTCCATCGTCCTGATCTTCCTTTTTATGTCTCTTTTTGACACGCTGGGCACGCTGCTCGGCGTGGGCGTGCAGGCCGGCCTGCTTAAGAACGGAAAGCTTGAGCGGATCTCAAAGGCGCTGGTATCCGACGCCGTGGCTACCACCGCCGGCGCCCTGATGGGCACTTCCACCGTTTCAAGCTACATCGAAAGCGCCACCGGCGTGGCCCAGGGCGGGCGCACCGGGTTCACGGCTATAACCGTTGGCGCGCTATTCCTTTTAAGCCTGTTTTTCTCGCCGCTGCTGGGCTCGATAAACGCCGCCATGCCGCTGGCGGACGGCACTTTCATCCACCCGGTCACCGCCCCGGCTCTGATACTGGTGGGCGCGCTGATGATGAGTTCTGTCTGCCATATAAACTGGAGCGACATGAGCGCCGGCATTCCAGCCTTTATCACTATGGCGCTTATTCCGTTTACTTTTAATATCGCCGACGGCATAGCCTTCGGCTTCATCTCTTTTGTGGCAATAAAGACTTTTTCGGGGAAAAGCCGGGACATACCGCCGCTGCTATGGGTAATCTCCACGCTGCTGGCCCTGAGATACGCATTCCTAAAGTAGCGGTTTTTATATATCCTGAAATCACTTATATAATTGCACTACCTGGGTAACGGCAGGCCTGTAAGTCCGCGGGGCTGGCCGGGGGGTCGGGTTCCAAAAACCAGGGTCGGGACACACCGTGCCCGCCCTTCCGTTCCTCGGCCTCGTCGCTTACGCAAGCCTCGGCCTCCGGACGGTTTTTTCCACCCAATCCCCCGTCCTCCCGCTCCGTTGATTTGCCTGCCGACTCTTGATATCATAATGTACAAGCACAGAAGACTTGCGGCATAAGCACGGGGAACATCAGGTTATCATGTTTGGGCAATTCTGTAGCGGTTTTTTATGGCGTGTTTTTTGTATGATACTTTTGAATAGAATGAAACCGGATTTTTGGAGTGGTGGTAATTTTAAGCGCGGAGGGGAATATGAAAATTGGTCAAAAAATGGAAGATGCTTTAAACAGCCAGATAAACGCTGAAATTTATTCAGCTTATCTCTATCTCGGCATGTCGGCACGGTGCACGGAGCTGAATCTTAAAGGTATAGCGCACTGGTTTTATGTTCAGGCACAGGAAGAAATGACGCACGCTATGAAGTTCTACCGGTTCGTCCTTGAAAGGAGCGGGCGCGCGAAGCTGCCGGCTATTGAGGGGGTGCGCTGCGACTGGAAAAATCCGCTTGAGATGTTTGAGGCGGCCTACGCGCACGAGCAGAAAGTGACCGGATTGATAAACACCCTCATGGATACCGCTAACGCGGAACGCGACCACGCCTGCGCCAGCATGCTTAACTGGTTTATAGACGAGCAGGTGGAGGAAGAAGCCAACGCTTCCGAAATTTCAGATAAGCTGCGGCTTATAGGGGAATCAAAAGAGGCGCTTTTTATGATAGATAAAGAGCTTTCCCTGCGGGTGTTCGTGGACAGGACCCAGCCCGCCGGAGCCGCGCAGCCCTAAAAAATAAGGTTCGCGGGGCCTGTCGGAGGAAAGGATTTGGGTTTATTTTCACCCTGACTTTTATCAAATTATCACATAGAAAACCTAGGAAGCGCAGCGAGTTTAGGGGCGGGGGGAATGAAAATAGTTATAATACACAGGACTACCGGGGTGTAAACCAGTAGCATCCGAAGTTGCGGGGTATTTTACGCAGCGGCCGGATATGCTGGTTGTCGGTCATTTTTCATAACGGGGTAAAACAGGGGGGATGCTGACAATGGCAAAAAAGATACTGGTGATCGACGACGAGCCGGCTCTGCTGTTCCTGGTATCGCACGGCTTGAGGAAAAAGGGTTACGAGGTGTTCAGCGGACGCGATGGCCGCGAGGCCCTGGATCTTGCGGCCCGGCTGATGCCTGATCTGGTAATCCTTGATCTGGGCCTTCCCCTGATGAACGGCGACGAGGTTACGCAGATATTAAAAAAAGACGAAAAACTGAAACACATCCCGGTGTTTTTGATCTCCTCTATAACCGAAGGCCTGAGTGAAAAACACGCGGCCTGCGGCGCGGACGCCTATCTGCCCAAACCTTTTTGTTTTGATGAATTGGAAAGCATGATAAATAAATATTTGTCGCCCTCCCAGCCGCCTGCCGCGCCCTAAAAAACATTCCTCCATTTTCATTACACCCCAAAATCCTCCACTAAGGTAAGTGTTAAACTAAAACACTTATCAGTGGAGCTGGCGCCGGGGGATCTGGGTTAGCGAAACCGTACCGGAAGGAGCCGCTTGCGTAGCGCGGCGACTGGGTGGAGCCCGGCGACACTGGGCCCGATCCGGAAGCGCGGGCACGGTGTGCTCGACGCTGATTTCGCGTTCCAGTCCCCCGGCAGCCCTGCGAACCCAAAAACTACAATTAAAGAGGATTTGGACTAGCCGATTCACAGGCGGGCGGGGCGGGGAAACTGATATAATTTTATCGATTCAGGAAAACAGCCGGGAGACAAGAGATTTAAACCCTATGGAAATACTCATAACAAACGACGACGGCATTTACGCCGAGGGCATCTTCGCCCTGGCGACAGCTCTTAAAAAAGTTGGCAATATAACGGTGGTCGCGCCTGACACGCAGCGCAGCGCCGTGGGACACGCCATAACCATAGCGGATCCGCTCAGGGTAGTTCCGGCAAACCGCAACGGAAAATTTTTCGGCTACGCGGCCAGCGGCACCCCGGCGGACTGCGTAAAACTTGGCATAAAATCCATAATGAAGAAAAAGCCAGACCTTGTGGTGTCCGGCATAAACCTGGGGGGGAACCAGGGCTACAATATCCTTTATTCCGGCACGGTTTCAGGTGCCACCGAAGGGGCGCTGCTCGGCATCCCCTCGCTGGCGATCTCGCTGGACACTTTCACCAAGCCCGATTTCAGCGCCTCGGCCGCATTCGCCGTAAAAATCGCCGGGCTGCTGAAAAAGCGCAAATTACCTCCCGGCACGCTGCTGAATGTAAACCTGCCCAATATCCCGTCTTCACGGATAAAAGGCGTGCGCGTGACCAACCAGAGCCGCACCTCTTTCAACGACTGGTTTGACAAGCGCCGCGACCCGCACGGCAACACCTATTACTGGATGACCGGGGATTTTAAGCCTAAGGATACGGACCGGGCCAGCGACCTGAACGCCTTGCGCGCCCGCTATATTTCCGTCACACCCATACAATTTGATCTGACCGACTATAAGTTCATACCGGAACTTGAAAACTGGCCGTTTTGACGGGAATATAGCCCGCCCTTTCGGCAGCGCTTTTTGGGCGGGACGCGTATTGAAAATTCTACAACAATGACGAAAAAAACAATTTTGGCTATTTTTACGGCACTTTTATTTTCAGCGGCCGCTGCCAGCGCCGCCGAAGCCGACCGCCCTGATGAAACCCCGTCTAAAATAGCCGAAGGTATAATAGCGCCGCCGCAGGTCTCCACAGCGACTGTACGGACTATGCCGCGCTACACGCAGGAAATACAAAGCGCTCTTAAACATCTTTCAGCCCTGCTCAGTAAAAACCCGGGCGTGGATCAGACGGAACTGGACGGCGTGGCCGGGGAAATAGTCAAATTAGACGACAGAGTGAAGAATTTACTCGGTCCAGACCTGATCAGAGAAGCGGAGGCCCAACAAAAGGAACTAATGGGCAAAGCCCGGATCGTCAGAGCCAAAGAAGAGCTGGCCGAAACGCGCGAAGCTCTGATGTTATATTACGCAGATCTTGAAGGGCGGTACCCGGCGACACCGGCCGAGCTTATCCCTAAATATATGCCGACAGCTCCGGAACTTGAATTGCCGGACCACGCCAAAACCGCAGCCGTAGAATTAACGGACTCCACCGGAGCCGACATCGCGGACGCGGTCACCGATACCGGAGGCTGGCTTTATTTTGCCAATCCAAAATCACAGAACTTCGGGATGCTGACCCTGAACTGCACGCACAAAGACGGCAAAGGGGTAGAACTGCATAAATATTAAAAACCGTTCTGAGCAAGTCGTCTTTCCGGCTCCGTCTCACCGGCGAAAGCCGGTGCCCAGATTATGCAGAACACTGGACCCCGGCTTTCGCCGGGGAGACATCAAAGGATCATCAGAACGATAAAAATGTCTCGACTAGACCTCCGACTTGCGTGAACTTTTGGGTGAGAAGCGAATTATAAATAACAGGTGAAAAGAAATGATAAAAGAAGAAATTATCTCCGGAATAATTGAGAAACTCATAAAAAAATATCCGTCCGAAGCCGGACGCATAGCTCCCTGCGTGCGCCAGACTGCCAGGCTCTGGGAAAAGAAGGACGGCACAGGTCGGGAATTCCGGGATTTCTGTTTAAACTATTTCCTGACCGGCGGACAGCTTGAAACGCTTTTCAGCCGTTTCGAGCAGAAGCTTGAATACACCAACGGCCATTTCACCGCGCTCACGCTCAAGCTCAGACTAGAGATGGACACTGACACCGGTCCGCTGCACCCCGCAGACCAACTGTTCGCCTCCTACTCGCCCGCCTCGCATTTCACGGAGGACATGTTTAAGGTAAAGCTGGCTTTCCTGACGCTTCTCAACTTTCCGGCGCGCTCGCTGGCCGATTGCCTGCGCGACGGCGAAGGCTGGTCCAGAGAAGAGTGGGCCAAAGCCCGTCTGGCCCGGCGTTTCGCCTATCGCGTGCCGGCGGAAATAAATCAGCTTCTTATAACAGCCTATGCCGAAGCCGAAAGCTACATTAACAGTTATAACATCAACATGGAGCGCGTCACCGACGAGAAAGGAGACCGCGTCTTCCCCAAGGGCCTACGGCTTATCTCGCACTGGGGACTGCGTGACCACCTGAAATCCCTTTACGCCGAATCTGATGGCCTGAAAAAACAGCGCATCATCCTCAGTCTGATGGAACGCGTTATAGCGTCAGAGATCCCGGCCAAGGCCGTAAACAGCGAGCGCGGCCTTTATAACCCTCTGCTTAACACGCTGGACAATAAGCCCGCCGTGCGCGAGCCAGACACGCGCTACCAGCGCTTTTTGGATATCTTCAGGGCCCATCTTGAAGAGGATAAGTATTACCCGCTGGAGCCCACGCATATCCTGCGCAAATTCAACCTCGTCCGCGAGATACCGGAGGGCGAGGTGGAGGCCATGTTCGTCAGCCTGCTTGAAGCGCCCGAGGGCCGCGCCGTAGCCGACCTGATAAAGAAGAAATTAGGCCGGGAGCTGGAGCCCTTCGACATCTGGTATCCCGGCTTTAAAGGCCGGGCCGATATCCGGGAAAGCGAACTTGACCGGGCGGTTACCGACAGATATAAATCCCCGGCCGACTTTGAAAAGGATATAGCCAATATTCTGGTGAAGCTGGGCTTCGTCCGCGAAACCGCGGAGTTCGTGGCCGCGCGCGTGCAAATAGACGCGGCCAGAGGGGCCGGGCACGCCTGGGGCCCCGGCATGCGCACCGAAAAGGCCCGCCTGCGCACCCGCGTACCTTCGGGCGGCATGAACTACCAGGGCTTTAACACCGCCATGCACGAACTGGGCCACTGCACCGAGCAGATCTTTTCAATGTATAAGGTGGACCACACCCTGCTTGAAGGCGTTCCCAACACGGCTTTCACCGAGGGCTTCGCCTTCGTCTTTCAGGACCGCGACATGGAGGTTCTGGGGCTGCATAAGCCGGATAAAAATTCCGAAGCATTAAAAGCGCTGGATAGCTTCTGGTCGGCGCGCGAGATAGCCGGCGTGGCGCTTGTGGATATGAATGTGTGGCGGTGGCTCTATCAGAACAAGGACGCCACCGCCGAAGACCTGCGCCAGGCCGTAGGCGTGATAGCCCGTGGGATCTGGGACAAATATTACGCGCCACTTTTCGGCGTTAAGGACAGCCCTCTGCTGGCGATATACTCGCACATGATAAACTACGGGATGTACCTGCCGGACTATCCGCTGGGGCATATTATCGCCTTCCAGATAGAGGAATACTTTAAGACGCACAAACTAGGCGATGAAATGGAGCGGATGTGCCGCCTGGGCTCAATAACGCCAAGGGACTGGATGCGCCAAGCCGTGGGAGCCGAAATATCGCCCGCGCCGATGATATCAGCAGCAGCCGAAGCCGTAAGAAGCTATAAGCCGTAAGCGATAAAGCCATAAGCTTTAGGCTTTAGGCTTTAGGCTTTAGGCTTTAGGCTTTAGGCTTTAGGCTTTAGGCTTTAGGCTATAAGCCATAGGCCGTAAGCAGAATAAAGATTGATTGCTGTTACGCTTCCCGCTTTACGCTTTACGCTTTACGCTTTACGACTTATGTTTAAAGACATTCTTAATTCAAAGTTCGGCCAATATCAGGCTTTTACCCGCCGCAAGGTGGTGGAAGACCAGCTTATCAGCCGCGGCATCAAGGACGGCCGGGTGCTGGAGGCTATGGAGAAGGTAAGGCGCCACGCCTTTGTAGACGATTATCTCAGGACCCGCGCCTACGAAGACCAGCCCCTGCCCATTGCCGAAGGCCAGACCATATCGCAGCCCTACATCGTAGCCCTGATGACCGAACTGCTGGCGCTGAAAGGCGGGGAAAAAGTCCTTGAGATAGGCACCGGTTCAGGTTACCAGACGGCCGTCCTGGCAGAACTGGCTAAAGAGATTTATACCGTGGAGTTCTTTCAGTCCCTGGCCGAAAAAGCAAAAACTGTTCTGGCCGCCGAGAGCTACTCAAACATACTGTTTAAAACCGGTGACGGCGCGGCGGGCTGGCCGGAACGCGCGCCTTACGAAGCCATAATTGTAACCTGCGCCGCCACCAGCGTGCCGAAGGCCCTTTTTAAACAACTAGCGGACAAAGGCCGGCTGGTAGCGCCGACAGGGTTAGAAGGCGCGCAGCGCCTTATGCTTTACACGAAAGCCGGCGCTGAAATAAAAGAATCATTTATTACCGAGGTGCGTTTTGTGCCGATGCTGACAGATGGGGGATTGTAGGATTATCAGATTATAAGATTATAAGATTATAAGATTATAAGATTATCAGATTCAAGATTTAAGATTGACTGTTTACGATTTACGAATTAAAGATTTACTCTTTACGCTTCCCGCTTTACGCTTTACGAATTGAAGATTCAAGATTATAAGATTATCAGATTGGAAGATGGAGGATTGGCAATATGGACTCTCTTGTATTTAAAATTTCATGGCGTGTTATCGCTTATCCGGCCCTCGCGTACGCCATCATCTCACTTATTTTATTCTATCTTTATGTACATCCTCGAAAGTACATAAGCGGGGTTAAGCCCTCGGATTCAGGAGTAATGTTTGAAGATGTCAGCCTAACCACCGCCGACGGCCTGAAGCTGGCCGGCTGGTTCATCCCCAATAAAAACAGCAAAAAAGCCGTCATCATCTGCCACGGCTATCCGATGGATAAGGGCGATGTCTACGGCATGACCTCATTCATGGGCAAGGACTTTAATCTCCTACTGTTTGATTTCCGCGGCCTGGGGGGAAGCGGCGGCTTCTTTTCCTCCGGCGGCACGAAGGAAACCGCTGATATTGACGCGGCTATAGCTTTCCTGGCGGATAGGGGCTTTAAAAAAGTCGGCCTTTTCGGCTTTTCCATGGGCGCTGCCACCATACTGATGTCTAAGAATCCCGCGGTCGCGGTCCGGGTGGCCGACGCGCCTTTCGCGGACATAGACGGGGAATTGGATTATGTTTTTAAAGGATATGGCGCGCTCAGACGCCCGCTGATCTGGCTGATGAAATACTGGAGCTTTATATTCCTGGGCGCGAACATGGACCGCGTTTCACCTCTTAACAGAATAACGGAACTGACTCAGCCGGTGCTGCTTATACACGGCGATAAAGACACGCAGGTACCGGTTGAATCCTCGCTCAGATTAAAAGCCGCCAATCCGCGCGCCGAATTATGGGTCATCAATGGCGCGAACCACGGCGAGACCCTGGCGATAGCCGGGAACTCCTACGAGAATAGAGTAGTGGATTTTTTTCAGAAAAATCTGTAACCCCTTCCGCACAAATCGGGAAGCGTAAAGCGTGAATCGTAAAGCGGAAAGCGTAAAACACAAACAGCAAGCAATCTCTATTCCGCCTATGGCTTATGGCCTAT
>JBAXKK010000057.1:0-17252 GCA_037137395.1 Elusimicrobiota bacterium
CATCTTGCGTTGGAAACGGGCTTTTCCCCATGCTCATCTTGCGTTGGATAATTCTGTTTTGTGCTTAAAAGGCGGATAAAATTATACAATTGACTCAATTGATTGGTCAGGCTGAAGGAGACCTATGGCACTTATATTAAGCGAAGTTAAAGACAAGATCGGAATACTCACCTTAAACAATCCGGAAAGGCGCAACGCGCTCAGCCTTGAGCTGTGCGATGAACTGTCCGCGGCGCTAAACGATCTTAAAAACCGCAAAGTGCCCGTGGTTGTCATCAGGGCGCCGCGGGACTCCAAGGTTTGGTCGGCCGGGCACGATATCCGCCAGCTGCCGCAGGTCTGCCACGAGCCGCTGGCCTACGACAGCCCGATGGAAAAAGCCCTGCGCGCGATACAGGAATACCCGGGCGCGGTCATAGCCATGGTGCAGGGCGGGGTGTGGGGCGGCGCCTCAGATCTCATTATAACCTGCGACCTCGCCATAGGCGACGAAACCTCCACGTTCGCGATCACGCCGGTTAAAATAGGACTGCCGTATAACGCCTCAGGCATAGTTCATTTTATCAATCGTGTGGGGCTCAATATCGCCAAAGAGATGTTCTTCACGGCTGAGCCGGTCAAAGCCGAGCGCGCCTACCATTTCGGCATCCTTAATCACCTTATTTCTTCTAAAGAGATTGAGCAATTCACTATGCAGCTGGCCGCCTCTATAGCCGGCAATTCGCCCCTGGCCGTGGCTGTTATTAAAGAGCAGTTCCGCCTGCTGTCGGAGGCCCATCCCATCACCGCGGACGCCTTCGAGAGAATTCAGGCCTTGAGGCGCAAAGTTTACAACAGCCATGACTATGATGAAGGTATCAAAGCCTTTTTTGAAAAAAGAAAGCCTAATTTCAGAGGAGAGTAAGCCGTCCTGAGGAATGCCGGCTCCTCAATATACTGCCTCGCGGGCCAGGCGCTCCGGAATATCTCCGGCGCTTAACGGGCGAAGCCGAAAGCTGTAGCTTTGCTTCTCGCACGGAATCAAAAATTCTTCGTGCGGCCAGGCACCCCAGCTGTCGTCCCCGCCCACGCCCTGCTGCCTCCAATCCAGGTTCAGCGTCACGATGTCGCGCTTAGGCAGCTCGAACGCATGTTCGGCATCCTGAAGATCGTCCGTGGTATAGTGTAACGCGTTAACGCTGAGCAACGGCAGGCCCACGGCCAGCAGGCCGGCGCCTTTTTGATTAGTCAGCGCTACCCAGCGCGCATCCGCCTTGTTGCCGCTTTCGCCCGGCTCAGAATAATCCTTGAAGAACTGCTCACGCACCGTGCCGCCGTAAAGTCCGACGCGCGCGTCCTTGCGGTCCCAATATGTTTCCTGCGGCCCCGGCCCGAACCACGCGATGCGGTCAAAACCCGCCGGCATGACCATCTGCATCCCCAGGCGCGGAAGCTTGGGCAGATCGGTCCTGCCCGGCTTAAAGCTTGCGGTTACCACGATATCGCCGTTGCCGCGGATGACATAATCCGTCCGCCATTCGGCTTTCACTTTAGGCAGCTTGTGGGTGATCCGCACCGTCACGCTGTTATCCTTCGCGCCGGCGCGCGCGGTCACGCCTTTTACAAGCGCGTCCTTGTGCGCGTAGCGCCATATCCCCTGCGATCTGACATTTTCACGCCCGCGATCGTTGTCCGTCGGAGCGCGCCAGAAATCCGGGCGCGGCCCTTCCGAGATCAGTTCGGCGCCGTTAAATCGCCAAGACTTGAGCGTGCCATCCTGTTTATCAAACTTAACTTCAAAATTCTTTCCGGCCACGCTGATCGCGCCGGCATCCTCCGTCAGCTTAAGCGGCGGAGTTGAAACGATAGCGACCGGCGGCGCGGGCGCGGCGTCGGGCAGCTTAAACTGATCCCAGGCGATCTCGCGCCCGGCCTTTGCCCACAGCGTGTCATGGTTAAGCCGGAAGCTGAGGTCGAGAAAATACTCCACCCCCGGCTCAGCCTTAAACGACGCAATCGGCACGGTGATTTCCGCGGCAGCTCTGGGGGCCAGATCGAGCGCAGGCAGTTCGCCGCTCTGCAATTCTTTGCCGTCGCCCGTCAGCCGCCAGCTTGCCGCGGCTATATCTTTAAGGTTGGTGAAGTCGAACCAGTTCTTCACATTGATTTTGCGCCCGGCCAGGTCTGCCGGTTTGCTGTGTATGTATTGATAAATGTGCGCGACCTCGTTCAGGGCGGGGTGCGGCTTGCGATCAGGAGTAACGAGGCCGTTGCAGCAGAAATTATGGTCGCCCGAAGTGCCGACAGGGCCGTAGTCTCCGCCGTAGGCCCAGAAATTCTCTCCGGGGATGGCGGCATTTTCCTTGTAATCCTCGAATTTGAGCCAGAGCGTCTGATACCAATCGTTGATACGAACCGAATCGGCTATTTCCGCGGCGCTCAAAGCCCTGTTGTATATACGGGCCTCCCGGATGCTGCCGGATACCTCGCGGCCTTCAACCTCTGAATTGCCGCCTATCTCTACCGGGTAAGAAGTTTTAGCCACCTTACCGGTGTAGGGAATTGCGCCGACGCGGCGGCCATCCAGATAGAGGAGCAATTCCTTCCCGTCAAACGTGCCGACCACATGATGCCAGCGCCCGGCCCAGTCCGACGGCAGCGGCGTTTCAGCGGTTACCCGGGTTTTATTTTCAGAATCATAAACAAAGAACTGCAGCGTTCCGCCCGGCGCAGTCTGCAACCCCCATTGCGTATCGCCTCTGGTCAGGAAACTGGAGTAGCCCTTGGCGGACTTGGGATTAACCCAGGCCTCGAGCGTGATAGGACCGGCGATGTTAAGGTAAGCGGAATCCGACAGGCGCAGAGAACTGATAAGAGTTCCATCGCTTATCTTGCCGGCGGGGATGTCTACATGTCCGCGTTCGCTCCGGTCCCGGATGTAGCGCCCCCCCGTCACCGGCTTGCGCAGCCCCTGGTCCACCCAATCCCATATCGAGCCGCCCTGCAGATACGGCTTCTCGTATATCTGCTTCCAGTACGACCACAGATCGCCCGTACTATTGCCCATGGAGTGGATGTATTCGCTCTGGATGTAGGGCCGTGTTTGCGGCTGGGCGGCGTAGGCGGCGACATCGGACGGGGGAATATACATCGGACAGACGATGTCAGTATGCGGCTTAGTATGAGCGCCCTGATAATGCACGGGACGGGTGGCGTCGCGCTGATGGATCCACGCGGAAGTAGCTTCAAAGTTCGGACCATCGCCGGCCTCGTTGCCGAGCGACCAGATAATAACGGAGGGATGATTTTTGTCGCGCTCCACCATGCGGATGGTGCGATCCATATGGGCGGCGGCGTAGTCGGGGTCCTTGGCCAGCGTTTTATCCTCATAACCCATGCCGTGGCTTTCAATATTAGCTTCGTCAATGATGTAAAGGCCATAGCGGTCGCAGAGGTCGTACCACGCGGGCTGGTTGGGGTAATGGGCTGCGCGGACGGTGTTAATATTGTTCCGCTTCATGATCATGATATCTTCGACCATTCCCTCAATGGTGATCGCCTGGCCGCGGTCGGGATCAAATTCGTGGCGGTTGACGCCCTTAATAAGGATGCGCCGGCCGTTGACCAGCAGATCGCCGTTTTTGATCTCGACTTTGCGGAAGCCTACATTGACAGGGATAACTTCAAGAGTATTGCCGGAAGCGTCCTGAAGCGTGACCAGCAGTTTATAGAGATCCGGGGTCTCGGCGGTCCACTTAAGCGGATTGGATACGGGCGCGCGAACCTCCACAACAAACTTCCCATAGGCGGCCAGCGCCGCAGTTGCGGAGCGTGTAAGGACCGGCCGGCCGGCGGGATCAAGTAAATCAATTTTCAAAGTGACTCCGGCAGATCCCGCGCCATAATTAACCAATTGGGCGCTGCTCACTATCTGCGCGTCCAGATAATCCGCGTTGAGCTCGGTTTTTATCTCGATATCGCGGATGTGAACGGACGGCTGGGACCAGAGATAAACGTCGCGAAAGATGCCGCTCATGCGCCAGAAATCCTGGTCTTCCAGATAAGAGCCGTCGCACCAGCGAAAGTTTTCAACCGCGATAATGTTTTCTCCGGGCTTTACATACTTAGTAATGTCAAATTCCACCGGTGTGCGACTATCCTTTCCGAAACCGACCTTCTGGCCATTGATCCACAGGTAGAAGAAGGAATTAACGCCGTCAAAAGTAATAAATGAGCGACGGCCGGCCCAATCCTCTGGTAATGTGAAGGCGCGGCGGTAAGAGTTCACGGTGTTGTTCGGATCATCTCCGGGCACCAACGGCGGGTTCCAGGGTTTAGCCCAGGGATACTGCGAGTTAGCGTAGATCGGGTTGCCGTACCCATGCATCTCCACGTTAGAGGGGACGGGTATCACCTTCCAGCTGGCGTCGCTGAAATCCGTTTTCCAGAAGTCAGGCACGCGCCCGGTCTGGTTTTTTGAGTAGTGATATTTCCAGTTCCCGTTGAGCGAGCGGTAGAACGATGATTTCACGCGCTCGGAATTGTCGGCCAGCTCTATTTGCCGCGCCGTAGCGGTGTCGGGGCAGATGATCATCGTGGCGTGCGGAAGCTCATTGTTAAGCCCGGTCAGCTTAGGGGCTTGCCAGTCTTCAAGCGACACGGCCGCCGCTCCCGCGGACCCGCAGCACACCATAACGCATAGTACAAGAAATCTTAATTTCATGATTATCTCCTAATGTTGGCCCGCCCCGGCGCAACCTGGGAAGAAGCGCCGTATTTCAATCCGTTGGGATAAATTATAAAAAGCCGCAGCTAGTCAGCCCCGGCATCTGTCGCG
The DNA here is from genome assembly GCA_037137395.1 of Elusimicrobiota bacterium. Taxonomy (GTDB): domain Bacteria; phylum Elusimicrobiota; class Elusimicrobia; order Elusimicrobiales; family UBA9959; genus YA12-FULL-51-18. The sequence continues at coordinate 4,817 of JBAXKK010000057.1, forward strand.
GGGGTATCTGTGACTATAAATGGCATCATTCCTGCGGGCAGGCGCAACGCCTGCTAAAGCAACCGCCAAAAGCCTCTGATTTTTCGCAGTTTACAAATCTTTATTATTTAGCTTTTCCGCGCGCGGACCACACCGCCGAGAGCGCCATAAACAGCCCGAACACGCCCATAAACACTCCGGCGGAAACATTGAGATTAATGTCAATGCCGGCCGCGGCAGTCTGCGGCTTAATCAATCCCACTACGATTAGAATAACGCTGAAGATCGAGAACAAGAGCCCGATCGGAAAACGCAGGTCATCAAGAAGTTGGTTCAACATTTAAAATCCTCCGGTCCTTTTAGTGATAAAGATAATTCAGAGCCAATGTTATAGCCAAAACAGCCACCGCCAGCGGAATCGGCCGCAGGTACCAGCGCGTCTCGGTCTCCTGCGGACGCTCGGTCAGGCTGTACACCAGGCCGCGCATCTCATCGTCGGCCTTGGGCTTCGTGGCCAGACTGATCGCGAGAGTAAGAACAAAGCAGGCGACCCAGGCCACGATGGCGATTGCGAACGCCTGTCCCATCCCCGAGCGGAACTCATGCACCGGAGCCGCGCCGAACAGGAGCCACCCGCCCTTGCCCTCTGCCATAGTTATGCCGTGGGTCAGCGCGGCAGCCGCGGTTCCGCTGAGCAGGCCCCAAAACGCGCCGTGCCCGGTGGTTCTCTTCCAGAACATGCCGAGAAGGAATGTCGCGAATAGCGGAGCGTTCACGAAACCGAAGACCAGCTGCAGCAGGTCCATAATATTATTGAAGCTGCGCGCGACATAGGCTGTCGCGATAGAGAGCAGTATGCCGAAGATAGTAGCCATCTTGCCCATCCACAGATAGTGCGAGTCGCTGGCATTTTTGCGGAAGTAAGCCTGGTAAATGTCATAGGTCCAGACAGTGTTGAACGCCGTAACATTGCCCGCCATGCCGGACATGAAGGACGCCATCAGCGCCGTCAAACCCACGCCCAGCAGACCTGACGGATAAAAATAGACCAGCATCGTAGGCAGGGTCATGTCATAATCCATGCGCCCATCCGCCTTCAGCGGAATAGAGAAGTCGCCGCCGATCTGCGTCAGCGCAAGCGCCACCAGGCCGGGCATGATAACGATAAACGGAAGCAGCATTTTTGGGAAGGCGGCGATCAGCGGCGTGCGCTGCGCGGCCGACATATTTCGCGCGGCCATCGCGCGCTGCACCAGCAGGAAGTCCGTGCACCAGTAGCCGAAGGAAAGCACGAAGCCCAGCCCCATAGCCATACCGAACAGCCCGACGCCCATCGGATTGTCGGCAGAGCCCATGTACTGCCAGGTGTGGGTCATCGCTCCCGGAAGCTGCGCCTGGATGCCTTCCCACCCGCCGACTTTACGCAGGCCCACATAGACAAGCGGCGCGATACCAAGCACAATCAGAAAGAACTGCAGCACTTCATTATAGATAGCGCTCCGCAGTCCGCCGGTGAATGTGTACGCCGCCACGATGCCGGCCGAGAGCAGCACCGAAAAGCCGAAGCTCCAGCCCAGAAGAACCTTTAAGAGGATCGCAAGAGCGTAAAGCGAAACTCCGGACGAAAACACCGTCATCGTCGCGAACGAGATAGCGTTTAGTCCGCGCGTCTTCTCGTCAAAGCGCAGGCGCAGATACTCGGGAACCGACCGCGCGCGGCTGCCATAATAAAACGGCATCATGAACAAGCCCAGAAAGACCATCGCCGGAATGGCGCCTATCCAATAAAAATGCGCGGTCATGATCCCGTATTTTGCGCCCGAGGCCGACATGCCCAGGACTTCCTGCGCGCCCAGATTGGCGGAGATGAACGCGAGGCTTGTGATCCAGAGCGGGATGCCGTGTTTTTCGTCGTGGCCTCCGAGAAAGTCGGCGCTGGATTTAACTTTCCGCTTCAGCAGCATGCCGATTGAAAGCACGAACATAAGATAAATAGCGATAATCGCGTAATCAATGAGACTCAGTTGCATTTAATTCTCCTTTTCCTTTCACGAGTATTGTCGGCTTATACGAAACCTTCTTTGCGTATGCGTTAGCTATTTTTTCGGATATCCGCGCGCCCGCCCCAAGCCGCGCCAGCAGAACGATACTGCCGCCGAACCCCCCGCCGGTCAGCCGCGCGCCGTAAACTTCGGGCTCAGCCATGGCCAACTCCACCAGCAGATCTATCTCCGGCACCGAAACAACATAGTCGTCGCGCATAGACTGATGTGACTGATAAAAAAGCTTCCCCAGGCCCTGCAGATCGCCTTTGGAAATCGCCTGGACGGCCTGAAGCACGCGCTCATTTTCCGTAACCACATGCCGGGCCCTTCGTCTAAGGGGTTCCGGAAGCGCCTCTATGCGCGAAATCTCGCCGCAGGCTATTTCGCGCAAAAGTTTTACTCCTAAAATTTTGCATGCCTGTTCACATTCGGCGCGCCGGGTATTATAGTCTCCGTTTGAATTTGAATGAGAAACGCCTGAATTGATAACAACAAGGTCCACATCGTCGGGCAGACGCACGTTTTTATAGCTGAGGTCCAGCGTGTCAATAAATAGCGCTTCGCTGTTACTAGCCAGACTCGAGGCCATCTGATCCATGATCCCGACATGCGCGCCTACGAATTCATTCTCAACGCGCTGACCGAGCCTGGCGATAGTCAGATCATCTAAATCCAGGCCGAACGCGTCGCGCAGCGCCCGCATCGCGCTGACCTCGAGAGCGGCGCTGGAAGAGAGGCCGCTGCCCACGGGGATATCCGAGCTGATATGCGCCTCAAAACCCTGCAGCGCATGGCCCTCGCCGGCCAGCAGCCGGGTCACCCCCTGAATATAATCCCCCCAGCTTCCGGAGGGGGCCTCGCAACCAAGTTCATAGTTGAACGCGGCAGCCGGTTCCGGGATATTCCGGCTGCGGAGCCGCACTTGTTTGCCGCCTGTAACTTTAAGCGAAATAGTCGTTCTTTGCGGGATAGCCATCGGAAGCACGTAACCGCCGTTATAATCCGTGTGTTCGCCGATAAGGTTTACCCGGCCCGGAGCCGAGGCTGTCACGGTCTTTGTTGTCATAATTTCCTCGCCCGCGGCCCCGCGGCGGCGCTATAAAATCTTATCTCCGTCTTATTCATTTATTTCCACTTTTACGGCCTGAAGTTCGGACGCTTTATCTTCGGGCACGCAATCATTGGCGAACATGCCGGCGCCCAATTCGGTTCCGGCCAGATATTTCAGGCGGCCCGGCTTGCGGAAGGCCGGGTAGATCTCAACATGAGCGTGCGCCTCCGGATAGTCGCGGCCGTCAGTCGGCGCCTGGTGAAAAACCATCAGGTATGGAAAGGGCCGCTGCCAAAGCGCGTCGTATTTCATAAGCACGGTTTTAAGCGTGCGCGCGAAATCGCGTCTTTCAGGGCCGCTCAATCCCGCAAGCGAGGACGCGGGCCGCTTCGGCATCACCCACACTTCGTAAGGATAGCGCGCGCAGACGGGCACAAAGGCCGCCGCGGTGTCAGTCGCCGCGATCAGTCGCTTACCCCCGGCAAGTTCCCCGGCCAGCATATCCTCCAGCAATCCGCGGCCATTTTTTTGCAGATACTCGCGCTGCAGCTCAAGCTCGCGGGCGGGGATGGGAGGAACAAAAGGGTACGCGTAAATCTGTCCGTGCGGATGATTGAGCGTGACGCCCATTTCCTCACCGCGATTTTCGAAAGGCATAACATATTGGATCTGTTCTTGTCCGCCCAGCTCGGAGTAGCGCTCGGCCCAGACGTCAATAAGCAGCTCAAAATGCGAGAGCGGAAGCGCCGCGAGACTGGTGCCTGAATCCTGGGTAAAAACCACAACCTCACACACGCCGTTAGCGGGCCGGCAGGGAGTGGACAGTTCAGGACTGGCGGTAGCGTCGCCCGTCATGGAAGGAAAGCGGTTTGTAAACACCGCTATATCATAGTCCCCAACAGGAAGCTCCGTAGGGAACTCCGCGGAACTGCTGGGAGCGAGAGGATTATATTCGGGCGGCGGCAAAAAGGTGCGATCGTTGCGATGGCTCGCGTAGGCCACCCATTCGCCGCGCAAAGGGTGCCAGCGAAGGTGCGGATTGGCCAGAATCGGCTCGGCGCCAGGGCTGGTCGCGCGCAGATCGCGGGAGATCTGGCGCCGCGAATATAAAATTAGCTCTCGCCCGTCGGGTTTTTGAAGCCTGATTTTTTCCATGAATTGTATGCGGTCCGCCGCACAATCGTTAATTTCACTAATTTCCGAGGGGTCTGTCAAATTTGCTTCGTCACTTTATTTCCGGCTTCGAACCCCTCAGCCCCGCTGTTTTTTATGCCATTGCCAGGCGTGGTCTATTATAGTTTCCAGGGCGGCATACTCTGGCTTCCAACCCAGCACGCGGCGCGCGAGCGAAGAAGACGCCACCAATATCGCGGGGTCTCCGGCGCGGCGGGGAGCCAGCTTAACCGGAACTTTCCTGCCGGTCACCCTTTCGGCTGCTTTTATAACTTCAAAAACAGAAAAGCCCTTGCCGTTGCCCAGATTAAAAGCTCCGCTTTCGCCGCCGCGCTCAAGCCGGCGCAGAGCGAGCAGGTGTGCCTGCGCCAGATCTGCCGTATGAACATAGTCGCGCAGACAGGTGCCGTCGGGAGTTTTATAGTTTGAGCCGAAAACCGTTATATATTCCTTCCGGCCGGCCGCCGCGTCAAGAACAAGCGGGATAAGATGTGTTTCGGGCTTATGCAACTCCCCGGTTTCCCCCGCCGGATCGGCGCCGGCGGCGTTAAAGTAGCGCAAGGCTATATATCGCATACCGTAGGCCGCGCCGTAATCAGCCATCGCCCTCTCCATCATAAACTTGGTGCGGCCATAAGGATTAACCGGCACCTGCGGGTGATCCTCGCCTATAGGTGTTTTTATCGGCTCGCCGTAAACGGCCGCCGTAGACGAGAATATCAGGTTTTTAACTCCGGCTGAGCGCATAGCGTCCAGCAGGTTGAGAGTGTTGGCCACATTATTACGGTAATACTTAGCCGGATCAACGACGGATTCACCCACGGCGGCAGAAGCCGCAAAATGCATCACCGCGGAAAACTTGTATTTTTTGAAACAGCGGGCCAGATCCGCGGGATTGCCCAGATCCCCTTTAAAAAACCCGCCCCGGCTCGCAAGCCGCCTGTGCCCGGTCGACAAGTTGTCAAACACTACGGTTTTATAACCGCGCTCGTTCAGGAGGTTGTTAACCTGCGAACCGATATATCCCGCGCCGCCGACAATAAGTGCATTTTTCATAATTTTCAATCACTATTTTATCGTTTCAATATCATGGTCCGGCTGGTTAGTTTACCTGTTAAGGACAGAGCTTATAAAAAAATATCCCAGGAACGCGGCATATAAAATCCAGCCCGCCTGGACATACCGGTACACGCTCATCAGAACCTTAAAGTTGCTCCAGCTCTTGTCTCCCGTCATTATAAGTTCAAGCTCCGGATACCTGGCAAACAGCAGCTTGGTGGTACGATGCTCGTTTGAATAAAGTTTGGCCAGGAACATATTCACCATGAAAATCAGAAACAAACCGATGAGCAGGGGCTTCAGAGCGAAAGCATAATCCTTCGGAGCCATAAGCGCGCAGACTGCCGCGGAAAAATTAAGAACTATACCCAGGAGCACCAGCTGGTCCTGAAAACGGCTTATACGGCGCAGGTAGCTGTCGGCCAGATTCACGGCGAATTTTCTGCTCTTCTCGTCCTTTTCCACGGCTCGCTTTATCAACTCGATGATCGCGCTTATCATAGGTTCTCCTCTATTCCCACTCTATTGTCGCCGGAGGTTTGGAGGTTATATCATAAACTATCCTGTTGACCCCTTTCACCTCGCTTACGATGCGGGCTGAGATGCGGCGCATTAATTCATAGGGCAACTGGGACCAGTCGGCCGTCATGCCGTCCACGGATCCCACGCAGCGCACCGCTATCACATTCTCGTAAGAACGCTCATCCCCCATAACGCCGACGGTCTTTATCGGAAGCAGCACGCAGAAGGACTGCCAAATCCTGGAGTACCAGCCGAACGCCTGTATCTCCTCGCGCATGATGAGGTCGGCCTTGCCAAGGATGGCGAGCCGCGCGGCGGTCACTTCGCCCAGAACGCGGATGGCCAGGCCCGGGCCCGGAAAAGGATGCTGCATAAGTATCTCTTCGGGAATTTTGAGGCTCCGTCCCAGCTCACGCACTTCGTCCTTGAAAAGAAACCGCAGAGGCTCCACCAGCGAAAGACCCATTTTATCTGGCAGGCCGCCGACATTATGATGGCTCTTGATTACCGCGGAAGGGCCTTTCACGGAGACTGATTCTATGACGTCGGGGTAAAGGGTGCCCTGCGCCAGGAACTTCGCCCCTTTTATTTTTTTAGCCTCTCTTTCAAAAACCTCAATAAAGGAATGGCCTATTATCTTCCTTTTTCTTTCAGGGGAAGTGACGCCTTTCAGCCGACTCAGGAATATTTTTGAAGCGTCAACTATCTTCAGATTAAAGCGGAACTTTTTCAAAAAAACTTCCTTCATTCTTTCGCGGTCTCCGACGCGCAACAGACCGGTATCCACAAAAATACAGTAAAGCCTTTTGCCTACGGCGCGATGAGCCAGGACGGCGGCCACAGAAGAGTCCACTCCGCCTGACAAAGCGCAGATGACGGCGTCTTTGCCGACCTGCTTCTTTATGCCGGCTATAGACTCATCAAGGAAAGATGCGGGGGTCCAGCGCTCCTGATAGCCGCAGATGCGGCGGGCGAAATTGTCCAGTATTTTGCCGCCGTGCCCGGTGTGATGAACTTCGGGGTGGAACTGCACCGAATACAGTCCCCGGTCCGCGCATTCCATGGCCGCGACCGGGACGTCGGGGGTTCCCGCGGTCACCCTGAATCCGTAAGGCGCGGCTTTAACCTCATCGCCATGACTCATCCACACCTTAAGATTCTTCGGCACGCCGCTAAACAGGGCGGAAGCCCCGCTAACCTTAAGACTCGAGTGTCCGTATTCCCGTTTTAAAGCCTTGTGAACCTTGCCGCCCATTTCGCGCGCGATAAGCTGCATGCCGTAGCAGATACCCAGCACGGGTATACCCAAACTGAGTATCGCTGGGTCCGAAACAGGCGCGCCCTTGTCACAGACGCTGGAAGGCCCGCCGGAAAGAATAATACCCTTCGGGCCGCGCGCGAGGATCTCCTCCACCGGGGTCCGGAATGGCAGAATCTCGCAGTAAATTCGCAGGCTGCGCAGGCGCCTTGCTATTAGCTGCGTATACTGGCTGCCGAAATCAAGGATTAATATTTGATCCATTGTTACCGATTACCGGATACTGGATACCGATTACTGCTATGACCGGCTACCGCCCCTACTTAGTCTTCCCCATGCCTACCGTCTGAGCTCTCTGCAAAAGCTTGCCCTCGCTTTTGATGGACGGAGCGATAATTATCTGGGCATGCTGCATCTCTCTGATATTGTGACAGCCTAAAGCGCCCATTGAGGTTTTAAGAGCGCCGGCCAGGTTTTGGCTGCCGTCGTCCACGCGCGCCGGCCCGAAAAGTATTTCCTCGATGGAGCCGGTAACACCCACATGCACGCGGGTGCCGCGCGGCAGGTTGGCGTGCGGGGTGGCCATGCCCCAGTGGTAACCCTTGCCCGGGGCTTCGGACGCCTTTGCGAAAGGAGAACCGATCATAACTGCATCCGCGCCGGAGGCGATAGATTTGCAGATGTCGCCGCCGTTGTGCATGCCGCCGTCCGTGATGATGGAGACGTATCTGCCGGTCTTATTGAAGTAAAAATCTCTGGCCGCTGCGCAATCCACGGTAGCGGTGACCTGAGGCACGCCGATACCTATAACACCGCGCGTCGTGCACGCCGCTCCGGGGCCCACGCCCACCAGCAGACCGGCTACACCCGTGTCCATAAGTTCAAGCGCCACGTCATAAGTCACGCAATTGCCCGCTATCACTGGAATCCGCATCTCTTTGACGAATTTGGCTATATCCAGAGTTTTTTGTTTTTTGGATTCGTATTTGATGGTTATCACGGTAGCCTGCACTATAAAGATGTCCGCGCCGGCCTCTTTGGCTATGGGGCCGAACTCGCCGGCGTTCTGCGGTATGCAGGACACGGCGCACGGCACCTTAGCTTTTTTTATCTCGGCGACGCGCTTGGCTATGAGCTTAGCGTTTACAGGCTGTTTGTATATTTTCTGAAAGACTTCGGTGGCCTGGCCTGGCGCGCAGTTCACTATCAGGTCCACCGCCTCTTCCGGATTCTCGTAGCGGGTATTTATGCCATCCAGGTTCAGCACAGCCAGCCCGCCAAGCTTGTTCATGACTGTGGCGAACCGGGTGTTAACCACGCCATCCATCGCGGAGGCGAGGAAAGGCGTTTTAAATTTCAAATCCCCTATGCTGAAAGAGATGTCCGTGTCGTCGGGGTCAACCCCGATATTGCCCGGCACCAGCGCCACATCGTCAAAACCATAAGTTTGTCTCGCTTCTCTGTTACGGCCGATAAAGTTGGACATTAACTGCCTCCGGACATAATTCTAAGGTGTGTTAAAAAAACTGACTACCAAATTCTAACAAATTATTTTTTTAAAATGAATTTAGCGGCAAAGGCCGCAGCGAACGCGTCAAGCGAAGCTTTTTCAAGGACCGCGGCCCGGGCCTCCGCCCCAAGACGGCGTAAGGCCGCTGGGTCCAGAGCAAGAACCCGCTTAAGCTGGCGTAAAAGATTAGAGGCCGACAGGCTTCCGTAAAAAAATCCGTTTTCTCCGTCTTTTATAAAGCGCTCCATATACGGAGTCCTTTTAACTATGACCGGCTTGCCGCACGCCATAGAGATGAACGCGATGGAGTTTCCCGCGGCCTCGTTGACATGTCCGTCGGCTATCGGTATAACTACCGCCCTGGCTTCCCGCACCGCCTGCCGCAGATTATGCAGATTTTTACTCAACGTAAACACTGATGCAAGGCCGCGCAGGTCCGCCTTAAAAGGCGGGATCTCAGCGTCAGAAAATATATTAAGCGTGAGTCCGGCGTTCTTGACGGCCCTGGCGAGCACGGAGAAATCCCTGCCGGTAGAACCGGCGGAAAAGACGCCATTTCCAGGCGCGATATGATCACTTGATTTTGTCGCCTCTTTCAACCCGGACGGACTGTAATAAAGACAGTCCACGGCGTAACCTCGCCTAAGGATCCGGTCAGCCTGAAGCCCCAGCCCGGACCAAAGGTCAGGATCATCAAATTCAAGTATAAAGGCCTGATCCAGAACGCTCAAAAGTCCCAGTTTTCGCGCTATATCAGCGGTGGAATTGTGCCCCGGCATCGGGAACAGATGGTTAGCTATGAATATTTTTTTAGCGCAGGCAGGGCTCCGGAGCAGCCGCAAAAACGGATCCGCGCAAGCCTTCCGCTTCGGAAAATCCAGAAGCACCAGAATGTCATAGGAGCTCCGCAACTCACGCTTAAGCTCAGCCGGATTTGAGTACTTTATACGGCGGCCGCGCGGCGGAGGGAGTTTCTCAATGAAAGGACAAGGAAACTGAAAGTCGTGGACTATATCCAGGCTTACGCGATCTACACCCTTTAACGCGCGGATGAATGCCTGCTCGAAGTGCAGGTTTTCCGGGGATTCCAAAAAATTAACCATTAATATCTTCATAAGCGGGACAGAGCCTATTATATAAAATAGATCCCGTAAAAACCGCGGCGCGGCAAAATCCGCTTTAAGAGGGCAAGGTTTAAAAGTGTCGGGATATATAATATAATTATAAATATGACAAAAATCCTTTGCGCGCTTGCGACTATTCTCTGGCTGAGCGCGGTATCCCACGCCGCCTGGTGGGTTGAAAACGATTACGCCTTCGGCTCGAACAGCTTCCGAAAAGAATCCCTGACGCTTTTCTCCAAGATCACCCCCAGAGTAATGAGCGGCCTTAACGCGTCTTTTTATAAGGACGATGGTCTTTACCGCGACAAAGCCTACGCGCTCCGTCTGCCGGTGATGTATTCCACCAGCAAATTAGTTCTCTCCGCAACTCCTTTCCTTTATCCGGCTTCATCAGAGATCAGATCCAGCGCGCGCGGCGCCAGAATTTACGCGCTGATACCGGTCAGCGAAGACGACGAGAATAGTTATGTTCACCTGACACTCTCAGCCGCCGCGGCGCGCCAAAAAACCCGGCTCGCGCTAAAGACCGGCCCGGAGCGCGAAACCTTCTCCGAAACCGCCTTCGAGGCGCAGGTGGAAAAATGTTTTTACAGCCAGTTCTTCTTCCTGGCCTCGGCCGCCGGGTTCCCCAAGCCTGAAAAAGCCAGCAACGGCAATTTGGTAAACCCTGTCCTGGATCACGGCGACCTGGCCTATATGGGGACTTTCAGGCAGGTGACCGCGCTGCCGGAATGGGTGGCTACCGCGCAGGTGGCCAGAAACATGGCACCCGACTTTGACAGTTATATTTACGCCGGATTTAGTAGAATATCTTTCAGGGGCGCGGATGACGCCAATTCGCTTTTGGGCGGTATGAAAATGAAACTGAACGACAAGACCACCCTGGACTTCGCATATAATTTTTATAAAATGAATAGCGAAGCCGGTAAAAATTATTATAAACTTTTACTTCAGTTGTTTTTTTAAACGGTTAGAAACCGCACGCTTATGATAATGCAGTCACAAGAAAGCCTTGAGATGCTGGTGATAGTTTCCCGGCTGCTGTCCTCCAAACTGGACATCTCCGAGCTGTTGCTCACCATCATGCGCCTGGCCTCCCGCGTAGTCGGCGCCGAAAGATCATCCCTTTACCTGCTGGATGAAAAGACGCAGGAACTTTATTTCGATGTTGCCTTGGGCCTCCCTGAAGATGTGCAGAAGATGCGCTTTAAGATTGGCGAAGGCATAGCCGGAACCTGCGCCAAGGAAGGCCGCTCCCTCATCATTAACGACGCGGCGAACGACCCGCGCCACACCCAAAAAGTAGACAACAGAAGCGGTTTTGTCACGCGCGCGCTCCTGACCTGCCCCATGATCATTAAAGGCAAGGTTATCGGCGTCGTCCAGGCCATCAACAAGACTGACGGCGATTTTGTGGAAGTTGACAAGAATAATTTTGAAGCATTCGCGTCTCAGGCAGCTATAGCCATAGAGAATTCCAGGCTTTTCACCTCCGTAAAGGAAGAGAAGCGCAAGCTTGAGATAGTCTTTAAGCGCATCAAGGAAGGCGCGGTCCTAACTACCCAGGACGGCGAGATAATCATTCTCAACAATTCCGCCAAGCTTTATCTGGAATACGAAAAGTATAAATTTACCAACATTTTCCAAGCTATGGAGAATTTCTCCGTCAAGCCGTCTATAGAGGACGTGGTTAAATCGGATACCGCCATCGCGCGCTTTGAGGTCATGCGCGAGAAGCCTAAAAAGTTCTATCTGGACGGCTCCGCTATAAAATTGTTCAAGGAAGACCGGGATGGAAACCCTTTGATAGAGGGACGCCTCTGGATACTGTCGGACATCACGGCCCAGAAGCTTGAAGAGTGTATGGCAAGGAATTTCCTATCGCTTATCTCGCACAAATTCAAAACGCCGCTGGCCTGCATCAACGGGTACTCGCAGATCCTTAACGAAGAGGCCGCCTCCGGAAATATGCCGGATATAGTGAAAAAGTCATCCGCGACCATCATGACGCAGGGCGCAAAGCTCACCGGGCTGGTGGAAAGCCTGCTGGATTTCGTCACAATAGACAGCATAGAAGAATCCGGCATGAATAAGACCAGCTTTGACATCGGAGAGATTTTCAACGAAACTGTTGAACTTATGAAGACGCGCTTCAAAGACACTCCGGGCCTGACTTTCAAAATGGCTGTGCCGGAGCCTGTAACTGTAATTGCCGATAAAAGCATGATTAAAAACGCTTTGAATAACCTGATAGATAACGCGGTAAAGTTCAACCAGGGCGCGGACAAACTTGTAATTCTGTCAGTCCAGGCTAAAGACGGTCAAGCCATGATATCGGTAGGCGATAACGGCCCCGGCATCCCAGGGGAAGAGATCGCAAATATTTTCAATAAGTTCTACCAAGTGGAAGCCGCGTTCACCGGTCAGGTGGAAGGCTGGGGCCTGGGCCTCGCCCTGGTTAAGAAAGTGGCTGAGGCTCACCATGGCAGCGTATACGCCAAATCTCAGCTCCAAAAAGGTTCGGCCTTCACCATCGTAATCCCCCTTTAACCCGAATCCTGCAGTTAAGAATGATTCCCATAGAGAAATCAGTGGAACAAAATTATTCTGCAGGATTCCCCGCGAAGCGGGCGGAGGGCCAAGCGCTATGCGCGACAGGCCCGACGGGGTGAGGCCCGGCTTTAGAACGAGGCATAATTATGCCTCGCGTCCGGG
>JBAXKK010000058.1:0-16840 GCA_037137395.1 Elusimicrobiota bacterium
CAATCCACCTTAGGAAGAGCCTAATACCAGTCTAGACTCTCCCGACCACCTCAGCGTCCGTAACGGCTCGCGCGGATGGTGGGGTATTAAACCTGTATATCTGGCTGCATCAGGCGGCTATGTGGAGGATATTGGCGGGTATCGCATTCACACTTTTACCACCAGCGGCGCGATTACATTTATCGCCGCGGGTGATGTTGAAGTCCTTGTCGTTGCCGGCGGAGGAGGCGGAGGCTATGGTGCTGCTGGCGGTGGCGGCGCCGGCGGGTTGATTTATCGTGCTACTTATCCGGTTCTCGCGCAGCAATATACTGTAACTGTCGGTAATGGGGGCGGGGATAGAGCAAGCGGGCAAAACAGTGTTTTTTCAGACTTAACCGCTGTTGGCGGGGGTTATGGTTCGAGTGGAAATGGCGCAGCCGGTGGTTCCGGTGGCGGCGGCGGGTATCAGGGAAGTATAGGCGGAAGCGGAACTACGGGACAGGGGCATGATGGCGGCAGGGGTTACGCCGCCGATTATTATCCGTCGGGCGGCGGCGGCGGCGCGGGTGCGGCTGGAGAAACTCCTGCGGATGGTAATGATGTTGGCCCGCATAATGGCGGAGTAGGTCTTCAATATTCACAATTCCCCGGCGGTTCTCCGGCTGGTTGGTTCGCCGGCGGCGGCGGTGAGGGTGGTTCTGATCAGGGTTCTGCTGCAGGCGCAGGTGGTACCGGCGGCGGCGGCGCGGGTTCTGTTCACGGAACAGCCACAAGCGGAACGGTTAATACCGGTGGCGGTGGTGGCGGCACGCATACTGGCACGGCGGGAGCCGGTGGCTCCGGCATAGTAATCATCCGCTATCTGAAATAAATCGGGCTATCGCGGGGCCACACTACGGGGCCAGGTCTTGAAATTTAGCGTTTTCGCACTATTGTAAAAAAAGGTAGTAAAAAAGGTAGCGTCTACTTTTTTAGGAGTAATCCGGGGACGGTGATGAATGGCACTAACTTAAGCCCTAACCTGAAAGTTGCAGTTGCAACTTTCCGCCCGCACTGCGGGCGCCCATTCGGGAGGCATAGTCACGCATAAACCGCATAGCGGTTTTGCGCGACCCCGCCTCGGTGTTTTCGCTGCGCAGGAAAACACCTGCGGCCTTGCGGCCCGGACGCGAGGCATAATTATGCCTCGTTCTAAGCCGGGCCTCACCTTCTCGGATACATCGCACATAGCGCTTGATCCTCGACCCGCTGCTGCGGAGAATCCTGCAGAATAATTCTGTTCCTTGATTTTATCAATGAGATATACCTTAAACTGCAGGATTCAGGCTAACCGGCAATTTTCCCCGGTTTTCGCTTTTTAACCGTCCGCAGTTCAGGTTTTATGTGTTACGTCTTTCCGGCGAAAGCCGGAATCCAGATATTCTTGATGCTGGATACCGGCTTTCCCCCCAGTTTTCACGGTGGGACAAGTCGCCGGTAGGACGACCGGCTTCCGTCGGTGAGACGAACCAATGAGACTTTTAGACCAAAAGCGCCTTAAGTTAGTGCCATTCGGGACGGTGATGTTATCGGTAATGCTCCTCGCAATCTGTAAAAGGGGCGCTTAAATCGTTTTATGCCGGAACAGAATATGTGATATACTGTTCTGTAGAAAAACAATATCCCGGAGGGACTTCCTACGCTATGAACGAAATATTTGACGAATGGGATGCGTATGCGCTGAAAAAGAACCTTATCCCGCGGGCTTTAGACCCGGAAAAGATCCTGCGCGAGTCGGCTCTTAAAATAGTCGCGCTTACAGGAATACGCCGCTGCGGCAAATCAAGCGCGCTTATCCTGCTCAGGCAGAAGCTTGAGCGGGAAGGTAAAAAGGCCGCATATCTGAACCTTGAGGACAGCAGGATCAAGGATTCCCCGTCCCTGCTTGATGACATCCTTAAATGGTTCGGGGATTCCGGCTGTCTTTTACTGGATGAAATCACCAACGCCGCGGACTGGGAAGGCTGGTTGTCAAGAAATCACGAGATGCTGAAAGGCCGGCTGAACCTGGTCATAAGTTCTTCCCGCAGTTCGCTGGCCAGACCCTCAAAAGCGCTGAGGGGAAGGATCGCGGCGCATGAGCTCGGGCCCCTTTCATTGCCTGAATTTCTGAAATTCAAGCAAGTACAGGTGGAACCGACCACTGCGGGAACAGGGAGATGGGAAAAAGCTTTTTCCGATTATCTCATTTACGGCGGCTTCCCTGAAGTGGCGCTCACCGCGGACAGAACAGACAGAGTCAGGCTGATTGGCTCCTACTTTCGTGATATAGTCGGGTTGGATGTGGCTGAAATTTCATCCTCGGAAATATCCGCTGTTGAAACGTTTGGGAAATACATAATTGAAGCGCCGTATTTTTCGGCTTCAAAATGCCTGCGTTTTTTTCAAACGCTCGGCCATAAGATCGGTAAGTCAAAACTGCTCCAGCTTGAAAAATACGCGCAGGACAGTTATCTTTTTTTCTTCGTTCCTATCTTCTCTCATACCATCAAGGACCGGGCTCAATACCCCCGCAAGGCGTATCAAGGCGACACCGGATTCCTTTATGCCATAAGCGGCCGGACCGACATGGGCAGACTTTTTGAGAACGCGGTCTACCTGGAACTGCGCCGCAGGCTTTCCCCCATGATGGATATTCATTATTGGAAAGATCCGGATGGAGCGGAGACGGATTTTGTCGTTCGCGAAGGGCTGCGGGCCGTGAAAATTATTCAGGCATGCTATTCCATAAAAGACAGAAAAACGGAAATGCGCGAAACCAGCGGCCTTGTCGCCTGCGCCCGGAAATTAGGATTATCCGGGGGAACGATAGTTACAGTAAGTGAAGAAGGTGTAAAAAAGATTGAAGGTGTAAAAATCCGCTTCGTCCCTTTTAGAAAATGGCTGGCAGCCCCGGGTCTCGGCAAACCATAACAGCAACAGGGGACGTAGATGCTAACCTGAAAGTTGCAACTGCAACTTTCAGGTTAGTATCGTTCATCTCGCCCCCGAAAACTTAAAACTACAAGAATATATTACACTATTTTAATTTGGTCCGTAAGCGCCGAAAGACTATTTCCGACTTGTGTGGAAAAAATAGTTCGAGTGGCCTGCATTTTCTGAAACTGTAGTATGTTCACCTATATGTTAAAATACATGTGTGTAATTTAACATGATGGTTAAATATGCTATAGTGCCTGTATGAAAAAAACAATCAGATATCTCGCCAAACAGATATTAAAAGACCTTGATAAAAAAATGGTGTTTGTCGGCGGCCCGCGGCAAGTAGGGAAAACAACGCTGGCTAAATCGCTGCTGACGAATCCCGCGGGATATCTGAATTGGGATGCGCCGGAGCATCGGGAGAAGATCCTTTCCGGACAATTACCGGACTCCGATTTTGTTGTCTTTGATGAAATACATAAGTATAGGCATTGGCGTAATTATCTTAAGGGATTCTATGATCTACGCGGAGAAGATAAAAAAATAATAGTTACCGGCAGCGCCAGGCTGGACATATACCGATTCGGAGGGGATTCTTTGCAGGGGCGCTATCACTATTTGCGCCTTCACCCGCTCTCCGCCGCCGAACTCGGTATTTCCTCGCAAAAAGATTTTATGGAATTATTACAGTTAGGCGGCTTCCCCGAGCCTTTTTTCAGTTCCTCGGAAATTGACGCTAAACGCTGGTCAAGAGAATATCGTACGCGCTTAATTCGTGAGGATATATTGGGGCTTGAGCACATTCAGGACATAGGTCAGCTTGAATTATTAATACTTCGTTTGCCCGAACTTGTGGGCAGTCCCTTATCCGTTAATTCATTGCGGGAGGATTTACAGGTAGCGCATAAAACCATTGAGCGCTGGATACAGACTTTAGAGAGGATGTACGCGGTGTTTAGGCTCTCGCCGTTCGGTGGTCCTGAAATTAAAGCCGTTAAAAAAGAAAAGAAGCATTATCATTACGACTGGTCTTTGATAAAAGATTTGCCCGCGCGTTTTGAAAACATGGTCGCATCACACCTTCTTAAATGGGTGCAATTTGAGGAAGACGCCAAGGGTAGGGATATTGAACTCAGGTATTTGAGGGATATAGGCGGCCGCGAAGTTGACTTTGTTATTATGGAAGACGGCGCTCCCATAGAGTTTCTGGAATGCAAATGGAGCGACAGGGATATTTCAGGCGCGTTAAAATACGTACATGCGCGCTATCCGAAAGTTAAAGCCACTCAGGTTTATGCGGAGGGGTCCGCGGATTATGTGTCTAAGGACGGTATAGCCGTTATGCCGGCGGTAAAATATCTGTCGCGCTTAATATAGCGCTGTCAGAAAAGCCCGGGGAATGTGCCCCCGAGGTTTTATTGTCATCTTTTAAAATATATTGTAGTATTTATGAATAGCCCAGTTGGCGCAGCGGTAGCGCGTTCCCTTGACATGGGAAAGGTCATAGGTTCGATCCCTATACTGGGCACCATTTTTAGCAGGGGACAGGGTAAAGGGTGCAGGGTTTAGGGGTAATGAGTGCCTTAAATCTCTACCCTATATCGCACCCTCTACCCTTTCTTACTTTATGGCAGAAGAAAAAAAAGACGGTTTTATTGAGATGATGCGGCATTCCCTGGCGCATGTGATGGCGCAGGCGGTGGTTGAGTTGTTCCCGGGCGCTAAATTGGCCATCGGCCCCTCGATAGAGAACGGCTTCTATTACGATTTTGATTCCGAACACCATTTCACCCCCGAAGACCTGCCCAAAATAGAAAAAAAGATGAAGCACATCATCGCGCAAGCCCAGAAGTTCGAGCGCATCGAACTTACCCGGGACGCGGCGCTGCGCCATTTTGAAGAGAAGGGGGAGAAGTTTAAGGTGGAGCTTATTAACGATCTGCCCGCCGCTGAGCCAATAAGCATTTATAAAAACGGCCCCTTTGAAGATCTCTGCCGCGGTCCCCATGTGGCCCATACCGGCCTGCTCAAGGCTTACAAGCTCGTTTCCATCGCCGGCGCTTACTGGCGCGGCGACGAGAAGCGGCCCATGCTCCAGCGCATCTACGCGGTCGCCTTTGAGACCAAAGAAGAGCTGGACGCCTATATTAAACAGCAGGAAGAAGCCGCCAAGCGCGATCACCGCAAGCTCGGCAAGCAGCTTGATCTCTACAGCATAAATGAAACCGTGGGGCCCGGCCTGGTACTTTGGCACCCTAACGGCGCCCGCATCCGTAACGCCATAGAGACCTTCTGGAAGGAAGAACATTCTAAAGGCGGGTACGACCTTATTTATACGCCCCATATCGGCAGGGCCAATCTCTGGCAGACCTCGGGCCACCTGGATTTCTACAAGGATTCCATGTACGCCCCGATGGATATAGACGGCATAGATTATTACGCTAAGCCGATGAACTGCCCGTTCCACATACAGATATACCAGAGTTCTCTTCACTCTTATCGCGATTTGCCGCTCAGATGGGCGGAGCTTGGCACGGTTTATCGTTTTGAAAAAGCCGGGGTTCTGCACGGCCTCATGCGCGTGCGCGGGTTTACCCAGGACGACGCTCATATTATCTGCACGCCGGAACAGATGGAGGCGGAGACGCTTGAAGTGTTGCGTTTCAGCCTGAGTATCTGGCGCGCTTTCGGATTTACCGATATCAAGGCTTATCTCGCCACGCGCCCCGCCGACGCCGTGGGGGAACCGGCGCGCTGGGAAGAAGCCCAGAAAAGTCTGCTGGCCGCCGTTAATAAAGAGGGGATAAAAGTTGAGATGGATGAAGGCGGCGGCGCTTTCTACGGCCCCAAAATAGATCTTAAGGTGAAAGATTCGCTCGGCCGGGAATGGCAGACCACGACAATCCAGTTCGATTTCAATCTGCCCGAACGCTTCCAGATGGAATACACCGGCGCGGACGGTCACAGGCACAGGCCGTATATGCTCCACCGGGCGCTGCTGGGTTCGCTTGAGCGGTTCTTCGGCATTCTGATAGAGCACTTCGCCGGCAATTTTCCGCTTTGGCTCGCCCCCGTGCAGGTTAAGGTGCTGAATATTACTTCGCTTGAAGAAGGCTACGCCAGCGAGATAGCGGCCAAACTGAAGGCTGCCGGTCTCAGGGTGGTCTCAGATTTGCGTTCCGATACCATCTCCTCCAAAGTCCGCGACGCCGCGAACGAGAAAGTCCCCTACGCTCTTATAGTCGGCAAAAAAGAAATGGCAGAGGGCAAAGTCTCACTGCGGCTGAGGGGAAACCAGAGCGTTTACGGCCTTGACCTCGCAGAGGTGACGGCGAACCTGGTGAAAGAGGCAGCCGAAAGACGCCTGACCAATTCTTACAGCTAATCAGCGGGAGTGTGACATGAAGAAAATCTTCCTTGCTTTACTTCTGATCGGGCCCGTGAGCGCGCGGGCTGAGCTCACTACGGCGCAGCTTAGCGAAGACGAGGCTGCTTTTCAAACTCTCTCCGACCTTTATCGCGCCGCCGCCGACCGGTCCGCCGTAGTTGGCGCCTTTGATAAATTTATTAAAAAATATCCGAAGAGCGTCCGGGCCGCCGACGCGCAATTTATGCAGGCCGAGGCCTATATGTCCAAGGGCCTTGAACTCCTGCGTCAGGAAAAGCTTTCAAAGATGGCTTCCGACGCCCGCAGCCTCTCAGGCGACAACCAGGCGGCCATAACCGAACTTAGCAACGCCGCGGCGGCTTACCTCAAAGTGATAAAAAATTACCGCAAGTCCGGCCTGGAATCCTCGGCTCAGAATCGTATCGGCGAGGCCTATTATAATATGGGCAATTGGGCGCGCGCGATAAAAGAATTTGAGCGCGTGGAGGACAAGTACCCGGACAGCTACATCGTGCCGGAAAGTCTGCTGGGCATTGTTTATGCCAATATCGCCGCCGGCAAGTTCCCTGCCGCCCAAGCAACATTGTTCCATCTGGAGGAAAGTTACCTCCCGTACATGAAGGACCCCTCGGTTATTTTTGCCAAGGCCGTTATTGAAATGAGTAACAAAAACTACCCCGCGGCCCAGAAGATGTTTTACCGGCTGGACACTATCCAGGCGCGGATATTGCTGGGAAAATCATACCTTTACGAGGGCAAGACATATATGGCGGCGGGCGTGTTTGAGAAACTGCTGAAGGATTTCCCCGATTCCGATTATAAGGAAGAGGCGGAATTTATGACCGCCGATTCTTTTTTCTACGCCAAGGATTTTGACGGCGCCATTGTGAAGTATGAGAATTTTCTTAAAAAATATCCCGTTTCCAAGCTTAAGAGCGCGGCCGTCTTCCGCATAGGCGCCTCGCAGTTCAGCAAGAAGGATTATTCCAGCGCGCGCTCCAATTTTCAGAGCATTATAGACCGCACCCCCCAGGACCTTTTCGCGCCGTACGCCCAGTTCTTCATCGCGGAATCGTATCTTGAGAACAAGCAGACCAGAGACGCGCTTTTCGCCTACACGAAGGTCACGGTGAATTACGCGGGTTCCTGGGTCGCCCCGGCCTCACAGTATAAGCTGGCCTGGTGTCAGTATCTTCTGGAAGACTATCCCCAGGCCGTGCACGCCCTGGACAGCTTCCTCGCCCTGTATCCCGGCCACACGCTGGCCAAGAACGCCTGGCACCTCGCGGGCAACGCCAACCTGGAACTGAAAAAGCCGCGCGAAGCTCTGCGGGCTTTCCAGAACGCGCTGGATCTGGCGCCTTCAAGCGAGATAGCCGAACAGTCACTTTTTCTTATGCTGCGCACCGAATACGAGCGTGGAAATTATAATAATATCCTTACCTCTTACCAGTTTGTTTTTAAACACCTGCCTCCGCTGGGTTCCAAGTGGCGCGCGCTCAGCCTTCTGTATGTCGCCGACGCCTATATGCGGCTTAATCTGACGGACGACGCCCGTAATATCTACAATACCGTCACGCGCATTTACCCTAATGATGTTTCGGCCATTTACGCCCAGGAAGGCCTGGTCTGGTGCAGTGCGCTGGCCGGAGCCGGCGATATAGCCATGAAGACCGCGGAGAAGCTGAAGACCATGAAGGCAGCCTTCCCCGATATCCCGCCGTCAGAAAGCGTGGACACCCTGGCCATAGCCGACAGCTATTTTAACCAGAAGGATTTTGAGAAAGCCTACCAGCTTTACGATAAATTTGTTACCGAAAATTCCGCCAGCACCTACGCGGCCGGCGCGCTTTACCGGGCTGGGCTGTCGCTGTACCGCCTGCGCTATTACAGCCAGGCCGTTGAACAGTGGGTGAAGCTCTCAAAGAATTATCCGTCCGCCCCCGAGACGGAGCTGGCCGATTT
Organism: Elusimicrobiota bacterium; assembly: GCA_037137395.1. Classification (GTDB taxonomy): domain Bacteria; phylum Elusimicrobiota; class Elusimicrobia; order Elusimicrobiales; family UBA9959; genus YA12-FULL-51-18. Next base: position 8,297 of record JBAXKK010000058.1, read on the forward strand.
TCAGACCGCCGACACTTATTTCAGGGCGCAGAAATACGCCGAAAGTATTACCGCCTATAACACCATCATCGCGAAGTATCCCAAAAGCTTCCAGCTCCCGCTCGCCTATCTGCGCGTGGCCCAGGTCTATTACAACCTGAAGCAGGACGCCCAGGCGGTGGCGCAGACCAGGACCGTGATAAATAATTTCCCGTTCTCCACCGAGGCGTATGACGCGCTGGATCTGGCGGAAGTGATTTTTGATCGCGACACTGGCATGGATTTTAAGGCCTACTTTACGGGCCTTTCCTCCGTTGAGCCTAAAACTAAATCTTCCGGAGAGGCCCTGTTCCGCCTGGGCCGCCGGTTATTTGAGACTAAGAACTATCCCGGCGCCGTGGAATACCTTAAAAAATTCTGCGTGCAATACATCGATCATTCTTCGGTCAAGGACGCGCAATTCTATCTGGGAGAATCCTATTTCCAGACCGGGGATATGGAGGGCGCGGCCGCCGTATTCGAGCGCTTCGCGACTAATTATACCGACGCTACGGAACACCCGCTGGCGCTATTTCGGCTGGGCAACGCTTATTACAACTCCAAGAAATACGCCCCCGCCGTCAAGGCGTACGCCAAACTTACCGAACTTTACCCCGATAACGAATACATAAAGCCCGCGCTTTTCAACCTGGCGCTCTGCTACAAGAACACCGGAGCCACCGATCTGGCCGAGGAGACTTACCACAAGTATTATGAGCTGTCAGCTAAGCCTGAAGAAGCGCTGGGAGCGCTCTGGGAAATCTTTAATATTCAGAAGACAAGGGGCGATCTGGCCGGGTCAATTAAAACGCTCACCGAGATCTACGGCGAGGCGGAGGGCAAGGAAGACGCGCTTGAGGCCCTTTATCAGATGGGCGAAATAAGTTTAGAGGGCAAGCAGGCGGACGAGGCGCGCGATTACTGGGAGCGGCTGGCCCTCCAGAAACCTTTAAACAGCTCCTGGCGTCTGCAGGGCCTTGTAAAGCTCGGCGAGATCTACGAGGGGGAGAAGAACTACCCCGAAGCGGCCCGCGTCTATGAGGATATTTCAAAAAACGCGGCCACGCAGGAAGTGTCCAGGGCCGCCGGGGAGCGGGCCAAGGCGCTTCTCCGCATGGCATATCAGGAAAAGGCCGCGCCCGCGCCTAAGCAGGAGCGGGCCGCGCCCGATGCAAATGCGGCAGAAGCCAGAGACGCAGGCGAAGCCCGGCCCGAAGCGGAGACCCAACCTGCCCCTAAGAAGACGCTGAGAAAAGTGAGAAAGGTTAAAACGCCGGCAAAGGTCCAGGATCTGCCGGGGATGCAGGAAACAAAGACAGAGGCGGGGAGCTAGAAGCTGCTGTCATTAATTCCTAACTATTACTATTGGAGGTTTTGTGGAAAATATTAACTATTTAAGTATGTTGCGTGACAGCTTTACGCTGATCATCCTGATATTCTGTTCGCTGCTGTCTTTCACCGTGGCTTTTGAGCGTTGGTGGTATTTCAGGAAGGCCCGCCACAGGAAAGTGGACGATTTTCTGGCGCATATAAGCGGACTGCTGAAAGAGGATAAGGCGGATAAAGCCGTTGATTACACCGGCAAGATAGATTCCCCCGTAGCGAGGCTGTTCAACTACGCCTTGCGCCACCGCGAGATGCCCAGGCGCGACATAGAAGAACTGCTGGCCACGAAGCGCCAGGAGGAGAAGCTTAACCTTGAAAAGTTTCTTGGCGTGCTGGGTACCATGGGTAATATCGCGCCTTTCATCGGCCTCTTTGGCACGGTGATCGGCATTATAAAGGCTTTTCGCGACCTCGCGCTCTCCGGCGTCGGCGGTCCCACCGTGGTCGCCAGAGGTATAGCGGAAGCGTTAGTGGCTACCGCGGCCGGCCTGGCAGTGGCTATCCCCGCAGTTATCATCTTCAACTATTTTATGCGGCGGGTAAAAGTTATCATGAGCGAACTTGAGATCTTCTCCTCGCGCCTGATGATAATAATGGGATCGAAGCACTAGGGCGCAGCGCCCGCCATAAGCCGTAAATTTAGATACGGCTATTGCCATAGGCTATAGGCAGAAACTGGTTAGTTCTTAATATCTAATTTATGGGCTTTTCTTCAAGCAATTCCGACGACGCTATAACTGACATCAATGTCACGCCCCTGGTGGATGTGTCTTTGGTGCTGGTTATAATTTTTATGGCCGTGGCTCCGTTCGCGGTGCAGTCAGGCATCAAGGTTCTGCAATCAAAATCCAGCGCCCAGGTGGGCAAGGTTTCCGCCTCGGAGAGCATCCAGGTTAAGTTGACCCTGAACGGCGTGATAAAGCTTAACGGTGCCGAGGTATCGATGCTGGATTTTCCGGCGCGCATAGCCCAGGCTATTCTGGCCAGCAAAGATAAATTCGTGATTATCAAGGCCGACGACGGGAATAAAGTCGGCGAAGTTGTTACGATGATGGACACCGCGAAGCAGTCCGGCGCCCTGAAGATGGCGTTAATGAAGAACTAAGTATGGCTTACGGTGTGAATCGTAAAGCGTAAATCGGGAAGCGGGAAGCGTTAATCGGCAATCGTGAATCTGGAATCGTAAAGCGTAAATAGTAAGAAGTCTTTATTCTGCTTACGGCCTAAAGCCTATAGCTTATGGCGTAGTTCGCTTACGGCCTAAAGCTTATAGCTTATGGCAATAGATATCGTTAAATATTATGTCCTTTAAAGTTGAGACTAACGACGACAGTCTGGTTACAGGTATAAATGTCACGCCACTGGTGGATGTCTGCCTGGTGCTGGTCATAATATTCATGGTCACCGCCCCGCTTCTGTCGGAGCCTGTTTTTAAGGTGAATCTGCCGCAGGCTCGTACACAGGAGGGGGAAGAAAAGGAAAAGATAGTCGTATCTCTGGCTCAGGAAGCCAAGTACGCAGTAAACGAAAAGGCATTCACCGCGAAGGACGATTTTTATAAGGCGCTGGAACGCGCTATCCGGGAAAGCGGCCTTAAGCTTGTGATTATAAAGGCCGACCAAAACGCCGGTTATGGCCTGCTGACGGATGTTATGCAGCGCGCGAAAGAAGCCGGGGCGGCCAGCATTACTATAGCAACAGAGCAGACAAAAAAGAAAAAATAACCGGTGGTTATTTTTTCAGTGATTAGTGAATAGTGCACAGTGGATAGTGGTTAGTGAATAGTAACAGACTTGCCACTTACCACTGATCACTTATCACTGACCACTTATAACTTATCACTTACTTATTACCCTGTTTAACTATGCATTCTCATTCCGATAAAACGCTTCTTTACTCCGCGATCGGAGCTGTTTTATTTCATGGCTTGTTCTTTTTTTTCTATATTAATTTTGTTCTGCTTGCTCCTACAACCAGAAATATCGTCATAAGCAATGTTGATCTGCTGCTGCAGGAAAAGGTGGTCCGTGTTCCCAAGGCGCCCGGCAATAAAACCCTTGATTTCTTAAAGCTGGCCCTGCCTAAGATACCTAAGATTGAGATGGTCCCGGTGGCCAAACTGCCGGAGATAAATATAAAGGTGCCGGAGGCTCGCAAAAAGAACTTTGACCTGCCGCAAAAACTTCTGGAACGCTCAGGCCGGATGCAGGCGCAGGAGCGGCTGGAGATGGACACGGCTAAACGGGCTGCGGCGGCGATGAATGCTGACCTCGGCATCAAGGCTGAACGCGCCACTGCGGCCCTGGCGCCCAAAATTGAACTTGAGGAAGTAGGCATGAAGAAAGCGCCTACTCTGCCTGAGAATCTCCAGTTTGACGAGAACGCCCGCTCCTTCACGCCGCAGACCATGCAGGAGCTTAATATCGCGGTGGAGCGGGCGAAGAAATCATCCGCTCTGCCCCAGGGGCTTTCCGAAAGGCAGGGCGAGGTAAGCGCTATTCGCGAGAGTGCCCGCATTACCCCCGCTATGCCTGAGCGTCTTGCGGAAGCTATAAGCGCGCCCGCTGAGAGCCTGACGCAGGGCCTCAGGGCCAAACCGGTAATATTAGCCGCGAGCCTGGGCGGGCCTAAAAACGCCTCCATGAAGCAGGCTGAAGAAACGAATAAAGTGGAGATAGAAGGGCCGATTTCAAAGCGGAAAGTGCTTAAATATTACGTGCCGCCTTTCCCGTCCTGGGCGCGCGAGCGCGGGTTGCTGGAAGCCTCGGTGTCTATCAAGTTTTTTGTTAACAATTCTGGCCGGGTTCTAAATAGCGCGTCGGTGGAAAAGACATCCGGCTATAGCGCTTTAGACCGAAGCGCCATTGACGCGATTAAAAAGTGGCAGTTTGAGCCCATTAGCGGCGCGGAATCCCGGCAGTGGGGAATAATCACGTTTAAATTTGTAATAGATTAAGTGCTATAGGCTATAAGTTGTAAGTTTTAAGGGAGAACGCTTTCCGCTTTACGTTTTCCGCTTTACGATTCCAGATTTACGCTTTACGATTCCCGATTCACGCCATAGGCAGAAAAAGTTGCAAGACGGAAAAATAGGAGCAATTTATGAAACTAAATATTCGCGGTAAAGCTTTACCCTCAGTTTTATTTTTGCCGGTCCTGCTTACGGCCTACGGCTTATGGCCAGCGGCCTTGGGCGCTCAGCCCCTGGCTGAGGGGGCGACTTCATACAACGAAGTTCCTCAGGAAATCGTGATCAAGTCGGAAAGCGAGGACAAGATCCGGACCACCAAGCCGCCGCTGAAAATTCAGACGGATGATTTAGATAGCATCAGAGAATCGCTCCAGCCGGACAAGGACCTTTTTCTGTACGGAGAGTTCGCGAGCATTTCTCAGGATTATCCGGAAAATTTGTTTTCGGCCAGGATTATCCAGCCCTGGCGCGCCGGGTTCAGCGATAAAACCGTTATAGCTTTTTATCCGCTGCGCAAATTTTCAGAGGCTTTTAATAGGAATTCATTTGACAGCAATTCCAAAGATATCCAGTGGACGCTTTCAGTTACCGACGAGGAAGGCAAGATCTTCCACAAATACGCCGGTTTAGGCCTGCCGCCGGAATCTATATTCTGGACCGGTGAGAACGATCAGCGGGAGTGGCTTAAAGCCGGACATAATTACGCCCCGGTTTATGTCTTCGTTGACGAGATGGGCGCGCTTAAGACGATTGTCGGAGATATTATCAAGTTTACCGCTATCGTATTCCAGAAGGACAGCAATCTTAATATAGGTCTGGATTCGGTGGCCGTATTCGGGCCAACTAAGTCCATGAAAACCGTTGATAAGGTTCTGGGCGAAGCTCTGCTTACCGCCACATGCGACCTTATTAAGCGGCGCTATTATAATGTTCCGGTCAAGGTAAATGTTTACGCCCAGACCAAGGACCTGGCCGAGCAGCAGGCCGACCAGGTAAGTAATTTTCTTAGAAAAGAGCTTATGAGCGGATCAAATCTCGTCAGCTATGAAGGTTTTGACGAAAGTTTCTCCCAGCAGCGTATAGATGTGGTTTTGATGAATAAGTAGTGCGGAAAAAAATATGAAAGGAATAATATTGGCCGGCGGCTCGGGCACCCGGCTGTATCCTATTACCAACGCGGTCTGCAAACAATTGCTGCCGGTGTATGACAAGCCCATGATCTATTATCCCCTGTCCGCGCTGATGCTGGCCGGGATACGCGAGATACTTATTATTTCCACGCCTAAGGATCTGCCCCGGTTCAGGGAAATTTTCGGCGACGGCGCGGCCTGGGGGCTCAAGTTTGAATATAAAGAACAGGCCCGCCCCGCCGGTATAGCCGAAGCTTTCGTAATCGGCAGGGAATTCATCGGCGACGAGGATGTCTGCCTGATCCTGGGCGATAATATCTTCTACGGCCAAGGCCTGACCGATGCTTTAAGAAAAGCTGCCGCCGAGGTAGCCGAGCGCAGAAACGCCGTCGTGTTCGGCTATTATGTTACCGACCCCCAGAGGTACGGCGTGGTGGACTTTGACGCGCGCGGCAACGCCGTCTCAATTGAGGAAAAACCTGGAACCCCAAAATCCAATTATGCCGTCACCGGCATCTATTTTTATCCTAACGATGTGGTTGAAATAGCCGGCGGCATGAAGCCCTCGCTGCGCGGCGAACTTGAGATAACCGACGTCAACAGGGAATACCTTAAAAGGGGCGCCCTGAAAGTTGAGCTTCTCGGGCGCGGCTACGCCTGGCTTGATACCGGCACCTTCGAAAGCCTGCTGGAGGCGAGCGGGTTTATCGCCACCGTCGAGCGCCGGCAGGGCCTGAAGATTGCCTGCATAGAAGAAATTTCCTATTTGCTCGGCTATATCACCAAGGATGCCGTGCTGCTTATGGCCGAGTCCATGAGCAAGAATACCTATGGAGAGTATCTGAGGAAAGTAGCCCAGGAGTAGATGTAAAGCAGTCTAGAGGCAAAGCAGTTTAGAAGCAAAGCAATTTAGAGGTAAAGCAGTCTAGAGGAAAAGCAGTCTAGATGCAAAGCAATCTGGATGTAAAGCAATTTAGTGGTCTGTTTTGCGTCTAAACGGCTAAATCGCTAAATGGCCTTGCCTCTAAATTGCCAAACGGCCTTGCATCTAAAGGATATTATGCCTTTTGAGTTTGTAAAATTAAAACCGGACGGCCTTGTGATGGTTAAACCCCGCGTTTTTACCGACGAGCGGGGTTTTTTTCTGGAGGCTTATAGATTCAGTGATTTTGAGAGGGCCGGGATAAAAGAAAACTTCGTCCAGGATAATCATTCAAGATCCGCCAGGGGCGTCCTGCGGGGCCTGCACTATCAGAAGTCCCCTGCCGCCCAGGGCAAACTCATGCGCTGCACTCTGGGCCGCATCCTTGATGTCGCCGTGGACATAAGAAAGGATTCCGCTACTTTCTGTGAATGGGTGGCAGTTGAATTGGGCGCCGATAACGCTCACATGCTCTATATTCCTCCCGGCTTCGCCCACGGCTTTCTGGTTTTAAGCGATATCGCGGAAATAATATACAAATGCACCAGCGAGTTTGCCCCGGAGCTTGAGGTCGGCATACGCTGGAACGATCCGCGGCTCGGCGTAAAATGGGGCGTAACTGATCCGGTTCTGTCTCCCAAAGACAGCGTTCTCCCCTGGTTTAAGGACGCGGATATTTAGCCTGAATCCTGCAGTTTATGAAAATTTTAATTACAGGATCAAAGGGTCAGCTGGCTGAGGCGTTCATCCGCCGCTTTGAGGAACAAGGTCACGATTACCTGGGCCGTGACCTGGACACCCTTGATATTGGCGCGCGCGACGCGGTCATTCGGGAGGTCCGTGTTTTTAAACCGGACCTGATAGTCAATTGCGCGGCCTATAATCTGGTGGACAAAGCCGAACAGGACTCAGAGACGGCGCTCAGGGCGAACTCCCTCGGTCCGGAAAATCTGGCGCTTGCCGCCCTGGAGACCGGCGCTTTCCTTATCCATTTCGGTTCCGATTATATATTTGATGGCGCCAGGGCTCCGATCCCTTACGCCGAAAATGATAGCCCGAATCCCCTGAATAAATACGGCGCTTCAAAGCTGGCGGGAGAAAAATTGATAAGGGCGTCCGGCGCCAGGCATCTCATCCTGCGCGTTAGCTGGGTGTTTGGGAACGGGAATCAGAATTTTATGTCAAAGCTGCTGGAATGGGCCAAAAGACCCGGCGCGATTACCGTAGCGGCGGATGAGATTTCCGTGCCGACCTACGCCGGCGACATTGTTTACGGCGCCATGGCGGCGCTAAAGGCCGGCCTTGAGGGGACATGGCATTTGCCCAATACCGGCTCCTGTTCAAGATATGAGTGGGCGGGTCTGATCTTGAAAACTTTAAGTATTGATAAAGAGCTGATCCCCGGCCGCATGGCTGATTTTAATCTTCCGGCCCGGCGCCCCGGTTTTTCCGCCATGTCCAACGCCGCTATCTCAAAGGAGCTGGGTATAACCATACCCGCCTGGCAAGATTCCGCGTGGGCTTTTATAAGGAGACAGAATGCCTAAAGTGATGATAGTCCTTCCGGCGTACAACGCCGAAAAAACCCTCTCGGCCACCCTCTCTGATATACCGGCCGAATATCGGTCCAATGTGATACTTGTGGACGACTGCTCTAAAGACAAGACGGTGGAGGCGGCCGCTGGCTTCGGCATTACCGTCGTTCGGCATGAGTCCAACAAGGGCTACGGCGGCAACCAGAAAACCTGTTACCGCGAAGCCCTTAAGGCCGGCGCCGATATCGTAGTGATGCTGCACCCGGACTATCAGTACAACCCGAAGGTTATCCCGCATCTGGTCGGCGTGATAAGCGCCGGGATTTGCGACATGATGCTGGGCAACCGCATCCGCACCCGCCGCGAAACTCTGGCTGGCGGCATGCCTTTCTACAAGTATCTCTCCAACCGCTTCCTCTCTCTGCTCTGCAATGTGGTGGCCGGTGAAAATCTGGGCGAATGGCACAGCGGCATGCGCGCTTATTCCCGCGAGGTGCTTTTAACCATCCCCTGGGAGAATAATACCGACGACTTCGCTTTTGACATGCAGTTCCTGGCGCAGGCTTCTTATTTCGGTTTCAG
>JBAXKK010000059.1:0-16765 GCA_037137395.1 Elusimicrobiota bacterium
TCCACCGAAATCCAGCGATCGCCCTGGCGGGAGATAGGCGTTTCGCCCACGCCGTACTGGTCGATCCTGTTCCTAAGTATCTCTATGGCACGAGTGATGGCGTCGTTGAGAGTCTCTTTTTTATCAAGTTTCTCAACATCAAGTTCAAGAAGCATATGCGTGCCGCCGCGCAGGTCCAGGCCGAGAGTCAGCATGCGTTTGGGTCGTTCACGCATGGCCTCAAGCTTGCTTCTCTCGTCGGCGGTTTTGGTGTACCATTCCACAGTGGGGTATAAAAGCCATAAAGAAAGTATGCCCAGGCCCAGTATAAGGCCGAGTTTCCAATGTAATTTATTCATTTTATAGGCTCCTGATTATTTGGTCTGGTTCACGAGACCGGCGACCGCGGATCTGACAATAGTAACTTTCACGCTCTTGGCTATTTCCACTTCCAGTTCATCGCCGTTTAAGCCGGTTATAACGCCCACAAGGCCGCCGTTGGTGAGAATTTTGTCCCCTGACTTAAGGGCTTCAATCATATTCTTCCTTTCTTTCATCTGTTTCTGCTGGGGGCGTATGACGAAAAAATAAAAGATTCCCATTATAATGATTATTGGAATAAATTGAGTAAGTTGGTTGTTCATTGTTCCTCCGTAATTTATATATATATCTGCATTTAATTCTACCAAATTTTAACGGCAAATGTTCGTCTTGGCTGTAAGGGGGGCGTTAAAGGTACGGGCGAAAAGCCGCAACTGTCATTTTAGGTTAAAAAATGTTCGCCGTCAGTCGATTTCGTCTAATCTCTTTTGGGGCGGGGAGTGTCGCGAAAATAGGAGTCATGAAACTCTTTCTTTTTTGCCAGAAAATCACCATTCTTTATCGCTTCCCGCATTATATGAGTCTGCTTTATAAGGAAGCGCAGATTGTGAATTGAAAGCAGTCGCCCCACCAGCAGTTCTTTAGCCTTGAAAAGATGGGAAAGATAAGCCCTGGAATAGTTCTTGCAGGTCTCGCAGTCGCAGTCCGGGTCCAGCGCTGATTCGTCGCGCTTAAAGGGCGCGTTCTTTATGTAAAATTTGCCGCGCGAGGTCAGAGCCTGGCCGTTTCTGGCGTTCCGGGTCGGCAGCACGCAGTCGAACATATCCGCGCCGAATTCCACCGCCTCCCAGATATCCTCCGGGCTGCCGAGGCCCATAAAGTAAACAGGGCGGTCTTTTGGAAGGTTCTCCGTCACTACGGCCAGGGACTGATGCATCTGGTTCTTTGTCTCTCCGACGGAGAGACCGCCCACGGCAAAACCGTCGGGGTTCACCGTCTCAGCCATATGTAGGGCGGCTTCACGGCGCAAATCAGGGAATGTAGCGCCCTGAATAATACCGAACAAAAGCGGTTTTCGGGATTCTTCAATATGCGCTGTAGTCTTCGTAAAGTGCTCTTTAGAGCGCTGCGCCCAGATCTTTGTTTTTTTAAGGGCATCGACGGCTTCCGCATGTTCCGACGGGTTCTTAACACAGACATCAAGGCATGTCCGGATATCGGAGCCTATCCTGGCCTGGTAGTCTATCACGCGCTCCGGAGTAAAAAAATGAGGGCTCCCGTCGATATGAGAGGTGAAATGAACCCCGCTATCGGTTATTTTTCTGAGATTGCTCAAGCTGTAAACCTGAAAACCTCCGGAATCCGTGAGGATGGGTCCCCTGTGATTCATAAAACCGTGCAGTCCGCCGAACTTCTCCAGTACATCCAAGCCAGGCCGCAGGTAAAGATGGTAGGTGTTCGAAAGGATACATTCAGTTTCGATGGCTTTGAGGTCGTCCTGGGAAACGGCTTTGACAGTGCCCTGGGTGGCCACCGGCATGAAGACAGGCGTGTGCACCACGCCGCTTGCTGTTTTCAGCCGGCATATGCGGGCGCGGGTCGAAGGATCGTTTTTGATAACTTCAAAGTGTTTCATAAAAATAGCACGCCAACAAAAGTATATTAATTATTACTGATTCCTGTCCCGCTGTAGTATTGTCTTGCTGCTAGCTTATAAACATCGCGTCCCCGTATGAATAGAACCTGTATTTTTTATCCACGGCTTCTTTATACGCGTTAAAAAGAAGTTCGCGGCCGGCGAACGCTGCGGTCATGTAAAGCGGCGCGGAAGAGGGGACATGCAGATTAGTGAGAAAAGCGTCCGCGGTTTTAAACCTGTAGCCGGGATAGATGAAGAGTCCGGCTTGCCCCTCTCCGGGCAGAAGCCTCCCGGACTCGTCCGAAAAAGTTTCCAAAGTCCGCATAGACGAAGTTCCCACTGCTATTATCCTGCGGCCTTTTCCCTTTGCGGCGTTAAGCGCGTCGGCCGTCTCGGCTGAAAGAGAACACTCCTCGCCAAGCATCACATGGGCCGTCGGATCTTCGCCGCGGACGGGCTTAAAAGTGCCCCAGCCGATATGCAGCGTGACATAACGCACATCAACGCCTTTCGCCTGTATCGTATTCAGAAGTTCTGGCGTAAAGTGGAAGCCCGCAGTCGGCGCGGCGATTGAGCCCGGAACGGCGGCGAAAATTGTCTGATAGCGGGAATCGTCCGGTGTTTCGTTTCCCGCAGGCTCGTTCTTTTTCCTCGCTTTAAGAATATACTGTGGCAGCGGGACTTCGGCGTTATGCTCCAGGTAAGCCTGGTCGAGAGGGGAAGAAAGATCAAAAAGAAAACTGCCGTCCGCATTCTGGCGCAGGCAGACGGCTTTTGCCCCGCCGTTGCAGATAAGCGTCTGGCCAGGCTGGATCTTGCGGGCCAGTGCGCTCCATGTTGTCAGGTCTGCGCGTTCCGGTCTGATCAGAAGAAGTTCAGACTTGCCTCCCGTGGGTTTCCGGGCGGGCAGTTTGGCCTTCCAGACTTTGCTACTGTTGAGGACCAGCACATCTCCGGGGAACAGGAGGTCCGGCAGGTTGCGAAAAACTCTGTGCTCTATGGTCTTGCTGGCGCGGTTCAAAGATACAAGCCTGGAGGCGTCCCTCGGCTCAGCCGGTCTGGCCGCTATAAGGGAGTCAATGGGTAAACTGTCGAATTCCGTAAGGGCGGCCTCAGTCATCAACAGCCCCTATTGATGTTCCGGGATAATACTGGCGAAGTATTTTTTTATAGTTCTTTCCATTCAGCGCCATGTGCTTGGCGCCTTCCTGGCACATGCCCACGCCGTGTCCCCAGCCCCGGCCGTAGAATTCGTAGCCGCCGTTGCCCGGCGTGATCCGAGTGATAAAAGTGCTCTTTATATCATAGGTGCCGAAATTTTTTCGAACCTCCGAGGCGGCCGCGGTGAATGAGCCGGCGTCGGTCATAAACTTTATCTTTGTGGCTCGGCCGGAGCGGTCGCGATCGGATATACGGACTCCCTTTATCTTAAGCGCGTTGGAGCCCTTTTTTTGGATAAAGGAGAGAAGATCGCGGGACGTTGCGTAATATTCCCAGCTGAAATGGGTTGAGTCGGAACAGAAAGGGTCTCTGACGCCGTAAAGCGGCTTAACGACGGCTTCGCCCCAGGCGGAACTCGCGCTGGCCGTATAGCCTCCGCAGCAGGCGTGAAAAAAAGCGGTAATAAGCTTTTCCTTATATTTCAGCACTTCACCGCGGGTGGACTTGACGGCGTCTATAATGCGCGAGTTCATGCCGGAGGCGCCATTATAGACCTGTGTTTCCACGCCGTCCGTCATATCGTAGTCTTTCTTCGGATTGATACTTTTAAGCGCGTAAGTGCGCGAGGCAACGGCCTGGGCTTTCAGGGCTTCCAGCGGCCAGTCCGGACTCATCTCAACCGGCAGCACGCCGCAGAGATAGTCTTCTATAGAGAGATGCTCAACGACTTCCAATTTTTCGGCGGCGGTCGTCTTCATATAGAGATCGCCGTTGTAGAAGTGCCCGTTTATTTTAACGCAGTCACCGCCATCCGCGGCCAACAGCTTAACAGGCGACTCCAGGGTCTCGCCGGCCACGGCCAGATGTGTGGCGTTGACATATCTGACTTCATATACTGACCTTTCAAGCAGCAGATATTTTTGCCCTGTTTTAACCTCCAGCGCGTAAACTTTGGCCGAAGTGACGAGTTTAAATTGATTGGTGTTACGGGAGATAGCGACCCGGATAACGGAGGGGGCTTCCTCTCCGGAGCCGGCTGCGAAGTTGAGCGGAGCAAGCGACAATATTGCGCAAAGAAAGAGTCGTATCATAAGAAGCAGTGCATAAGGGGGAGGGAATCACGCTTTATAAGAACTTCTCCTGGGTCGGAGCTTTCAGGCCGAGGTGGAGATAGGCTTTTTCGGTCAGAATCCTGCCCCGGGTGGTGCGCTGTATGAAGCCGGACTGCATTAGAAATGGTTCTATCACATCGGTAAGCGTGTCTATCTCTTCAGACACCGCTACCGCAAGGGTCTCCACGCCCACCGGGCCGCCTCCGAATTTTTCCGCTATAGTTCGCAGCAGTCTGCGGTCCAAACTATCCAGACCTTCCTTGTCTATCTCCAGAGAATTCATGGCCTCCAGCGTTACGGCCGGAGTTATTATTCCATTTGCCCGGACCTGCGCGAAGTCGCGCACGCGCTTCAGCAGACGGTTAGCGATTCTTGGGGTGCCTCGGGAACGCGCCGCGATATGGGCTAATCCCTCCCTTGTGGCTTCTGTTTTAAGGATGCGGGCCGACCGTTCCAGGATCTGTTCTATTTCGGAGGTGCCGTAAAACCCCAGATTGAAAACGATGCCGAAACGGTCCCGCAACGGTCCGGTCAGCAGTCCGCTTCTGGTCGTCGCGCCCACCAGTGTGAATTTGGGGACCGCCAGTCTGAGCGTGGTGGCGCCGGGGCCCGCGCCGGTGCTGATGAAAAAAAGAAAATCTTCCATGACGGGGTAGAGAGCCTCTTCCACTGAGGCGTTAAGGCGGTGTATCTCGTCAATAAAAAGGATGTCGCCTTCCTGAAGTTCGGTGGTAAGCATTGCCGCTAAATCTCCCGGCTTTCCCAGGACAGGGCCGGAAGTGACTTTTATATTTACGCCCATTTCTTTGGCAAGAATATAGCTAAGCGTGGTTTTGCCCAGGCCCGGGGGGGAATAAAACAGACAATGATCAAGCGCCTCTTTGCGGCCCTTGGCGGCCTCTATGAAGACCCGCAGATTTTCTTTAAGTTTTTCCTGTCCGACGAATTCGTCAAGGCTGGAAGGACGCAGGGCGCTATCCATATATCTGGCATCGTCGCCGGTCGCTTTCGCGGAAAGTAAGTTTTCTTTTTCGGGCATAATCAGTGTTTGGCTGCAGGTTGTTGAGCGGTTGTCTTATTTCGGAGAAAGTCTTTTAAGAGTGCGTTTCAAAAGCTCTTCAGCGTTCTCTGTCGCAGGGCGCTCCTCAGCGGCGGCTGCTTCCAGGGCGACTTTGGCTTCTCCAGCCCTGAACCCTAAACTGGCGAGAGCATTTAGAACCTGGGCGTACACGCCTTGCGCGGTAAAAACCCCCAGCCGGGCTGAACCGGCGGTCTGAAAATCAGGCATCTTGTCTTTAAGAGCGGCTATAAGTTTGTCTGCGGTCTTTGCCGTGAAACCGAAGATGGAAGTCAGAAGTTTGGGGTCGTTATGTATAACAGCCTGCTTGAAATCCGGCAGGGATTTAAGGGCCTTGTTTAGATAGTCCAGCGCTTTCTTAGCGCCCGTATTAGGCACGGCGTCGCGGAAAAGATCGAAGAGACTTTTTTCTTCCTTAGTCAGAAAACCATAAAGAGCCGTACCGCCGTACATGCTGATGGATTCAGCCACCAACACGAACGCTTCGCTGCCCTCAGGACCGAGATTTCGGAGCGAGGCTTCGCAGAGAAAAATCTCATAACCGACCCCGCCCGCCTCTATCACGGCGCCCTCATCCGTTTTAAGCGCCACAGAGCCGCGCAGGGAGGCGATCATACGGCCCTCGCCAGCGCCGCTTTGAAAGGCGCCACGCGCAGGTGACAAATGGCGGCGGCCATGGCGTCCGCTATGTCGTCGGGGCGGGGCAACTCTTTAAGGTTAAGGGTCATTTGCACTACTCTCTGGATCTGGGGCTTTTCCGCGCTGCCGTTGCCGCTGACCGTCTTTTTTATAGTCTTAGGGTTATATGAGCTTATCTTAAGCGAGAGCTTTTCGCAGGCCAGCAGTATTACACCCCTGGCGTGGGTTGTGTTAGCCTGTGTCTCGGCTCTTTTAGAGAAAAACACTTCCTCTATCGCCGCTTCGTCGGGATTGTTCTCCCGTATCACATCGCTTAAAGCGTCGTATATCTCTGCCAGGCGCTTTTCAAGAAGAACTCCTTTTTCAGTGTGAATAAGTCCTGACGCCAGCAGGCGCGGAGATTTTGAGGCGACGCTTTCAAGCACTGCCCAACCGGTGCGGTCGAGTCCGGGGTCTATGCCTAATATTATCATAAAAGATTTTGTGTCAGGGTATAGGGGGAGGGTCCAGGGTTAAAGAACCTGTTTGCCGCGCTATATCCTCTATCCTAATCTCTATACCCTGGTTTTACTCCAGCTTGGACAGAATGGAGTCCGGAATGTCAAAATTGGAATGGACCTTCTGCACATCATCGTGGTCCTCCAGATTATTCATCAGGTTGACAACCTGCTGGGCCTTATCTTCTCCCACTTTGACTTCATTTTTGGGGAGCATTGTCAGCTCAGCCAGAACGATGGGGATCTTGCGCTCTTCCAGCTTTTTCTTTACGGACTCGAAGTCCGCCGGGGCGGTGATTATCTCATATTCGTCTGATTCAGATTGCGACTTAAAATCTTCGGCGCCGATATCCAAGGCCAACGTCATCAACTCATCTTCCTTGGCATCGGATTTTTTTACTGAGATATATCCTTTCGGCTCGAACATCCAGGCCACGCTGCCGGTGCTGGCGATATTGCCGCCGGAAACCTCAAATATTTTTCGTATTTCGCTGAAAACCCGGTTCCGGTTGTCGGTCGTAACTTCCACAAGAACAGCGATGCCGCCCGGGCCGTAGCCCTCGTACATTATTTCCTCGTAAGTCATGCCGGGCAATTGACCGGTGCCGCGCATGATGGCGCGTTTTACATTATCAACTGGCATATTGGCCTCTTTGGCGTCTTCCATAGCTTTGCGGAGGCGGGGATTTTCGTCAGGCTTACCGCCACCTATCTTGGCGGCCATGGCGATTTCTTTTATGATTCTCGTGAAGACTTTGCCTTTCTTCGCGTCCGTAATGGCTTTTTTGTGTTTTATTCCTGCCCAGTGAGAGTGTCCACCCATAATCGGCTCCTTTGCCTCCAGAGGGCTGGAGGATTAGAGGATTGGAGGATTGACCGAAGCGGTTTATATCCTGCTGGTCTAAAATCCTAAGAATCCTCAGTCGTCTCTGTTATATTGTTAAAATTCAACTTTTGCACGCGACTCAGTAAATAAATTCTATAATAATACGCGGTCTTTCACAAGACCTGCGGATGACTGGTTAATGATTAACGGCGAGTGTTAAGGCAACCGAGGCGTCATCAATATCCGCGATTAACCACTAACCACTCGCCACTTGATTTATGCCCCCTTAGCTCAACTGGATAGAGCAACTGCCTTCGGAGCAGTAGGTTAGAGGTTCGAACCCTCTAGGGGGCACAATTTTTGCGACCAACTAAGCGCGTCAACTGCTTGACGCGCGTGAGGGTTCGAAAGCCGGAGCGATGGCGAGCCAGAAGGCGAGTCCGCGAGGCGGGGCCGAAGGGCCGGTGGAGCGACGGCGACACCGGAACCTGTGGCCGAACCCTCTAGGGGGCACAATTTTAGGTTATTGCAACTGGATGCAATAACCTGCCATTAGCCGTTTGCCATAGGCCGTACGCAGAAAGCTCAAAAGGGAAGTTCTTTAAAAGCGTATGGCTAATGGCATAAGGCAAATGGCGGGCTCTCGCTGTCACAATTTCGTAATCTATCCTTAATGTTCCTGAAAAACGGATATAAGACAATATATATATGTCATCTGACAAACACCTTGTAAACATTAGGCAAATATTTTCAGTACAATTCCTTACTTGCGTCCTGGCAGGCGTATTGTTGGGAGTGTTCTCCGCGCCCGCGGCGGCCGGCAAGCGCAAGGCGCCGGTCAGGCTGTCCCCGTTATCCGATTCGCTCAGAAAAACCGGAAAGGTCCCGGATTCCGCGGCCCGCGACGCGTTTCGCGGCTTCACAAAAAAAACAGGGACGGATGCCTGGCGCGTGCGGTACAGCCCTAAAACCGCTCTGCCGGAAGCCATTGTCGGCGCAAAAACTTCAAGATATCCCGGAACCCCTGCGCAAGCCGCCATCGCTTTTTTAAATGATAACAAGGATCTGCTTAAAGTTGATGTCACTCAGCTGCGCCAGGCTTATTCAAAAGTTTTCATGGGCGTCACGCATATCCAGTACGAGCAGATCTATAACTCAATACCTGTAGAATTCGCCTACGTCAGAGTGCATATCAGCCCCTCAGGGGAGGTAACTGGTTACCAAGCTAAATTTGAGCCCGATATTAATGTCCGGCTCTCTCCCGCGTTCCCCGCCTCTTACGCGGAAAGCGCCGTGCTTTCCGATCTGGGTTTTTCGGCGCGGATTACGGACCGGACTTTAGTACTTTTTCCTGACCAGACGGCAGACGGCGCTTTAAAACTGGCATGGAAGATACGCGCCCGAGCATCCGACACCGCAAGCGGCGTCTGGTTGTATTATGTCGGCGCAGAAGATGGCAAGATCCTTTTCCGTTATAATGACCTGCGCTACGCCTGCCCCGATAACACTAAATCCACCGGCACCGTGAAAGGGTCGGTCTACGCCATCTCACCGGCCCCGACCGACACCAGTCGCACCATAACGCGCGAATCCTGGACTCAGCCCGCGTCCAATATTCCTATCAACAATCAATATGTATGGGTCACAGGCGACCTGAGTTTTCCGACAAAGACTACCACCGCAGCCGGAGAATATTGCAGCGCGGCGGCCGGCAAGGTGTTCGCTTCGCTTAAGGGACCGTTTTTTTCCGTAGTCAACTTTCGCGGCCCAAGCGCCCATTTTGATAATGGAGGCGGATTGTGGCGTTCTGTTTCAACCGCGGTGACCAGCCCGATTCCCTACGCCAATTCAAAGACCTATGATTACGCGGTCACCGTGCCTAATGACTGGTCCATTCAGGGCCAGGCTTTCGCGAAGGTGATGCCGCATTTTACGTCTTTCAGCGTGGGTGAGATGGGCATCGATGGGACCATTAATGATGCCGACCAGCTGAATGTAAAAAACGGAAATGATGTCGTCGCCAGCTATATCGGCACCAGAAGCCAGCCATTTTTCGGCGCGGCAGTTGAAAACTCTTCTTACGGCCTGTCTCTTGAGACCGATGAGGCCGGTACGTTCAATGGTTTCTCAGTGGATGTATCAAGCTACCTGGTCCTCGCAAACGCTCCTCTCGTTAGGAATAACGCCACCGGCTCCATAGTCTGGTCAACCGGTACGCCCGGAGTATTCATGGATAGCTTGCTGGGCGGCGTGGAAAACACTTTGGCGGAAGTTAACGCGTTTTATCACCTGAATGCGGCTTACGATTATTTTAAATTAGTAAACCTTGGCCCCGGCGGCCCGTTCGCCGATCTTTCATCCAACCAGGTGCCTGTTATGGTTCACGCGCATGGCACGGCGGACAACATCGCGGAAGCGGGGGGGATGGAGAACGCGTTTTACGATCTGGAAAAGGACAATATCTTTCTGGGCGACGGGCCGATGATAGACGGCAGCTACAGATCTTTTGCCCTAGACGGGACCATTATCCGCCACGAGTATATCCACCGGGTGGTAAATAGGATCTATCCCATTATAAACTTCGGCGAGTTCGGAGCTGTTTCCGAAGCGATGGCTGACTATTTCTCGCTGGCTTCATTTAAACAGGCGGGCACGCTTACGCCTGAGGGCGGCGTCCTGAATGTGCTCGGCAACTTCGTGGGCGGCGGTGGAGAAGGCATGGCCAGGGATCTGTCCGGCGCGTCTAAATCCATGCCGACGGATTGGACCGGAGAAGTGCATGATGATAGTTTGATCCTGTCGCAAACTCTGTGGCAGTTGAAGGACATGGGTAGTTTCAGCGCTATCAGCGCTTTCCCGAACATGCCAAAAGCTGATGTGTTCACCTACGCGGCGCTCTTCTATTTCCCCGATAATTTCGCGAATTTTTACGATGCATTTGTCGAAGCCTGCAAACTTCTGGACGCCGGCTGCACCGTGAAAGCGCAAATTGACGCCGCTTTTACAGCGCACGGGATTCCAGCCTATAGCGGAGCGGGCGATACTTACGACCAGCCCGTTACCGGCACATTATGCGACAATAATAACGGCCCCGAATGCGCCACCGATGTGAGCACGATGACAGCGCTGTCGGCCACTGTCTATCCGGCAGGCGATGTCGACTATTATTCCATCCCGCTCCAAGAGGGGAATTTTACAGCCGTTTTGAGCATGCCCGCAACAGCTAACCCTGATTATTACTCTCCTTACACGTTGTTTCTCATAGATGCGGACCGTAACCTGGTCACTTACCCCGACGGCAGCGAAGCGCTTGTCACGCCGACAATATCCAACAGCTATACCGACTTCTGCGAGGATGAGAATTGCATCACCGATTCTTCAACCGTTTCGCTCACTTACTCTATAACAAATCCGGGCAGATATTACATTGGCGTGTCCGGCGCCCTCGGCATGTATTCAGGCAACTCCAGGGTCGCGTCTCTCCTGCCCTATTCCCTTCAATTATCCTACGCTCCCAAAGGCTCAGCTTCCGCAAGCATGAATACAGCTAAATATGATCAGGATATTATAAGTTTCACCGTGCCCTACACAAACTTCCCCGTCACCGTCGCGCCCTCTTCCTCCACGCTTACTGGAGCCGAATCGGTTTTCGCGTACGCCCAGCTGCGCGATCATAATTTTCAGCCGATAGCTTTGGCCCGCACTGATTACACACCTGCTTCCGGCAGACTTCTTTCAGTTCCATCCCTACCCTCCAAGTCCTCTGATCACCTCGGCAGGCCGATTTTATCCGGTACGGTCAGCCTTAACTCTGGATTCGCCCTCCGCTATCCCGGAGTAGGCACGGTATACCTTGAGGTCTTCGGGCGAAACCATATGGGAAGCGTGATGTCGCTGGGCGTTTCCAACGCGATTAATCTCACCGCGAATAAGTCCGATATTATCGCCTACAATAATATCCTGACGGGAACCGGCGACCGCGCCCTGATAAAATATGAGCTTCAGACCGCCGGAGAACTGACCATTAAGATTTACACCGTCACCGGCTCCTTGGTTAAAACACTATTTTCAGGAGGCGTAAGTGCCGGCAAGGGCACTATAGACTGGGACGGGACCAACAACAACGGCGCCAAGGTGGCCAGCGGCATCTATTACATAAAAGGAGTTGGTCCGGGGCTGGACGCGGTAGACAAGATAGCTGTCGTACGATAAGTGGTTAGTGATGAGTGAATAGTAGTTAGTAAAAAGCGATAACAGAGCAGACTGATTTTATGAATATCTTAAAGCATAACAGAAAGCGCGCTCTTGTCTGGGTGTTTCTGTTTGCTTTTACCCTGGTCCCTAACCCCTACACCCTATCCCCTGCCTTCTCCGGCGGACCCGGCTCTGCCAGCGTGCAGATACTAAAGACTGATATGAGCCCCCGGGCTATGGGGATGGGCGGAAGTTTCGTCGCGGTGGCTGACGATATTTACGCCACTAATTACAATCCCGCCGGCATCGGTCAGCTTTATATCCCCGAAGCGTCGGCAATGTACCTCTCCGGATTTGAGGATTCAAAACTCCAATATCTGGCCTTCGGAATGCCGCTTCCCATGACAGGTCTCGCCGGATTGGATAAACCTGGACTGGCATTTTCAGCGCTTTTCTCCCAGAACGGCGACTTCACTTATCGCTTAATTAACCCCAACGGAACAGTGTCTTCGTCCAATATGGACGCTGAAACCACCAGGGTCTTCGCCTTAACCTACGGCGAGAAGGTATATTCCGGCGAGATGAACCTGGAAGGCTACAAAGCGACATTTGAACAATATTTGGGCCTTTCAGCCAAGTATATCGGGTCTGAACTCCTGGGAAAATATTCCGCCTCCGCTTTCGCCGCAGACGCCGGATGGCTGGTAAGAGAACCGAATCTGGGCCTCACTTTCGGCGCGGCGCTTTCAAATTACGGCACCGGCATTAAATACCGCACCAAGACCGAAGCGCTTCCTTCTATCCTGCGGCTTGGCCTTTCGTACCAGCGGCCCACTATCCTGGACCAATCCGTTCTGCTGTCGCTTGAGAGCGACTCACATATGAATGAGAGCCTCAAAAGTTTGCGGGCGGGGCTGGAATACCATTTTGAAAAGTATTTTAATTTCCGCTTAGGCTACAAGACTATGGAGGATAATAGCGGTATGACTATGGGGCTTGGCATACGGCACGAAGGCTTCGCCCTTGACTTCGCCATGTCGCTGGCCAACGAGGTTTTCAACACTTCGCAGGTCTCTTTTTCCTACAAGTTCACCAATTGGCGCCCGGTCGAGTATAAGAAGAGCACCCAGTACCGCGACCAGGAAGAGGTCAGACCCCAGCCGAGAAAGGCTGTTAAACCCGCTAAAAAAGTGCCGGCCAAACCAAGAAAATCCGACAACATTCCCGCCAATAAGGATTCCGACTTTTTCATGTTGTACTGATCCGAAAAAATCAGGTGTATTCCCCGGACAAGGACCAACTCTTCCTTCCGGGCATTTGACACTTGAAATTCCTTGTTATAGAATAGAGATAATGGGACGCCCAAGTGTCCCCTCATTAAGGAGAGCATTAATATGAAAAAGACTTTACTGCTGGTGGTTGTGTCGCTGTTAGCTTGGGGGTGTTCGTCCACGAATCAGAAAGGAACCGTTTCGGATAAGGGTGAGATAGAGCGGGAATGGGTTGAAGAAGGCGTCACCAAAAACTTTGTATTCGCCCGCGGTATCGGCGCCGCCGATCAGACCCTTGAGAACAAGACGCAGCGCATGGCGACCTCCAGAAACGCCTCAATAGTCAACGGCCAGTACAATATGCTTTCCTTCATCAAAGGCGTCAGCCTGGAAGGCGGTATAACCGTTGAAAAAGCGATAGAAACTGACTCCGTGCTCGCCACCAAGATCGAATCCGTCATCAAAGGCGCCCAGGTCGTAAGGACCGAGTGGACCAGCGACGACGGTTGCGTGATCGTTCTCAGGCTTTCCAAAAAGGCCCTGAAGGAAGCCGGCCTTAAAATAGTTGACTGATAACAGGGCGCCGCGAAAATCATTATTTGCCCTGTGCTTTACAAGGAAGTTCGCTTACGGTTTCTGCGTATGGCCAATGGCATACGGCAAATGGCATTTGTCTGGAGCACATAGATGAAACATTACACCCGCATATTCGCTTCTCTTTTGGCCGCCATGCTGTTGGCCGGCTGCTCCGCCACGCGCAAGTCGACGTTAAATAGCGCGTACGAAACCGAGGTGGTGGAAGCCGAGGGCATAGCCCCAGTGGTAAACGGCGATCTTGACGGCGCCCGGAAAACATCCCTGCATGAAGCGATGAAGAACGCTCTGGGCCTTGTAGTCGGAATCTATGTTTCCCAGGAAGCGATGGTCTCAAAAGCCATACTAATAGATGACACTATAACCTCTCAGACCGAAGGCTATATAGAGAAGTATGAAACTCTTAAGGAAACCCGGGACGGGGACTTCTATAAAACTAAGATACGGGCGCATGTGCGCAAGGAAGATATCACGGCCAAGCTTAGGAAGCTTGAGAGCGAGCCGCAGAAGCTTGGCAATCCGGTCATAGGCTTTGATATCTCCGAGAGCGTGGACGGGAAAGTTCAGGAGACGGAATACGCTGCCCTGGAGCTTAAGAGCAGGTTTTCTGAAGCGGGGTTTATGACGGGGGAAAAAGACAAGGCCGATATTCTCATTAAAGGCTCAGCCAAGTCGGATTTTAATACGCGTGAGGGCCTCGGGGGATTTATTTCCTACAGAGCCGGTCTTTCCGTCAGCGCGGTTAAGCAGGGGTCAGGCGAGACACTGGCCTCGCTTCAAGAAACGGCCGGTGGCATAGATCTCAACGAACCTTCCGCAGCGCGCGCGGCCATAATTAATTCCGCTAAAAAAGCCGGCGACGATCTTAAGGAGCGCGTCCTTAAGGCGCTGCGCGAAAAATCCGTGGTGCGGGTCGTTCTTTCCAAAGTTGAAAGTATGAACCAATTGAGCGATTTCTTAAAGTCGGTCAGGAATATTCCGTTGGTTCGTGACTGCTGGCTGAGAAACATGTCCGGCGACACCGCCGCGCTGGATATCGGGTTAAGGAAGGGGAACGCTTCGGATCTGTCCCAGCTCCTTATGAAAAACCAAAAATTTCCGCTCAAGATAAACCGGACTTCATCTTACGACCTTGAAGCTGAACTATCCAAGCCGTAAAGCGTGAGTCGGGAAACGGGAAGAGTGAGTAACGCGACAAAATCGTTCGAACTCCTCCCTCTTTGCGCTTCACGATTATTTCCGCTTATTAAGCTTTTCCAGCCTGCGGATCTCCAGATCCTGTAACTTTTTTTGCCTGCCCTGAAGAAACTCATCAATAAACCCGTCTCTTGCAGCCATTTTTGCGCGAAGATTTTCGGCGTATTTTTTGAGTTTTAGGTAACGGCGTTTCTCAGCTTTCATCAACACCGAAAATCGGGGAGTGACCCGCACATCCGTGTCCAACCCTGCCAGAGCTTCGCTGCCTGCGGAGAGGACAGTTTCCCTGCCGTTGCTTTGAATATCCAGTTGTCCTTCAAAAAGACCGATATCGGACGTGGCGGACGAGACCGCTATTGAAAAATCCGTGCCCCGGACAGCGCAGACAGCAGAGGGCGTTCTGATCTCAAACCTTGAGGCCTTACGCTTAATCTTAGCCGCCAGCCACAGAATCCTGCCTCTTATGAAATTAAAGCCATACTCGCGCGTGTCGGCATTAAATCTGAGCGTTTCCACCACGGTCTCAGAGTTTTCGTAGAGATATATAAAAGTCCCGTCGCCGGCCAATATCTCACATACGGCCCCGGCACCGGTCTTTATGCGGGTTCCTTCTCTGAGGGGGACCGCGCTCTTAAGACTGTGCCAGGCCACGGCCCCTGGTTCCAAAAGCTGAACGTCTCCCGCGTATTTGTAGATGCAGGCCGTCGAGGAAGGCCCGTCGGCCGCGCTGACGGCCCCGCAAGTCATCGCAAGGATAAAAACAGCCAGCAGAGTTTTCATGACACCCCCATGCCTATTTCGTCAAATAGTAAATCTTTTCTTAACAACTAAAATATACAATATATATGGAATGTAATAAATTATGTCTTATTTCTTTATCATAAATCCTACCGCCGGCAAGGGGCATGGCGCGAGCCTGTCGGAACGCGTAACAGCGTTTTTCAGAGGGCGAAACATTCATTTTGAGATCGCCTTGACACGACATAAAGGACACGGCCGGGAACTCGCGCGCAGAGCGGTCATTGCCGGCTTCTCTAACATCGTGGCCGTAGGCGGCGACGGAACGATCCGGGAAGCGGCCGAACCCATAATAGGTAAAGATGTAACACTGTGCATACTGCCGTCCGGCTCCGGGAACGGTCTGGCCCGCAATCTGGATATTCCCCTGAAGCAAGATGAAGCGCTCAAAGGTCTTTTGGCGTGGGCTCCGAGGAAGATAGACGTCGGACTCGCCAATGGGCGCCCCTTTTTCTGCGCGGCCGGAGTGGGGCTGGACGCGGAGGTCGCCAGGGTCTTCAACACCCGTTTGGGCGGCCGGCGGGGAATATTCCCATATGTCTATCACGCGGCCCTGACTTTTTTTAGGTATTCTCCGGCGGCTATCGCCGTGACTATGAACGGCCGCCGCCGCACCTTTTCCCCGATGGTCGTAGCGGTCCTCAATGGCCGGCAGTACGGCGGGGGCGCCAAGATCGCGCCGAACGCGTGCATTGACGATGGCCTGTTGAATCTTATAGTGGTTAAGAAATCCGGAGTTTTAAGGACGCTGCTCGCCGTGCCTGATCTCTTCAACGGAAAGTTTCTCAGACATACTGATATCGTAACCACGGATGTCTCCGGGATCATAGAGATAAGTTGCCCGCCGGGAGCGCCCTATCATCTCGACGGAGAGGATTTTACCGGTGACGGCACGCTTAAAATTTCGGTTCTTCATCACGCCCTCAGCGTCAGAGCTCCCAAATGACCCTTGAAGAAAAGATTCATGAATACTCGGCTCCCGCTGAACTTTTCGAGCGCCTAAATGATAATAGCGCGCGTTGCCTCGCCTGCGCCCATAAATGCGTGATTCCTTCCGGCGGAGCGGGAATATGCAGGGTTCGGTTTAATAGCGGAGGCGTGTTAAAAGTTCCGTGGGGGTACATCTCAGGCTATGGGCTCGACCCCATCGAGAAGAAACCTTTTTTTCACGCTTTGCCGGGCGCTTTAACCTTCTCTTTCGGAATGCTAGGCTGTAATTTTAAATGTTCCTTCTGCCAGAACTATCTTACCTCACAGGCTCTCAGGGATCCCGCCTGTTCCTCCGGGGAGATACAGCCGGCGGCGCCTGAGAAGCTGGCGGAGGCAGCGCGCGAGGCCGGGGCATCTTTCGCCGTCTCCACATATAACGAACCTCTCATAACCGCCGAATGGAGCGTGGCGGTCTTCAAAGAAGCCAGGAAATATGGAATACGGGGGGCATACGTTTCTAACGGCTACG
>JBAXKK010000060.1:0-16565 GCA_037137395.1 Elusimicrobiota bacterium
TTTACTTCTCAACATCCCAAAGGGGAAACTACCCAACTACCCAACTACCCAAAACCGTAACTGATACAGATAAAGATAGGAGGCACGCTGATTATGGAAAGCAAAAAACAATTGAGCGAAAAAATACGGTCTATGGGAGTTAAAAAAGAATTCAAGCCCTTCAGGGAGCCGGAGTCCGGCGCGGCAATGTTACAGGTCAGGAACCCGGCGCGGATAATGGACGGCCTGTTGGTCGGTTCAGAAATAGATGTTTACGACAAATCCACCTTCAGGATCTGGACCGGTCGGAAACAAAAAGCAAAAGCTTACGCGCAGCGCTATAGATTGACTGTAAGCCTCTTGGATGGGGAGGCGGAGCTATTCGTCCCCGCACACCTGGCAGACGAAATCCTTCCAAAATTCGGGGCTAAAGTGAAGCGGGTGCTTTCAGAAGCCGCTTTAGAGGCGGCAAGGGCCAGGATGGCATTCGCTAATAAGCGCTGGGCACAAAAAAGCATCGGCTAGAACGCAGTCTTTGGCTTTTAGAATTGGAAAAAGTATAAGAGGGTGCCAACAGGGTTTTCAGGTAAAGAACCTGTCATTTATATGGACTAACGGGAAGAAGAGCGTTTGGAAAGGTCAGGTTTAGTTTTCAAGAATGTTTCCAAGGATGTTCTGATTATCCAGGCCATACTGCGATCATGCTCAATAGATGCCTCTTTGAGCAACTGTTCGAGTTCTTTCGGGATCAGGAATGAAATATACCGGTATTTTTTTTCTTTCATCAGCTAAATTGTAACTTACATGAGGAACAGATTCAATACATTGTATTAACATGTAATACGATGTATAATAAAACATATGGCGATATTTAAAAAACAGGAAGTCTGGTGGGTAGACTACTACGCTGGCGGCCGGCGCAAGCGGGAGCGTGTCGGCTCCAGCTATAAGCTGGCGCAGGAAGTGCTGCATAAACGCAAAGCCGAAATCGCCGAAGGCCGCTATTTCCCGGAGCGTCTCGAAAAGGAGCCGACTTTCCGTGAATTCTCGGAAATATTTTATGAGCAGCACGGCAAATATCTTAAATCCGCCTCCGATGTCGTTTACCGGCTGAAATATTTCAACAACTTGTTTGGCAATTTACCCCTGAGCGCGATAACTCCCCTCCAAATCCAGGAAGTCCGCAATAAACTGAAAGAAACCGTTTCAATATCGAGGGTGAACCGCTTCCATACACTGCTTAAAACAGTTTTCAATAAGGCGCATGCGTGGCGTAAATTTTACGGAGAAAATCCTGCTTCGGCAATTAAAATGGGGAAGGAGCCACCGGGGCGAACTCGCTTTTTAGACGAGCCCGAAATAAGAAGGCTGCTGGAAGCCAGCCATCCGAGGATATACCCGCTTGTCTCCTGCGCATTAACTACGGGCATGAGAAGAGGCGAAATACTGAAGCTGAAGTGGGAAGACCTGAATTTAGATCTTGGCATACTCTATATCAGGGATTCAAAGTCAGGTAAGCCAAGAGAAATCCCCATTATCAAGCAGTTATACGATATTTTGATGAAGCTGCCTCGGGACACCGAAAGTGTTTTCACGGTCCCGAAGATCACGCTTGTGCGGTATTTTCAAAAAGCCATGGATGAAGCGAATATACAGGATTTCCGGTTTCATGACCTGCGCCACACCTTTGCCAGCCACTTTATCATGAAGACCAGGGATCTGCCTGCGCTCCAGAAGATCCTGGGGCACTATTCCCCGGTCATGACGCAAAGATACGCGCATCTCACTAACGGCCATGTCAGGGCGGAAATGGAGATCCTCTCGGCTCTATGGACACCTATATGGACACCAAGCGAAAAAAACGTTTCTTGTGAAATGCAAAAAACCTTTGTAAAATAAGGATAAGGCGCCCATATCTCAACGGATAGAGTCCTAGCCTGCGAAGCTAGTTATCTTGGTTCGATTCCAAGTGGGCGCACCAGATTTAAGGAAATAAATGTTACCCGAAAACAAAGATACGCCGGCAAAAGAAACCAAGACCGGGCGATATATCTACGATAAGAAGCTAGGCAAAGTCGTCAAGGTGTCTGACGATATCCCCGGCCTCAAAAAAACCTCCCCAACATCCGCCGGGGCGGGTTGTCCAATGAATCCCGGCGGGCACAACTGCGGCGGCGGTTGCGGCTGCCATGGATAAACACGACCTGTATGCGCGAAAAATTTAATCTTCTTAAACAGAAATATTCCGAAGTAGCCGACATCAGTTCGGCTACTTCTCTTTTACACTGGGACCAGCAGGTTTATATGCCCAGCGGCGGCACCGCGGCCCGCGCCCGGGCAACAAGCGCGCTGGAAGAGCTGGCCCATCGCAAATTCACCGCGCCTGAAAACGGGAAACTGATAGCTGACCTGTACGACTGGGCCCAGAGCCTGGGACATGATTCATTTGAAGCTTCTTACCTGCGAGCCGTCAAGCGGGACTACGACAAGGCCGCTAAGCTGCCGCCGGAATTCGTGGCGGAATTTTCAAAGACCGTTTCAGAAGCCCTCGGCGCCTGGACAAAAGCCAGAGCGGATTCCGATTTCAGCGTTTTCTCGCCCTATCTCTCAAAGATCCTGGAGCTTAACATAAAGAAGGCCGAGATCTTTGGCTTTGAAAAATCCCCTTATGACGCTCTGCTTGACATCTACGAGCCGGGTGTCAAAAAAGAGCACATCGAGCCTTTGTTCAAAAAACTGGCCGACGGCCTGAAACCGATTATAAAAAACATAAACGCCAACTCCGACCGGGTGTCCGGCGACTGCCTGCGCGGCGTCTTTGACGAGGACGCCCAGCTCAGGCTCACCGGCGAGATAATAAAGGATTTGGGCTATGACCTATCGCGCGGGCGACAGGACCGCTCGGCCCACCCGTTCACCATCGGCGTCTCCATAAACGACATCCGCATAACCACCCGCACCCAGAAGGATTATCTTCCTGCGGCCGTATACGGCTCGATACACGAATGCGGTCACGCGCTTTACGCCCAGGGCGTTCCCCCGGAGTTTGAAAGCACACCTCTGTGCGACGGAGCGTCCCTCGGAGTGCATGAATCACAATCCCGCTTCTGGGAGAATATTGTCGGCCGGAGCCTCAGTTTCTCAAAATGGGTCCTGCCCAAATACCGCGCGCATTTCCCCGGCAAGTTCGACCACATCACCCCGGAAGACCTTTATAAAGCGGTTAACAAATCGGCTCCTTCTTTTATCCGGGTGGAGGCGGACGAGGTCACCTACAATCTGCATATCATGCTCCGCTTTGAGATCGAGACACTGCTTCTGGAGTGCAAGCTGAAGGTGGCGGACGCCCCGGAATTCTGGAACGCCAGGATGAAGGATTATTTCGGCCTCACGCCGCAAAAGGCCAGCGACGGCATACTTCAGGACATCCACTGGTCGCTCGGCAGCATGGGATATTTCCCCACCTACACACTGGGCAATCTCCTCTCGGCCCAGATCCACAATAAACTTTCCGCGGAACTCGGCGACATGGACGCCCTGATAGAAAAGGGAGATTTCCACACGATACTCGGCTGGCTGAGAACAAAGATACACGCCCACGGCCGTAAATACCTGCCGGACGAATTGCTGAAAAAAGCGATAAATGACGAACTCCGCGTCGAACCCTTTCTAGATTACATAAAAAATAAATATTCCAGGATATACAAGTTTTAACCTGAATCCTGCAATTTATGGCAGATTTCATTTAGGAAATAGGGCAACAGAATTATACTGCAGAATTCCCCGCACAGCGGGCTGAGGGCCCAGCGCTATGCGCGCCTGGCCCGAAGAGGTGAGGCCCGGCTTTGGAACGAGGCATAATTATGGCTCGCGTCTGGGCCGCAAGGCCGCAGGTGTTTTCCTGCGCAGCGAAAACACTGAGGCGGGGTCGCGCAAAACCGCTATGCGGTTTATGCGTGACTATGCCTCCCGAATGGGCGCCCGCTATGCGGGCGGAAAGTTGCAGTTGCAACTTTTAGGTTAATTTTTCAGGCCGCGCAGAGCTAGCGGGCCGAAGAGGCTGGTTCAAAACTTCTATGGATACAAAAACAAAAACACGGTTTCTGGTCGGTATCGCCGGGGGATCGGGCTCCGGGAAGACCACCCTGGCGAGAAAAATGATAGAAGAGTGCGCCAAAATTGGGATCTCCGGCCAAATCTTATCTCTGGATAATTATTACAGGCCGCTCGACCATCTGAAGTTCGAAAAAAGGAAAGCCTATAATTTCGACCATCCAAACGCCATAGACTCCACGCTCGCCCTGAAGCACATAAAGGCGCTCCGCGCCGGCCAACCCATCCGCCAGCCCATGTACAACTTCAAACTCCACACCAGGGAAAAAGAAACTTCCGTATGCCGGCCGACAAAGCTGATAATCGTTGAAGGGCTGTACACCCTGTATTTTCCAAAGTTCCTGGACCTCTGCGACTACAAGATATTTGTGTCAACCGGGATGGTAACGGCGGTTTTGCGCAGGGTAGCGAGGGATATCAACGAAAGAAACCGCAGCATAGAAGACACCAAGCACCAGATTCTCACCACGGTACTGCCGATGTATGAGACCTATGTAAAGCCCACCCAGCGCAACGCTCATTTTTCAATAAACTGGGAAGGCGAAGAGATTCCAGAGAAAGCCACAGAAGGCTTGGTCAGAATGCTAAGGGACCACTTCCGCTGAAACAGTTTGAGTAAGACGAATTTTTTTCACCAGCCACAAGCAAACCCACACCATGAAAGGGACTCCCGCGAACGAAAAGTTATTCTGGAACAACCGGGCCAGAAATTATCCATTACCATTTGAGCCGGGAAACCTCGCCAAAATCGGCAGAATACTGCGACTGTTGGAACGCATGGGGGTCCGCTTTGAAGGCCGCAAAGTTCTGGATATCGGCTGCGGCACCGGGGTTTACGCTCTCCCTCTGGCGGAGAAGGCTAAGTCCGTACTGGGGCTGGACTCCTCCCGTGAAATGCTTAAAATATTCCGCGCGGAGCGCCGCAGCCGCGCGATAGATAATGTTTCCTGCGTTCTTGCCGCCTGGAGCGCGGCACCCTCGTCCAGTCTGGCCGGGCGTTTCGACATAGCTCTCGCGTCAATGACTATGGCGATTAAAAAAAAGGCAGATATCCTTAAAATGGAAAAAGCCGCAGGCGAACGATGTGTCTATATCGGCTGGGCGGGAGTCCGCCGCAACGCGCTATTGGAGAAAGTCTACGCGAAGCATGGTGTTAAGTACCGCGCGCCGGAAGGCGCGGCGATAGTACTGAAAGCCCTGACAGAACTGGGCCGAGCCCCGTCCGTACGTTTTATCCGAGACTGCTGGGAAAGAAAAGCCTCCGCCGAGGATACCATGCGCGACATTGAAGTGGGCCTTAAGGTTAACGGGGCTGAAATGGACAGGGGTTGGGTGGAAAATCTGCTGAAAAAAATAGCCCGTGACGGCATGATAAAACAAATTACCTCGGTAAGGAAAGCGTTGATAACCTGGCGCGTCCCCTCTTAGCCTTAATCCTGCAGTTCTAGAAGTCAGATTTTTTTGACGCTTCAATGGCGGCAAGAAGCTCAGCCATGGCCGCGGTCGCGGTCATGTTCCCAACTTCCCATATAACCGGCCGGTCCAGGCTAAAATAAGCGACAACGCGCTCAACCAGATAATCGCGCACTACCAGCACCCTCGGCTTCCTGCCGCATGAAAGTTCCCGAAGCGGAGCCGCCCACCCCCCGCCGTCCAGCTCCAGAAAACCGACCTCGTCCACGAATACGACATCAGCCTGCGAAATGGCGCCGCCGGACAGGGCGGCAAGGCCGGATGCCACCCCTTCTTCGGAGAAACGAAATTCTCCAGCCCTGATACTGCCGCCCGCTTCGCGCCGGCATAGCTTGACCCTGGCGCCGGAGAATAGATCCACAACGTCAAATCCGGAGCGCAACCCGTTCTCCCATAAACCCACGGCGCAGATCCCGCCCGGCTTTTTACATCCCGCGCGCAGCAGCTCCGCCAGCTTCATCACCAGTTCGCTCTTACCGCTGCCGTGCGCGCCGGTTATAATAAAAACCGGTGGCCGGCCGAGAGTTTCCAGAAGGAAAGGCGCGCGTGCCACTGCCTCCCCAAGAACTGATAGTGGCCGCCTGACAAAATCCCTGCCGGGAGGAAGCCCGGCAATGATCCCCGGCAGAGCGTTGAAAGCGTATTCCAGGGTCTCAAAGAAAATTCCGCCAATCAGCCGCTCCAGCAGCCGGCGTATGGACGGGTTCGTGAGTTCACAGCCTATGGCCGCAAAACCAAATGTGAGTATGAAGGCCCTTAAGGCCATGTAAAAGCCCGCCGAAAGGCTCCCCAGCATAAGCCCGGCCGTCAATGAAGCGGCCAGCACGCCGCCCCAAACTCCGTAATGTTTCAACAGGGACGTGGCGCGGAGATAATAACGCGCGCATACGCCTGAATAAACGCCAGCCGCCGCCAGCATGACCGTGGGGGGTATTTTACGCCCGGCCGACATCACCGCAGTTATAAATAGTATATGCAGGATAAGCGCCGGGGCGGAGTAAGCGCGCGGCACATTCTCAGTACCGCCGTAAAATTTATTCTCCGGTCTTTCGGCTGCCGGCGCTGGGGCGGAAGCCGTCTTGTTTTCGGCGCACATTCCCGCTACAGCGGCTGCGGCGCCGGCCAGAAAATAAGCCGCAAAAAGAAAGATCAGGGGGGCCCATAAATTCCCCGGTCCGAAGCCGCCGTGCAGACTCATCCATTCTACCCCGCGCAGATATACGGCGACAGTATCGGGGCCGTAAAAAATCAGAAGACTTACAACTTTGTGCGCCAAAGCCCAGCACATGGCCAGGCCTCCGGCCAGCAGGTAACCCGCGGGGTTACAGCCGAGCAGCCGCACACCAGCTTCAGCCAGCAGTCCCTCCATAGAGATAGCCAGCATCGGCCCGAATATTACCGCGCTAGGAGATACGGACTTCATAGCCGCGCAGACAAGGCCGGCGCGCCACAAGAGGCCGCGCTCCGGCCAAAGCCTGTGCCCGGCAACCAATATGGCTATACCGATAGCCGTTAATACCTCTCCGGAGAACGGCACGCGCGCGTTGTGCAGAAAGCTGCCCAGCACTATTTCCGACGCCGCCCAGATGCCGCCAAGGACGGCCGCTTTTCGCCAGAGAATGTTCTTGCTCATATGTTTTTGTTCAATAGGGGTCAGAAGAGCACCTTTACTGCCGCGGTTACCGTTCTTCCTGGCGCCAGCGTGTCTTCGGCCTGCTGATAACGCTCGTTAAAGATATTCCCCAGCCTTAAAGATGCGCTTACTTTCCCGGTAATTTTTTGCGCCGCGCCTATATCCATTACCGAATATCCGGCGCTTGTTCCTGTATTAGCGTCATTAGTAAATTGCCCGCCTTTATGTGTCCAGCCCGTAAAAATATTGGTGTCTTTGTGTTTCCAGGATAGTCCCGCGGAATAAATATGGCGCGGCGCATAGGTAAGCTGATTGCCTTTTATCGCCAATCCGGGCGCTCCCGTTATTTTTGAGCGGGACTGCGTGTAAGCGGCGTACGCGGTAAAATCCCCGGCGATGTACTTTACGGGTAATTCCAAGCCGTAAACTTCAACTTTCCCTACATTGGTGTACATCTTTTCTTTGCCCCAGGTCACGTCCGTTACGCCGGTCTCTACCTGGTAAATAAAGTCCCTGGCTGTTGTGTAATACACACCAGGTGCGATGTAGACAGCGGAAACAGGGCTCAGTCTGAAACCTGTTTCAACAGTGGCGGCTTTTTCCGGCCCCAGGCTGGGATTAGGTTTTTGATACCACTTATTGGCGCCGCTGCCTTTTATAAGAGTTAACACCATACTCTCAAGTTCACCTGCCCTGAAACCCCTGGCGTAAGAGACATATTGCTGTATTGTATCGGTATACTTATAACCGACTGATATCTTAGGCGTCAAACTATGCCATGTATGCTCGTCCAGATCGCCTGTATAAAAACCCGGCGCTTTTGTGTTTTCCGCAAAACCGTCGTGGAATTTTACGGTGTCATATCTTAAACCGCCGACTATGTTTACTTTGTCGGACAGCAGATTCTTTTCCAGCTGAATGAAGGGCGCGTAATTATCGATTTCACCTATATCTTTTGCATGTGTTCCGTTGTTATAATTGTCGTAGCCATTAACATCCCCGTGTTTCCAGTCAAAGCCCAATGTGCAGGATAAGCCTGCGATATCTTTGGCTATGGAACTTTGAATGCCGTGATCGCGTCTGTCTACGGCTATATCGGTATGTGAAGCGGTGGTAGTGGCTTCGGAGCGGGTTTGCTCTGTCTGTTGGTCGTAAACCGCGACATTCCAGTTAAGGTCTTCACGGCTGCCTTTCCACGAAATCCTGGAAAGATCGGTCTCGCTTTCCCGATATTCCCCCTTTGCCGTGCTTTGATAATTTGTTCCCATCCCGGTCACCCCGTCATAACGGGAGAAATCCGCGCGAACAGCGCCCACTTCCTTAAAATCATAAGCGACTTTAGCGCCGAATGAATTTTCGCTGACATATGACTTCGCTGTGTATTGAGTGCGATTTGCCTCGATAGCCTGCACATAGCCGTCGCTTTCCAAATGCTTTCCGAACACTTCCAGAGACAAAGCTCCAGCTTGCGCTCCCGCCTTTGCCGTTGCATCAAGGGTATTATATGTACCATAGGAGGTTTCCAGGCTATAACCTTTCTTTGCTCCCTTTGTAATTATATTGATCGTTCCGCCTATAGCATTGGAGCCATAAAGAGAAGAAGACGGCCCTTTAAATACTTCAACATGGTCTATATCTTCTATTGCAAGATCGTTCCAATTTACTCCGCCAGTTGCCGAATTATTCAGCGGAACTCCATCCAGCAATACTAGCGTGCGTCCCTGCGATTGACCGCCCTGAGGTGAGCTGCCCAGCCCGCGCATTGTTAACGCGGCCATGCGGTTATTTATATCGCCGGAAGAACGTGTTGTGCTTAATCCCGGGACAAGCGCCGCAAGTTTTTCGTCCAGCGTCGTGCCGGGTAATTCTTTAAGTTGTTCGGGTATCACAACTTCTATTGAGGCGGGAACATCAGCCAGAGTTTGCGGAGCCCGGCCGGGTGTTATTACTGTTAAATGCACGTCTGATGCCGCCAGCGGGGCGCACAGCAATAATGTTGTCAATGTTAAACCGACCCTCTGTCGTATCATCGCAATCTCCTTGGCGGTCAGCTTCTGGAAACAAAATATAGCTAGATCGGCGCGATTATAGAAAAAGCGCCGTGCGTAACGCCTTTCAGCGCCCGCATGGCGTCCGCCAGGCGCTCCAGTGCCGGTGGCAATCCCGTGACCGAAGCTGTTACAAGTATTTTTCCACCCGGCAGGATATTGGTTTGCAACGAAAGGACGCTTTTAGCGTTGGCCTGTAGAAGGGTCTCAAGGCTGCGTCCGGGTCGGCGGTCGGCCGGGTCGTATACTATCGAAATGCTTCCGGCACATTCTCGCCCGCTCCTCCACTCTTTTTTAGTTACGGCGCGACGGATGAAGTCTGCCATGGCCTGCGAACGGCTTGGGTAGCCGCGTTCGGAGGATATTTCATCCAGCCTGACGAGCAGGCCTTTCTCAAGACATACGGTAAACCTGTCCAGCAATTTATCGGTGTTTTTCATATTCATACTATTGTATGAAAAAATATGATTACCTGCGAACGCTATCGCCCACAGGCTTTTATCAATTCGCGCCGAATTTGCTACCATTTGGGGATAAAGCTAATTTTGGAGGAGAACATGAACACCATATTCCAAGTCCCAAAGCCGCTCAACGAGCCCGTTTGGAATTACGCCCCGGGCAGCCCCGAACGCAAAGAATTGAAAGCCAAACTAACCGAACTGCGCGGCCAAGTAATAGATATACCGCTTATAATCGCGGGCAAAGAAGTCCGCACCGGTAAAACCGCCGATATCATCATACCGCACGAGAACAAGAAAATCATAGGCCGCTTCCACAAAGCCGGCGTGAAAGAAGTTGAAATGGCCATCAAGGCCGCGGCGGCGGCGCGCGAGATCTGGGGCCGGATGCCCTGGCACGCCCGCGCCTCCGTATTTCTTAAAGCCGGGGAGCTGCTTGCCGGCCCCTGGCGCCAGACGCTTAACGCCGCCACCATGCTGGGCCAGTCAAAAAACCCCTACCAGGCTGAGATAGACTCGGCCTGCGAACTGGTAGATTTTTATCGTTTCAATACCAGCTACGCGGAACAGATCTATTCCCAGCAGCCGTTTTCCCCCCGCGGTAACTGGAACTACGTGGATTACAGGCCCTTGGAAGGCTTCGTATTCGCGGTGACGCCCTTCAACTTTACTTCGATAGCAGGCAATCTTCCCACCGCGCCCGCCATAATGGGAAACACCGTCATCTGGAAGCCTGCCTCCACCTCAGTTTACTCAGGCTACTTCCTTATGAAACTGTGGCAGGCGGCGGGACTGCCGGACGGCGTCATAAACATGGTGCCCGGCTCCGGCGGAGAGGTCGGCAACCCTGTTATAGACAGCAAGGATTTTATGGGTCTGCATTTCACCGGCTCCACAGCCGTGTTCAACGGAATGTGGTCCACAATAGTAAAGAACTTCGATAAGTACCGCGGCTACCCGCGCATAGTGGGAGAAACCGGCGGAAAAGACTTTATTTTCGCCCATGAATCATGCGACACCGAGGCGCTCAAAACCGCCATAGTGCGCGGCTCCTATGAATATCAGGGACAAAAATGCTCAGCCGCCAGCCGCTCTTACATACCACGCTCAGTCTGGAATAAGATCAAGGACGATCTGACAGCCCAGATAAAGAACCTGAAGATGGGCCCGGCCGAAGACTTCACAAACTTCATTAACGCGGTTATAGACAAAAGCGCGTTCAATAATATAAAAGGGTATATAGACTTCGCCAGAACGGCACCGGACGCGAAGATACTTGCCGGCGGAGTATGCGACGACTCAGCGGGCTACTTTATACAGCCCACACTGATTGAAACATCAAACCCGCAGTTTAAGACCATACATGAGGAGATCTTCGGGCCGGTTATGACAGTATTCGTATATGAGGATGGAAAATTTGAGGAGACGCTGCGCCTGTGCGACGCAACCTCGCCCTACGCCCTGACCGGCGCCATCTTTGCCCAGGACCGCGCGGCGGTGTTGCGGGCAGCGGACATTCTTGAACACGCGGCCGGCAACTTTTACATAAACGACAAACCCACCGGAGCCGTGGTCGGCCAGCAGCCTTTCGGCGGTGCCAGAGCTTCCGGCACTAACGATAAAGCCGGCTCACTGCTGAATATGATGCGCTGGACCTCGCCGCGTTCTGTAAAAGAGACCTTCGTCCCGGCCACCGACTACAAGTATCCGTTCATGCTGGAAAAATAGCGGCGCGCCTTGTATAAATAAAAAACCGCCCCCCCAAATTTGGAGGGGCGGTTTTTATTTATACATTAATATCAAAACAATCCAAACAGCAGCCCGGCGGTGAAAGCGAAAGCGACCCACCAGGCGGCGTAAACCAGCAGACCGCGGCGGCCTATCAATTTTTGCGACATTATCATTGTGGGAATACAGGTTCCGACCGAACCCAGCAGAAAAGCGAAGGCGGGCCCCGGCCCGAGACCCAGTTTCATCAGTGATAGTGTCAGAGGGATTTCCTCTCCCTCGCAAACATAAAGAGGCACACCCACCAGCACCGCGCTTATATAAGCCAATGGTCCCGAGGAACCAATATAGCGCGGAATAGCGCCGGGAGGAATAAGCACGACAAGCAGGCTGGCTATAGCCATACCAAGCACAAAATATTTAGCCAGGTCCTTCAGTATATCTATAAAAACCGGCCAGAATTTCCTAGGCCCATCGTGTTCATCCCCGCCTGAACAACCATTACCGGAACAACATTTATTTTCCGGAGCCGGGGACGGAATGTCCAGAAAGCCGGGCTTTGAGCGCTCAAGCCAAAGAAAAACAGAGCCTATCATAAGGCCGCCGAAAAAAGCCGCCAGCGCGCGGGCGGCCGCGAATTTCCAGCCCAGCACGGCAAAAGTCAGAATCAGCGTCTGCGGGCTGGCCAGCGGAGAGGCCAGCAGGAAACTGGTGACCGTGCCCAGATCCGCGCCTTTGCGCCGCAGCCCGGCTGCCATCGGCATAGTAGCGCAGGAACAGCCCGGCATAATCATGCCCAGTATGGAAGCCTTGGCCATAGAAAGCCAGCCGCCGCGTAAATGTCTTAAAGCGAACTCAGGCTTTACGAAAACATCCAGCGCGGCGCCGAAAGCGGCCCCACCCATAAAATAAGGCAGAACCATCCAGGTGAGAGAGAAAAATTCTTTTAAAAAAGCGTAAACGTAAGACATGAACATATTTTTTTATTACCAGCAGGATCCGGGCTAAGGCTAACCCGCGATGCGCTTCATGGCAGACTCAAGCTCTTCATTTGAAAACGGCTTGCGCAGTATAATCCCGGCGCCCTGCTCTAAAATCTTTTTATCAAGCGCGTCCTGCTCAACGGCGGTTATAACAATTACTTTGATCAAGGGGTCAATCACCTTAATCTTTTCCAGCACTTCAAGACCGGTTCCGCCCGGCATTATAAGGTCCAGCAGCACCACCTCCGGACGCAGTTCCGTGAAAGCTTTAACCGCGGCTACGGCATCCCCGGCCTCCCCCAGCACCTCGTGCTTGGATCTCTCCAGACATATCCGGATGACCGCGCGTATTGTATCGTTATCGTCAACTATAAGTACTTTCATAAAACATTTCCTTCCTTTAAAAGTCAACCCGCTTACTTGCCGCGGACAACGCGGCCTTGTTAGTGTTTGCCGGTACTGCCGTAACCGCCTTCGCCTCTGGTTGTGGAGGCGAGCTCCTTGGCTTCCGTAAAGATTACATACTCTATCTTATTAAAGACCATTTGGGCTATTTTTTCGCCTTTTTTAACCTCATAAATATTCCTGGGATCGTGATTAATCACGATAACGCCCACCTCGCCGCGATAAGGCGCGTCTACCGTGCCCGGCGTATTTAAAACCGTAATGCCGTGCTTCAGCGCCAGACCGGATTTGGGCCGCACCTGCCCCTCATAGCCGTAGGGAATAGCCATTTTAAGCCCGGTAGGCACCAGCACGCGCTCTCCGGGTTTAACCTTAAAATTACCGCTGGAATATAAATCTACGCCAGCGTCACCATCATGGGCGTAAGCCGGCATTTTTATATCTTTATCCAATCTCTGTACGATAATCTCAAGTTTTGTCATAATCCAATCTCTCCCCTCTATTTACACTTTACGCTTTGCGTTTTACGTTTTACGCTTTATACTAGCCCCTTATCTCGCATTTCGGCAGGTAAGCCGAAACTTCCTTTTTAATATCTTCCAACAAACGCGGCGGAGTCTCAGGGAAACTCTCCAGCCTTTTGTCCAAAAGGCCGCCCTTCCTGGGCACAAATTTCTGTATATAGTACTTGTGCGCGCTGCCGCCGGTAGCCTCTACTATCATTTGGGCGGTATCGGTCATTTCAGGCACTGTGAGGAAGCTTATCTCTCCCCCGCCTCTCACGACCGGCACAACCGTGGTACGAAATTCATAATCCGGGAACTTCACTACCGTTTTCATGCTTTCAAGCATAGCGGTCTCGGTGCCGGGCCGACCGGACACGATCGGCAGCAAGCCGGGCGGCCCCTTCACATCCATTGCTGCGTAATCCACCAATCCCGCCGCCAGGAGGCGTTTCAAAACTTCCGGTGAGCCGCCATTAGTATCAAGCTTCACAGGCAGATTCACGGCTTTAAGCCGGGCTATGAAGGAAATGATATCCGGCTGAAGTGTCGGTTCACCGCCGCAGATAACCACCCCGTTGACCCATTGGCGCGCGCCGTCCAGATACTTAAAGAACTCGTCCTCTCCGACAAAAGCGTCCTCGTTAAAAAGAGGTTTTGCGTGGCAGGCCGGACAGAGATAATCGCACCCGGGGGTGAAAACCACTGCCGCTATCTTGCCGGGGTAATCGATAAGGTTAAAGCCCAAAGCCGCGCGTATCTTCATTAGTAAGTTTGTTTCTGTTCCTGCCGCACTGTCTGCTGTCGTACTGCCGCGCTACTTAGAGGTCTTGACCGTGTAAGCGTCTTCCACCATCTTAAAGTATTCCACTTCTTTGCGGTGGAGCGGCTTGCCGCGTTTGAATTCAAGTTCGTAGCGACTCATGGTGCCGTTGTTTTTTACCAGCACCGTGGGGATCGGGTCCAGCGGCACATTCCACTTGGCGGCCACCATGCGGCTATCCTGATTAGTGAGGTCGTGGAATTCCACGGGTATCTCTACGCCCTGATCCTTAAGGGCTTTTGTCAGGCTGGCCTTAGCCTCTTCGCACATAGCGCAGCCTTCCTTGCC
The DNA here is from genome assembly GCA_037137395.1 of Elusimicrobiota bacterium. GTDB lineage: Bacteria > Elusimicrobiota > Elusimicrobia > Elusimicrobiales > UBA9959 > YA12-FULL-51-18. The sequence goes on from JBAXKK010000060.1 coordinate 14,435, forward strand.
GAAGACCATCACTTTCTTTGAAGGGTCCTTCTCATAAAGCCAGCTGATGCTGGGAGCGAAGCTGGTATATTGGCCGGCCACAGCCTCGCGCGCGCGGCTTATACCGAGCTGTGAATCGTTCCAGCCGCTGAGGTTAGAGAAGTAGCCAACGATTTTGGTGCGCTTGGTGACATCCGCGCTGCCGCACTTACCGCATTTGTCCTTGAAGCCGAAGTAATTAGTGTGGCAATTATTACAATGAGTAAACTCTGGCGACACGGTGAGCTGCGAAGACCGCGTATTGCGATAAGTCCGCTCTACCAGCGTGGCGATGGAGGCCGGCGGAATCTGCGACTCGCCGCAATAGACATGGATTATAGAACCAGACTCTATCATGTCGTGAAATTTAGACTGGAGTTCTATCCTGTCTATTATAGAGACATCGGCTCCGGGGTTCAGGTGCACTGAATTTGTGTAATAAGGAGCCTTCTTTATATCGCCCTTTATCACTTTCCGGGATTCCGGGAACCTGTTCAAGTCGCCCTTGGCCAGCTTCTGCGTGGCTGATTCGGCCGGAGTTTCCTCAAGCGTTATCTTAAGCGCGTGCTTAACGCGCAAGCTGTTGATCTTCTGATGCATGTGGTCTATTATCTGCAGGCCGGTCTCGTAAGCCGCTTTGGTTTCGTGGAGCTCTTTGCCGGTCAGATATTGAACCGCCTCGTTAAGGCCGATAAGCCCCATTATATAGGTCGCCTTATTAAGGTCAACATACGGCGCGCCGTCATCCGAGGGAAGGCCCAGTGACCTGAGCGGGCTGCCGTCGGTATCAAGCAGCGTCTGAGTGTAGGCCTTCTTCTGCAGATGGGCCTTGACTGCCAACTCTAGGGCCGCGTCTATCTGCTTAAGCGCGCCGGGCAGAGTTTTTCCCTTGAAAGCGGCCTGCGGCAGATTTATAGTCACGTTCTGGAAACCAGTAAAGCGTATGCGCTCAGGATGCTTGAGCAGGTATGGGTCGGTAACTTTTTCCTTTAGACGGCAGCACTGTGCCAGAGTAGCGCCCGCGCCGTCGCGGTCGAACATGAAATAGGTGGAGCCGTTTTTAGCGGCCAGCCTGCAGCCGTATTCAAAAACCTCTCTTTCATCAGGGTTCTCAAGAGCTTCGCGGCTCACATGCAGATCGCATTTTGGGAAGGCGAACTGTATGCCGTACTTGTCACCGTCTTCCCAGACCTTCATAAGCTCTATGGCGAATTCCTGAGCCGTCTTGACCATACGCGGGTCGCCGTAGGTTATAAATCTGCGGCCATCCGAGGGGTGAACCACATCGCCGTTGCGGGAATCGCCCTCCACGCCCTGAAAGCGCGGCGCCTCATCCGACATCTCAATGCGGCCGTCCTTGTCCTCGATCATGTACTTACCGCCGGGACCCATGGCCGGCACATTATGCATATACTGCGGCACGCCGGTATGCATATTGAAGTCTATGAACAGGGTCTGCCCGCCGCGACTGAACGCGTTCTGGCTGGCCGAGAATATCAGATTCTGCGCTATCTGGCGCATCTCTTTTTTGGAGAGCTTGAATAGTTCGCGTGTCTCACCTGTCTTTTTAAAATAAGGCGCGCTGGTCCCGTCGGTGTATGAAATAGTTCCGGCCTCCGCCATAGCCTGAAGGGTGTCTTTCTTTATCTTGACCGTCTTACCCTCAAGCTCTCCCTCCACCAGTATCTCGGGGCAATTAAGCATGGGCGCGTATAGTATATTAAGGAATCCGAAGCCCAGGGCGCCGGCATAACGGGACTGCATGGACGCGAGGAAAGTCTGTATATGGCCGTTAAGGACCATGGCGGACTTGGCGGGATTGGATTTATTCTGCAGGTTTGAAACTATCTTATCCAGGCCGTATTTTTTTATATATTCCACGGAGTGGCTGGAACAATACACGCGCTGGGGATAGCCCAGATCGTGCAGATGAATAGCGCCGTTATTGTGCGCCTCGGCTATTTCTTCGGAAAAAACCTTGCGCAAGTTGTACTGCTTCAGCACATATTCCGCTATGCCGAGATTGACAGCCTCAGGGTTATTGGAGATGATGTTTGAGTTTTCCTTGCTGTTGCCTATCACCAGGGACTCGATGGTTGACAGCGGCATGGCG
>JBAXKK010000061.1:0-16497 GCA_037137395.1 Elusimicrobiota bacterium
TGTATTCCTCCCGAAGGGCGCCAGTTATACGGGCGGAAAACTTCAACTGAAGTTTTCAGGTTAAGCCATAGGCGATAAGCGGGAAAATGTCTAAGGCTGAAGTAATTATTTAAGTTTTGTTCGGATTTCTGCTTACAGCCTATGGCCTATAGCTTATGGCCTAAAGCTTATGGCCTAAAGCCTAAAGCCTAAAGCTTACAGCTTATGGCTATAATTATCCTTGGCCGCTTGTCGGGAAGCAACTATGGCTGAAAAGAAAAATTCAAAGTGCTATGAGCTGATACTCAACTACAACTGCAACGCGAAATGTTCTTTTTGTTCGCAGGGGTCGTTCGATAAATCCCTGAACGCTGATTTCGGAACGATAGCCAGGAATATTTATTCCTCTTTCAGGGCCGGCTACCGCCGGCTGGGTTTTACCGGCGGGGAGCCGCTTATAAGACCTGATATTTTGAAGATAGTCTCTCTGGGGCGGTCGGTGGGGTTCAGGTTCATCCGGGTGCAGACCAACGGGATAAAGCTGGCCGACCCCGCTTTTTGCGCCGCCCTGGTCAAGGCCGGACTGACCTTCTGCAAATTTTCGTTCACCACCGACGAACCGGCCGTTCACGACGAGCTTGTGGGGGTTCCCGGTGCCTGGCTTAAAGCCGTCAAGGGTATTGAAAATCTGCGCAAGTTGAAGATCCGTATCGGCACCAACATCCTTATCAACAAGCATAACTACAGCCGCCTTCCTGAGATCGTCGCGTCATTCGTGGAAAGAGGGATAACTAATTTTGTCGTCATCTATCCGGTTTATATCGGCAGCATGGCAGCCAACGCGGAAAAAATAGGCGTGAGCCTGCCGGCGGCCGAAAAATATTTTATTAAAGCAGTTGAGGTTATGGAGAAGGCCGGCCTTCATGGCGAAATACTATTCCTGAATACGCCCCCCTGTTTTCTGGAAGGGCGAAAAAACCTGGCCATAGGCCTGGACCTGTTTAACACAGTTGTGACCGCCCCCGACGGCAAGAAGACCGACCTGGACGCCAACGCCAATGTGGCCAAGGTTTACGGCGCCGCGTGCCGCGCCTGCACGCTCAAGGGAAGCTGCAAGGGTGTGGACGAGAACTACGCGCGCATTTGGGGTTTTAAAGGCTTTAAGCCGGTAAAGAGCGAGGTAAACCGGCCCGATATTGCGGCGGCGGACGGGAAGGTGTTCTTTTCCGACAACGAGCGCTGTCTTATGGAGATACTGAAGATAAAGAAAGAGGTTTCCACGGCCGAGGTGCTTAAACTTTCAAAGAAAATAGTGCTGTGCCGGGATTGTTCGGACGGGAACGCGGTGATGAATTCGGCGCAGAAGCTGATAGAAAAAGGCTTTGTGTCCAGCCGGTTCTCCAAAGGTAAGTTCTACTGGAGCTTTAAAAAAACTCCGCCTGAAGGAATCTAATCACCATCGGGGCCAAAAGGCCCAGAGGTGCATGGGCCTAAAAGACTGGATTACAGGGGCTTTAGGCCCCCGCGTCTTTCCGGCGCGGGAGGTATACTATTTACAGCGGCAGTTTTCACTTGCGCATAAGGGAGGCATGTTTATGAAAAGATATTTTATCGCGGCAATAATCTCTATGGCGTCGGCATCTGCGGTCTGCGCTTCTGAAAGTGCGTTAAGCGGCCTTAAATCCGCCTCTCCGCTTTCAGCGCTTGAAAATATTTCTTTTGAAACCCCGAAGGTGGTCAGGGCGCAGAGCGAGATAGCCGCCGAAGGGGCATCCCAGGATGAGACCTTCAAAAGTCTTTTTTTCAAGGGGACGCCTGCCCCGGCCGCGCCGTCCAGGGTCAATAACTATTCCGGCGAGTGGGGGAATAAAACTTACGACTTTTATTTCAATGATGGCGCGAATAATATATATGGCCGCTGGGGGGATAAAGACAGCGATTTTTACGTGCGCGGAGACACCGGGAATATTTACGGGAAGATCTCCGGGAAAGAGTTCGATTTCCACGTGCGGCCGGATACCGGGAATATTTACGGGACTTTCCCCTGCGGCAAGACGGATATTTATTACAAAGTCTCTTCCCGCAATATCTATGGGACTTTGTGTGGTAAGGCTTTTGATAGCCGCGTAGGGAGTGAGGAAGAGGTTATTCCTGCCGCCAAAGCCCTGTTCCAGTCGGAGATAACCCGGTATCTTCCGGGCATGCTCGACGCCCCGGTCCGGAAGTTCATCGACGGCAGGATCGAGTTGTAAATATGGACAGGCAGCGATCGCGGCGGCTACGCCGCGGAGGAATTTCCGGGTATAGCCCGGATTTTTCTTTTTCGGGGGCCGAATTTTAAACCAAGCTTGTTGATAAATTCCATAAGTTTCGGCATGTCAGCGCGGTCACGCCAGTGATTTCCGGTAAATAGAATGCGCGAATATCCATGCCTGCGGGCAGCGTAAACGCGTATGCAAACTTCCTGAAAGGCTATAAAATCCGCGCCGGCCCGCATCCCCGCTGAGATCTTGACGGGGGCGCGCTTGCGCAGGCCCGAAGCTGGCGCCAATTTAAGCGGGCGCAACTCGGAAACGCCGTGCAGGGCGGCATAGATCTTCCATATCCCGCCGCAAATTTCGTTCAGGACGCAGGCCCGGCAACGGCGTGACTTCACCTTGTGCGTATGGCTGAATTCGGCGGATGATAAAGTAAACGGCTCCGCCTTGGTCGCGTCGTAAATCTCGGAATTAGCGGAATTATCGCCAAGATATTGAGTCACGGCAAGGTCTTCATTACCTCCGAGCAGGCACAGCGGCACCATGCCGCAGGCGCTGAGATCCACGCGGACGCGCGCCCTTTTAAGTTTCTTCACCGCGGCGCTAAAGTACGGGGTGACCTTTGAAAGCCGGGGATATATTTCCATATGTTCCAGCGCGGCTCCGGAGGGGAAAATATAGGAAAATGTAACCTCGCTGACTTTTGGGAATTGTTTTATGATAAATTCCGCGAATTGCGGCAGCTCCCGGTAGTTCAGTTCGGTTATGACATGATATACGGACACTTTTGAAAATCCCGCCTCAAGAATGTTGTCGAGTCCCGCCAGTGTGCGTTCAAATGTCGCCCGTGAGCCGGTGAGACGCTCCGAAATATCCCTGTGATGTGAATGCAGTGACACGCAGAAATCAAGCTTGCGCGTCGCGGCGGGATGACAGGATGATAGCCTGTCCGTGACGCTTTTATCAGCGAGCGCGACCCCGTTCGTGACAACGGCTATCGTGCGATAGCCCATTTTTATGGCCGCGCAGACAAGGGCCCCCAGATCAGGCCGCAGTGTCGGCTCACCTCCGTCGAAGATGAGAGTGTCGCAGCCTTCCGTGCGCTTCGCGTAAATTACCCGAAGGGATTGCGCCGCGGATAATTCGCCCTGGCCGCCCTGCCCCGCCTTTGTGCAGAAAAGGCAACGCTCATTACAGAGGCCGGTGAGGGAAAGATGGAGTTTTTTCATAAAAACTTAAAGAAGTGCCTTAAAATTTGCAAAAAGTAAGCCACTACCGCTATAATACAATAATTGTATTATAATTTTAGAGACCTGTTTTTCAATCCTCTCAAAGGGAAGCCCCGGAGACAGGGTTCAGGGGAGTTGGCGTGGAACAGAATATAACTTAAGCCTATGTCATTAATACACTTGTTCAGGCGCTGCAATCAGAAATGCGTGTTCTGCTCCTACCCGGCTGACGCGAAAACTGAAGGCGAAGGGAACATCGGCTCCTGGCTGAAAGAGATCGCCGGGATGAAGCCCGGACTGGTGCAGATATCCGGCGGAGAGCCTTTGCTGGCGGATTTCGGGGACCTTATCAAAGTCATAACCTTTTGCGCCAGGACCGGGCGGACAGTGGAACTGCAGACCAACGGCGTGCTTATATCAGGTATGACGCCTGCAGAGCGGGCTATACTGGTTAAAGCCGTTCATTCCGCTAAAGGCTATTTTAATTTTAATTTCCCGGCTCATAACGCCGCGCTGGATTTTAAGATCACCGGGATAAAAGGCGCTTTTGCGGCGCGGACAAAAGCGGTGAAAAAAATTATTTCCCTCGGCGCGCAAGTGCGGCTGACGCATGTGATATCCGAACTTAACTGCAAAAAAACAGCCTGCTTCGCCGCCTTCGTGGCAAAAAAACTAAAGGGTCTCTCCTGGCTGCAGTTCAGCTTTATAAAAGGGATAGGCCGTGCCGAAGGTTCCCGGTTCATCCCGGAATATTATAAGGCGGCGCCGTACCTCCTGAAAGCCCTTGACCTATGCGGCAAGAAAGGGCTCAAATGCGACGTAGATCATATCCCGCCCTGTTTTCTTGGCCGGCATAACGCTAAAAACGTGGATATGGCTAAGATGCGCGCCGGAGTAAAGGGGCCGCACCTGGATGAAAAGGAAAAAGTGCCGCAATGCAAAGGATGCGGCTTTTTCAGGCTGTGTCCCGGTCCCAGAAAAGATTATATCGCCGTTCACCACTCGCTGCGCGGAAGGAATCAGATATGAATAAAAAAATAACTTTGCCGCTTATCAGTGAGTTTCCGGCGCTCAAGCGCAGGTTCGGCGGGCGAAGAATGATATATCTCGACAGCGCGTGCACCGCGCTTAAGATGAAGTCGGCCGCCGAAGCGCAGAAGGAATTTCTGCTGGATCTGGGCGGTTGCGGCGGCAAGCGCTCCTCGCACGCGCTGGCCAGGGCTGTTGAGGAGAAGTACACCGCGGCCCGGGCCGCCGCGGCTGAGTTCGTCGGCGCCGCCTCGCCGGGGGAGATCATCTTCACCAGCGGCACGACCGAAGCCGTGAATATTTTCGCCGGGGCTTTCCCGTTCACCCCGGCAAAGAACGAGGTCATACTCTCGCCGCTGGAACATAACAGCGTTTTTCTGCCTTTTTACAACCTTTCAAAGGCCGGGAAAATAAAACTCAGGGTTATACCCCTTAAAGGACTTAAGCCAGATCTGGCCGCTTTCGGGCGGATGTTGAATAAAAAAACCGCTTTGGTGGCGGCCACCCGCGCTTCCAATTTTACCGGCGGCGTGACGGAGTTCGGTAAGATGGCGGCCATGGCCAGGGCGGTCGGCGCGGCCGTGTTTGCCGATGACGCTCAGTACGCGCCCACTCACGCCGTGCGGGCGCTGGAGTCAGGCGCGGACGCCCTGGCTTTTTCCGGGCATAAGCTGGGCGCCCCTTTCGGCATAGGAGTGCTTTGGGTCAGGGCTGGCATGCTGGCCCGGCTTAAGCACTTTAAAGTCGGAGGCGGGGTGGTTAAAAAGGTGGAGTTCTCAGGCCGCGGCTTTAAAGTGGAATATCTGGGTGATTATCAGGGTTTTGAGGCGGGTATACAAAATTACGCCGGCGCCATCGGCCTGGCAAAGGCCTTTGAGACGCTTAAAGCGGTAGGCCCGGAAGCGGTGCGCGCCCATATGGTCACGCTCTCGCGCCACGCCTTCGCCGCGCTTGCCGGCTTCAGACAAATAAAAATACTTGGCGAGCCCGGCGACCTTGAGCGCGGCGCCCTGCTTTCCTTCGTGCCCGTCAAAGGCGCGTTCGCTCCGGCGGACCTTAACATTTTCCTTAACAATTATTCAAAAGACCGCTTTGTGGCCATCCGCACCGGACGCCACTGCGCGGACCTCGCTTCGCTGCTGAGCGGCATAGGCGAGACGGCGCGGATCTCTTTCTTTATACACACCTCAAAGGGCGATATAGACGCTTTTGTGGAAGCGCTGGATAAATATCTCTCCTTTCTGTGACGCTGCCTCAGGATAGAAAAGGTTTTACAAGGCCGGCAGTCTTTAAATACAATGTAGAGAAGGTAAATAGCGGGCGGTGGGCGGAGATTGCCGCGACTGTTTGTTATTTGCCGGCTGTATGACGCTGTTTTCCAGTCGAATACGGAGGAATCATGGACCTTAATAAACTCAATACCGCCGTTTCAAAACACAGAAAAGACATGATAGCTTTTGCCCGGGACCTTATCCGCATTCCCAGTTTTTCAATGCAGGAAGGGAGCCTGGTGACTCGCATAAAAAAAGAGATGATAAAGGTCGGCTTTGATAAAATAAAGATCGACGCTATGGGGAACATAATAGGCTTCATCGGCCACGGCAAAAAAAAGATCATGATAGACGCCCACATAGATACCGTGGGCATTGGGGACAAGACCGCGTGGAAGATAGATCCTTTTGGCGGGGTTTTTAAAAACGACACAATTTACGGGCGAGGCGCCACCGACCAGAAGCTCTCGATGGTCTCAATGGTTTACGGCGGAAAGCTGATTAAAGAGCTGGGGCTTGAGGGTGATTACACTTACATGGCCGTCGGCTCTGTCATGGAAGAGGATTGCGACGGTCTGCCGCTCCTCCACATTATCAATAAGGAAAAAATAAAGCCGGATTTTGTCGTGCTGACCGAGCCTACCAACCTGGCCGTCTACCGCGGCCATCGCGGCCGGATGGAAATGAAGGTGGTGACAAAGGGCCGTTCCTGCCACGCTTCCGCTCCCGAGCGCGGCGATAACGCCGTGGTAAAAATGTCCGCTATTATAGAACAGATCACCGCTTTAAACCCTAAGCTCAGAAAAGATAAGTTCCTGGGTAAGGGCACCGTGGTCGTCACCTCCGTTGAGTGCAAGACGCCATCGCTGAACGCGGTGCCGGACGAATGCACAATATATCTGGACAGGCGCCTGACGCTTGGCGAGACGCTCAAGTCTTCCGTGGAAGAGATAAAGCACCTGCCCGCGGTTAAAAAGGCCGGGGCTAAAGTGGAAGTACTTTACTACGACGCGATGTCGTGGACCGGGCTGAAGGTGGGCCAGGAAAAATATTTCCCCACCTGGGTGCTGCCGGAAAATCATAAATTGGTACAGGCCGGAGTGAAGGCCGGCATCGTCGCTCTGGGCAAAAAGCCGGTAGTGGATAAATGGGTGTTCTCCACCAACGGCGTGGCTACCGCCGGCCGCCTTAAGATCCCGACCATCGGTTTCGGGCCGTCCAATGAGATATACGCGCATACTGTTAACGAAAATATGCCGGTAGACCACCTGGTAAAGTCGGCAGTGTTCTACGCCGCAATAACGCAGTACCTTTAAAGCCAGTGATTAGTGGATAGTGGGTAGTGGGGAGTGAAAAACTGAACACTATTTTTGTTGCTAACTCCGTCGGCATTTGCTAAAAAATAGGTATGGACGGCTGAGCGCGCATCCGCCAGGCCTCTGACTGGATAAATTATGATCGATCTAAAACCGGATTATCTTAAAAAAGTAAAACGCATCCTCGCCGGCAATGTCCCGGAATACGAGGTGCTGTGTTACGGTTCAAGGGCTGAGGGCACCGCTAAAAAGTTTTCTTATCTGGACCTCGCGGTAATGACATCACAACCGCTTACCCCGCTGCGCCTGGAGAAACTTTCCACGGCGTTTACCGGAGCAGGCCTTCCGTTCAGGGTGGAGACGGTGGACTGGGCCGCGACTGGTAAAGAATACAGGAAGGTTATCAAAAAAACCGGCCTGACGATACAAAAACCTCAAAAAACCGCCAAATAAGTTCAAGGCCGCCGAAAAGTGGTAAAATAATTACACAGGGCCGTCCGGTGGCATGCCACGCGCCCTGACACTGGTTATGCTGAAAGTAACCATTCCATCCTTGAGGAGGCGTAACAGCTTATGAAATCAATGTTAAGAGGTAAAGACTGGATCGAGACCGTGGACTGGAGCAAGGAAGAGCTTGAGACGGTACTAGAGGTAGCCAAGTATCTTAAAATAAAATTTTCTCTGGGCGAAGCGCACAGGATACTGCAGGATAAAACCCTGTTCATGATGTTCTTTGAACAATCCACCCGCACCCGCAATTCCACCGAGGCCGCAATGACCCAGCTGGGCGGCCACGCTCACGATCTCACTCCCGATAAGATGCAGATTTCGCACGGCGAGACGCCCAAAGACACCGGCAAGGTTCTTTCCCGCTACGGCCACGGCATCGCCATCCGCAACTGCTTCTACGGGATCGGTAATAAATATATCCGTGAAGTCGCCAAAGAAGCCGAAATCCCGGTGACTAATCTTCAGTGCGATGTGGATCACCCCTGCCAATCTATAGCCGACCTCATGACCATGCAGGAAAAGTTCGGGGGTAATTTAAAGGGCATGAAATGCGTCGTCTCCTGGACCTACGCTCCGGCCTACGCCCGGCCCCTCTCAGTGCCGCAGGGGCTCATCACGCTGCTGCCGCGGTTCGGCGTGGACGTGACGCTGGCTTATCCGAAGGAATTCAATCTGATCCCCAAGACCATGGAAGACGCGCAAAGGTTTGCTAAAGACACCGGCGCTAAGTTTAAGGTTACCCATAATATGGACGAAGCTTTCAAGGGCGCCCATATCGTGTACCCTAAGTCCTGGGGCTGCCACCAGCACTTAAAAGATATCAATGTCCCGGAAGCCGATAAAAAAGATACCGGCATGAAGATCCTGGCCAAATATAAAAACTGGGTCTGCACCGAGAAACGCATGAAGATGGCGCACAAAGACGCCGTCTATATGCACCCGCTCCCGGCCGATCGGGGCGCCGAAGTGGAAGACGCCGTGATAGACGGGCCGCAAAGCGTGGTGTTTGACCAGGCCGAGAATCGGCTTCACACGGTTAAGGCTATACTGGCGCTTATCATGGGCGGCAGGCCTTAATTGCGGGTCAAAGATTATCGGGCGCCGCGGGCTTTCAACCCCTGCGGCGCCTTTTTTACTCCGAAACCTTCGGAAACATAATTCGATTAAAATGACTGCCAAAAAAAATACTGAAATCAAAGTCCCGCCGCATATTTACTGGGCTAAACTAGGCGGAGATTACCTGCTGACCAATGACGCGGGCGAGCACATACGCCTCGGCGCCGCGCAGTTCAGGCGGTTTTCGCGCACCGGGACGCTTCAGGCCTCTCCGGCGCTGAACGAGCTGCGCGACAAGGGATTCGTCCGGGATATGCTGGATTTTGAAGACCAGGCGGCTAAGTGGGGGCAGTCCAACGCTTATGTGCGCCGGGGGCCTGGCCTCCATATTATGGTGCTCACCCTGCGCTGCAATCACAAGTGCCTTTATTGTCAGGCGGGCGCGGCCGGGGCCGCGGCGCGCGGCACAGACATGGATATCAGCGCGGTTCACAAAAGTCTGGATTTCGCCCTTAACGCGCCCGGCCCGGGGCTCACTGTTGAATTCCAGGGTGGAGAACCGCTGCTTAACTGGGCAGCGCTGAGAGAAGCCGTCATCTACGGGGAGCGCAAAGCCGAGGCCGCCGGCAAAGAGATAAAATTCGCGCTGGTGTCAAACTTCAGCCTCATGACCGAAGAAAAAGCCTCCTTTCTCATTCGGCACGGGGTTGCTCTCTGTACCTCTCTGGATGGGCCGGCTGATCTTCACGACCGGAACCGCCCCCTCCGGCACGGGGCGGGCGGTTCCCACGCTCTGACAGTCAAGTGGATAAAGTATTTCCAGAAGAGATGCGGCAAGGATTCCGACTGCGGCCCCAGCGCGCTGCTGACGGTTTCCCGCTACTCTCTTGGCCGGGAAAGGGAAATTATCGACGAATACGCGCGGCTGGGACTGCATTCCATCTTTATCAGGCCGCTGACGCCGATAGGTTTTGCCCGCAACGTCTGGGCGACAGCGGGTTATACCTCCGGAGAGTTCTCGCAGTTCTATTGTAAAAGCCTGGCGCGTGTGGTGGAACTGAATAAAAAAGGGATTTTTTTAAAAGAAAAAACGGCCTTCCTGATACTTAAAAAAGTGTTAGGATTTGAAGACAATAAATATGTAGATCTCCGCTGTCCCTGCGGGGCCGGGCTCGGACAACTTACTTATAATTTTAACGGGGATATATACACCTGCGACGAGGCCCGGATGCTGGCTTGGCAGGGCGACCCCCTTTTCAGGGCAGGCAATATTTTTAAGGACACCTATGCCGGCGTTGTCTCTTCCGCCGCGGTTAAAGCCTGTGCCGCGGCTTCCAGTCTGGATTCTCAGCCGATGTGTGCGCGCTGCGTGTGGCGGCCTTACTGCGGCGTATGCCCGGTATATAATTACCAGACCCAGGGCAGCCTCTGGGGCTATATGCCGGCCAATGAGCGGTGTAAATTCCTTAAAGGGGTTTTTGAGGTTGTTTTTAATTTGTTGAAGAATAAGAAAACCACTCATCAAGTCTTTAGAAAATGGGTGTACCCGGAACCTCTCCAGGCCCCCTAGGCCTGCCGAGGTCTTGAAAACAGGCACGGGATGTGCTATAAATGATATATATATAATGGCCTTGCTGCGGGGCAAGGGGATTATTTGTACTCAAGGGTGATAATATCATGAAAAAATGGGGCATATTTATATTGGTCGTCCTGGGTGGGCTACTTCTTATTTTGCAGTATTTTGCTGGCAAGCGCCTGCAAAGTGTTAGTATGCCGTCCAAGTCCGCGCAGAGTGAGCAGACGGGCGCGGCTTTACCTCTTTCTTCTACCGACTATGTAGCATCCGGCGGGGCGATCGGACTCGGCGATGCCGTAGGGGATGGCGGCGGTCTTATCCTGCCGAAAGTTCCCACCAATTACCAAGGGGCCTGCCTGGGAGGATCCCTGGAAGAGATGCGGCTGACGCATGGAACGTATTGGGGCAGTGGTGTAGAAGAAGGATCTTTCGATTTTGGCGAAACACAAAAAATGTACGATATGATGGCCAGCTATGTGGGCTGCGTTGCCGTAGCGCGGGAAAACATTGCCCTATGCGACACGCTGCCGGCCGAGGTTACGCAGGGCCGGGATAAGTGGGACGCCGCTTCAACGCCAAAGTATAAATGCCAGGAACTGGCCACAAACACGCTGCTTCTGGCCTATATCGCGGGGAATGTGAAGGACCCCGTTTATTGCCGAAAAACTCTTTCCTCTTGGCAGCCGAAAGATGTTGCCCGGATTTCAGTGTCGGATCTATGCAGGGCCGGCGCTGAAGGCGGAATGAGCGGCGCGGCCGACTATCTGAGCAAGCGTATGCCGCCCGAAGTGAAGGGCCAGATCGACAAGGCACTGCCCTCGTCAGCGTCCTCCTGCGGCGGAGACGCGAAATGTCTTGTCACTTTCCAGGTATACAGCGCCATCAAGAACGGTAATATGGGCGGATGCCCTTCATCGTCCGAAGGTTATTGCGAGGCCAGGATCACCGGGAATCCGGCGTCCTGCGAGAGTATCGTTCACGAAATGTCCAGGAACTATTGTTCATATGTGGAGAGGGTTAAAAAGGTGACCGGCGGTTTTATAGGTATGTCTAGGGAAGCGATAAAGGCTAATGTTTCTCCGAAGCAGCTCAGCAAAGAAGCGGCGCAGAAAGAGGCGGACCGCCAGAAGATCGCGGCAGAGCTTAAGCGGCAAGAAACAGACCGCCTGAGAAACGAGGCGTACCTCAAGAAAAAAGAGGCGGACCGGATCAGGGATGAGGCCGACCGACTGAAGACCGCAGAAAAGAAAGAGTCGGACCGCCTAAGGAACGAGGCGGATCTCCAGAAGAAAGAGAACGATAAGATCCAGCTGGAGCTTAACAGTAAAGTGAAGAAAGTTTTGGGCAAGAACTGACGGGAGCGATATATGGGAAAAAAAACATCCAAAATAACAAAAAATATCAAGCTATTCTTCTCCAGTGAAGAGGGAAAGATGCTGGACTCCGATATAGTGAAAACCGGACTGGCTTTGGGTATTCTGGGGACAGCCATGGTTGATCAGGCCAGCGCCCAGGCCATACACAATAATTACTTCACTGCTACCTCGCATATTAGTCACCAGAGCCACGGCTCGCACGGCTCGCACGGCTCACACGGCTCGCACGCGTCGCATGGTTCGCACGCGTCGCATGGGTCACATTCTTCGCATGGTTCGCACGCGTCGCATGGTTCGCATTCTTCACACGGCTCACATGGCTCGCACGGCTCACACGGCTCGCACGGCTCACATGGCTCGCACGGCTCACACGGCTCACACGGCTCACACGGTTCGCACGGCTCACACGGCTCGTATTAGTTGTGGCCCTCAGGCCGGTGCGGGCTCTTATGAAAGGACTGTTTTATCATTTCTGCCCCGGCGGGGACATCGGTCACGGAGTACACCTTTTCCGCTTAGCCGAAAGTCTGAAGATCTTCTCTAAAAACCGCCTTAAAATTACACTTCTCAGAGACGCCGACGCGGTTTATCCGCCTGACCGCCGCTGGAAGTGCGGCCCGTTTATCCCCCTGGCCTCCGGCCTTGCCCGTAATAAACTTAAAAGACAAAAAGTGCTGCTCTCCGCTTTGTGCGCCTCCAAACCAGAATTTTTACTGACTGCTTATTTCCCTTTCGGCAGGACTGCATGTGCTGGTGAAATAGTGCCGGTTTTAAAGCTGGCTAAAAGTTCCGGAATAAAGATCTATGCTTCCGTTCCGATGCCGTATTTTTCCCATAGTGAAAAAAACATTAAAGATCTTTTTGATTTCGCGGGGTTGTATGACCGCATCTTTATTCATTCTCCCGCGGGCTTTGACCTTAAATATATGGCGGCCGCCGTGCCTTTTGAAAAACGCATCACGAGCAGGCGCTTTCTTGAAGTATTCAGGGCGCTTAAGACTAAACTCTGTTTTACCGGTTATGTCATGCCGCCGCTCCCCCGTATCCCGCCAAAGGGGAAGGCTGGCCGCTTTATCCTTATCCATAGGGGCGGGGGCTCCACTTCGCCGGATATCATCACCTGCGCCATTCTGGCCAAAGAACTCCTTAAAAGCGGATTGCCCATGACCGTGGTGGCCGGGCCGGCCAGCTCAGACGCTGAGATGCGCTCCTGGCGCGCGCTTATCAAAAACCGCGGGATAAAAGGTGTTACGCTTTTAATGAAAACGGAAAATTTATTCGGACTTCTGGCCGGTTCGGCGGTCTCGGCCGGTACGGCCGGTGGGACGGCATACGAGGTTTTATATCTGAATAAAAAGACGGTCCTTATTCCCTTTAAAGGATTCCCCGGAGCCGAGCATTCCGATCAGCTTGCCAGAGCTGCCATGCTGAAGGAACTGGCAGGCGCGGCGGTGCTGGATTATGACTCGCTTACTCCTGAAATACTGGCCCGGGAGTTGGATTTATCTCTGTTGCACCCCGCCCCGGCTTTTGAGCCGGACCCCGGCGCGTTTAACGGCGCCGAAGTTTTTGCCGCTGAGGTTTTAGGCGCCTCTTTGAGGAGAAGCTGATGTTTAAAGAAGTCATGCTTGAGCTGACCTACAGATGCAATCTTAAATGCGGCTTCTGCTATCTCAAACACCACGGACTGCTGAATAAAAAAGGTCGTGAGCTTTCGACCGCGGAAGTCTTGCGTGTAGTGGACCGTTTTGGCGCCGGGACTCATTTTTATCTCTCAGGAGGAGAGCCGTTGATGCGCCCGGATATTTTTGAGATCATGGGCCATATAAAGGAGTCAGGCTCGCGCTGCGGCCTTAACACCAACGGCACTCTTTTAAACGCCTTAAGTGCTGAAAGGCTCGCGGAGCTGAAGCCGGATTATGTTATTTTCTCCCTGCACGGATCGGAGGCGACGCATGACCGCCTGACCGGGAGCAAAGGGGCCTGGCGGAGACTCATTGCCAACATGAAAAGATTCGCCGCCCTGGCCGCGCCGCAAACCGATATCATGGTGAATTGCGTCGTGAACCGTGAAAATGCCGGTGAGCTTCTTGAAGTCTATCGACAGGGCTGCCGCGCGGGCGTCCGCAGGGTAGTGTTTGAGCATATGCAGTTTTTGAAGCCCCATGAAGCCGCCGGGACGCCGCCGTTCCTCAGGGCCGGAGGGATAATAACGCCGGAACTTGTGAATTACTCAGCCGACGCCGCTTTGATATGGCGCCAGTTCGCGGCTATAAGACGCATCGGCGGGACCGCCCATTTTGAGACCAGGCCGCTCATGACCGCGGGTGACCTTGATCTCTATTATAACGGAGAAATAAAACCAGTGGGATCGTGTGAACGGGCGCTGAACACCCTTAACATAGAACCGGACGGCAGGGTAAGATTATGCGTGTTGTATGGTCTGAAGGCCGGCGACGTCCTTACAACGGATATAAAACAGCTTATGGCGTTCAAGAAAAAGAACATCAGCGCCAAACTGCCCGCGGGCTGCGCGCGCTGCTGTCATAGGTTTGATATTTTCAGACATTTCTAAGCAGATGAGATGATTGCCTTATTAGCTAATCCTTTGCCATGTTTTTTATAATTGTTGAGAAGAGCGCCAGCTCTATCCAGCCGAGGCCTGCCAGCTTTTTCAGGAATATAATATACTCTTTAAACACTTCCAAGCTCAGTCCGTTCAGGTCGGAGTGATGGAAATACACCCCTGCCACCGGCCCGGGAGTTCTGAGCGCGGAAAGGGTTTTCTCCTTCAGCTTTTCCAATTTCAGCGGTATGGCCTTAAGGTCCAGGTCATAGTCATTCACGTTCACCCGCGCAGGCAGAAAGACTAGGCCGAGCTCATAAAAAGCGCCGGTGGTTTTGCTGGCTGAGAAAGCTTTAAGGCCTGCTTTGCCTACGGCTTTTACCGTGTCGGAATTGTACATGTGAAAAGGCGGAACGAAAGCGGGGATGAAGAGGGGGCCGAAGTTTTTTTTCATAAGGTCGCGGCCTGCCCGTATATCCGCGAGCTGGAGGAGGTAGGTTCTGACCGGGCCGAATTCCTGGCGGAGAAAAGGATTGCCGGCGTGGTCGCAATGCGAGAGTCCGTGCTGAACCATTTCAAACATGCGTCCGGCCTCAGGATGTCCCGTCAACAGGCGGCTAAGACCGGGCTTTATTTTTGCCGGGATTACCGCGTATACCGCCGGGACCTTCTCGCTGAGCAGGAATTTGAAAACCCTGAGAAATTTAGGGTCCGCGGCGGTAACGTCGTCGTCGCGCAGAAAAACGGTTTTTTTTATAGCCACGGGTCCTCCGCCAGATAACCGCTCCCGCCGTCCTTTGCCAGCGCGCGGCTGCCGCCCAGGCATTTAAGCAGATCGCGGCAGACTTTGCAGCGCCCGGGCAGATAATCGAGCCGGTTTAAGTCTTTAAGGAATCGGGAATCCCAGGCTTTCTTAAGGGAGAAGCCCAGATTCTTTTCTATATAATAACTCGGCTTAAAAAAACCGCGTGTATCGTAAACCACGCGGGTGTGCCCGTCGTCAAAAGCGGCCCCCAGAAAGTTTTTCCTTTCGGCGGCAGGGACCAGGCATAAGGGGACAGGGTTCGCCATGACGACGCGCGGAGCGCCGGCTTTAAGAGAGGCTATGTTCTTTGACAGCCGCTTAATATCTTCCCTCTTCAATCGGAATTCTTTTTTGCCGCTCTGAGCGCTATGCCCCGGCATGGGCCGGTAAAGTTCCCAGATATCCGCTTTAAGTCTGACAGCCAGCCGGTAATAGGCCGGGAAATTATTCAAGACATCTTTCGAAATGACGGTGCCCAGACGCAAGACCTTTACGCCGCCGGTCTTAAATAAACCGATATTGGCGAGCTTCGCGGTAAAAAGTCCCGGGGTTCTGGTGGCCTCGCCTTCGGTTTTGTTATCGCGGCCCTGCAGGGAAACAAGGACATTATCTATGTGCCGCGCGGCTTTTTCAAGGAGTTTTTTGTCGGCTGCCACCGCGTTCGTATTTACCAGAGTGTAAAATCCCAGCGCCTTTGCCGCTTTAAGCAGCGGCAGCAGATTTTTGCTTAAAAAGGGTTCGCCGCCGGTGAAGCGGATGTTCCTGACGCCCATTTTTTTTGCCTGGCGCAGCACCGCGCTGAGATCTTTAAGCGGCCTTTCTTCGCTCCTGCGGTCAGAGAAGCAGACGAGGCAGTTAAGGTTGCACTTTTTAGTCAGCTCTATGACCACTTCGTTCGGGGCGGCCAGCACGGGAGAAAGTTCCGCGCGTAAGCTCCTGCTGAAAACACTTTTCTTTTCCAGGCCGGGGCAGAAGGCGTTCAAGCGACAGGCCGCGCAGGCCGCGATCCGCGCGTA
Source organism: Elusimicrobiota bacterium (assembly GCA_037137395.1). Lineage (GTDB taxonomy): Bacteria > Elusimicrobiota > Elusimicrobia > Elusimicrobiales > UBA9959 > YA12-FULL-51-18. The sequence goes on from JBAXKK010000061.1 coordinate 15,988, forward strand.
GGTCGCGCCGGATTTTTTGCGGTAAAGGATATGGTCCCAGGCGTCAGGCATAAAACAAAAAGGCAGATCTTTAATGTAAACCGTAAAAAAAGGTTCCAACCCGTTAAGGGCCCTGTAGAGAATGTCCCTGATCTTAAGGATCCTGAGCGGGTCCGCCGTTTCAAGGAGGGATAACTCTACAGCGTTGTCGCCGGCGGTTACAAGAAAGCTGATGCCGGCCGCTTTCAGTTTGTCCGTTATATGTTTTTGACTAGCCTGAAAGTTGCAGTTGTAACTTTCCGCCCGCATAGCAGGCGCCCATTCGGGAGGCATAGTCACGCATAAACCGCATAGCGGTTTTGCGCGACCCCGCCTCGGTGTTTTCGCTGCGCAGGAAAACACCTGCGGCCTTGCGGCCCGGACGCGAGGCCTAATTATGCCTCGTTCTAAGCCGGGCCTCACCTTCTCGGATACATCGCGCATAGGCCGTTTGTCGGCCATAGGCCCTGATACGGCACTGGCATAGCCTTG
>JBAXKK010000062.1:0-15902 GCA_037137395.1 Elusimicrobiota bacterium
ACTGAGAACTATCCCAACCTTAAGGCCAATGAATCAGTTAAGGTTCTAATGGAAGAGCTGACGCATACGGAGAACCAGATCGGTTTCGCCAGGCAGTTCTACAACGATATCGTTACCAAATTCAACATTGAACAACAGGTTTTCCCGAACAATATGTTAGCCCCCATGATGGGTTTTTCGTCCGCGGTTCTGTTTGAACTCCCTCAGGATTCCGCTGACAGGGAAGTTCCGAAAGTGGACCTTGCGGTATAATAAAAGGGTGTAGGGGGTAGGGTTTAGGGTATAGTAAAAAACTTCTTAACCCTGGACCTCTACCCTGACCCCTGAACCCTAACTGATGAACATCTACGAACAGCAGGCAAGGAACAGGCGCATGACTTGGGGAATCATGTTCGTTTTTGTCATTTTATTTTTTGTGATCGGCATGGGCTTTGACTTCTTCTACCTGAGTTTTAATCCGGCCGCGGAACCCGCTTACAAGTGGAACTCCTTGGGTTACTATGAAGCCGCCGGTGCCTCTCAGCCGGTGCCGTACGGTACCATTTTCGCCCTCCTGATAGGCTTTGGGATGGTGGCTAATAGCATGGTGAACGGAGCCAAAATGGTGCTGCGTTCCACGCAGGCCCGTCTTGCCGTTCCCACGGATGAAAAGGAGCGCCAGTTTATAAATGTGGTCGCGGAGATGTCTACAGCTTCCGGGTTGCAGCGGCCGCAGGCGTATATAGTTCCGGACGCCGACCTTAACGCCTTCGCCGCCGGGATAAATCCGGAAAACGCGGTGATTGCCGTCACCGAGGGGCTTTTGAGTTCGCTCAACAGGGAAGAGCTGCAGGCCGTAGTGGCCCATGAGATGAGTCACATTAAAAATTACGACATGCGCCTCATGACGGTGTCGGCCGCTCTTATGGGCGCCATAGCGCTCCTAAGCGATCTGGCTGGCCGGACCATGCGCGTTCGCGGCTCCTCCGGCGTCGGATCCGCCTCGGCAAAATCTTCTTCCGGGGGGCGTAAAAGCGGGGGCGGCGCGCTCATGCTGGTCGTTTTCGTGGTCTGGATACTGCTGGTGGTTCTGGCGCCGCTTATCTCGCGCCTGCTGGCCATGGCTATTTCCCGCGAGAGGGAATATCTGGCTGACGCTTCCGGCGCCGAACTGACGCGTAATCCCCTGGCTCTAGTGTCCGCGCTGGAGAAGATCCGCGCTGCCGTAATGCCGTCCTACGCCATTAATAACGGCGTGGCGCATATGTGCATCACTGATCCGCGCGGCAGCCTGATAGAGGAAAAAATGGGCCTTGCTGCCGACCTGTTCGCCACGCATCCTCCCATGGAAAAAAGGATACTCGCTTTAAAAGTTATGGCATATCAGAAAGGCAAAGCGGCAATTTAGCAATTCGGAGGCATAGCGGTTATAGGCAAAGCAGTCTGGCAGTTTAGAGGCAAAGCAGTTTGGATGTAAAGCAATTTAGCTAAATTGATCACTGCGCTTCTAAGTCGCTAGCTCGCTTATATCTAAGTTGCTGGCTGGCTTTGCCTCTAAATTGCTTGAATCGACATTGAGGAGAACGACATGATAACATCTACGCAATTCAAAGAAGGCACGATATTCACCAATGAGAACGGGCAGATAGTGGAAGTGCTGACCTATCAGCACCACCGCAAGTCACAGGCCCGGGCCGTGGTAAGAGTCAAGCTCCAGAACCTTGAAACCGGAGCTATCATCGAAACCACCTACCGCCCCGAAGATAAATTTAAGGACGTGATGGTGGAAAAACGGCCCAAGACCTACCTTTACAGCGACGGCACGCTCGCTCACTTTATGGATAACGTAAGCTTTGAGCAGGCCGGCCTGCCCATGTCCAAGATCGGCCCCCTGATGCAGTTCCTTACGGAAAACATGGAGGTAGAAGGCCTTTACCTCAACGATAAATTCTTCAACATCGCCTTGCCGGCCAATATCGTTATGACCATAACTGAGACCGTGGACAGCGTGAAGGGCGACACGGTTTCCAATGTGATGAAGGATGCCAAGGTCAACACAGGGCTGGGGATAAAGGTCCCGATGTTTATTAAAGAGGGAGATAAGGTCCGCGTGGATACCCGCACTTTTGAGTATCTTGAGAGAGTGACAGAACCTAAAAGATAGTGACGAGTGAATAGTGGTGAGTGGATAGCAGGAAGTTAGGAGGATTTTCTTTTCTGCATACGGCTTACGGCGCGCGCGGCGCGCTTATAGCCTAGGGCAATAGACTCTAAAAAATTATGATTAAAGCCGTTATTTTTGATATTGATAACACCCTGATGGATTTTATGCGCATGAAACGCGCCTCGGTGGACGCGGCAGTGGATGCAATGCTTGACGCGGGCCTACCCATGAAGAAGGAGAAGATGTACGAGTCGATCTTTGAGACCTATTGGAAGGAAGGCATCGAAGATCAGAATATTTTTGACAAGGTTCTTGTGAAGGAATTCGGGACGGTGGATTACCGGATCCTGGCGGCCGGAATCATCGGATATAAACGGGCTAAAGAAGGCCACATGACGCTGTATCCGCGCGTGAAGCTCACCCTCACCGAGCTTATGAAGAGCGGTATAAAAATGGGCGTGGTTTCCGACGCGCCGCGCCTGTCGGTCTGGCTGCGCATCGTGGCGCTGGGGCTGCATCATTATTTTGAACATATTGTAACTTTTGAAGACACCGGGGAGCGTAAGCCGTCCCCGAAGCCGTTTAAGAAAATATTGGGCCTGCTGGCGGTTTCGCCGCAGGAAGCCGTTATGGTCGGAGATTGGGCGGAGCGGGACATCAAAGGTGCTAAAGCTCTTGGCATCCGCACAGCATGGGCCAAGTATGGAAATGAGTTTGACACCAAGGTGTCCGGCGCGGATTACGAGCTGGACGATATCTACGATATGGTCAGGATAATTCGGAAAATAAATGAAAAAAAATAAATTCCCGGCTTGTATTGCGGCGGTTCTTATCCTGTCGGCTCTAAACGCCGGCGCGCTTGAAATAACCGCCGCGGCCCCTGCGGCAACGGAAAAAGGGAAAGCCGCTGATTTTGTTTTTTCTGAATCCGTAATCGTGAAGAATATTGCCTTTGAAAAAGGCGCGGTCGTCATGCCGGTTACCGAGTATAAGGACAGGGTTTACACGGACATCAGGCTGTTGTCCAAATCGCTTTACGAAAAGCTGGGGGCTTGTTTTTCCGAAAAAAAGTGCGCCTATGCCGGCAAGGCCGCCAAGCTGAAACTTTCAGTTTTAGAAGTTAAGCCTCTTAAATCCAAAGCCCGGGTGGCCAATGTCATATTGGCTTTTGACGGAGATCTGTCGGTCACTTTCGGCGTCATCAGGAAGGCTTCCGGCGAGCTCTGGGCGGCTTATCCGGCTAATTTTGAAGTAAAAGACCCCGCTCTTAAGGGCTTGATTGAAAATAAAGTCAAAGAGGCTTTTAATAGCGCGCCCCGGTCCGATAAAAAAGCCGCCGGCGCCGCGGCCGCTAAGAAGTAAATGAAAAAACACCTGGTTCCCCGGATATCTTTTTTAGTCTTTTTTCTGATGGTTCTCTGCTTGTCCGCTGCCTTCGCTTTGAGAACGGAATATCTGCCGGCCGCCGGCCCGGCCGCCGCTCCAGCCGCGGGCGAGGCAGGGCGCGGCCGCGAGGTTGCCTCCGGGCGGGCGCTGGTAAAGTTTTCTCCTGAAATATCATCCTCCGCCAAACGGGAGCTTTTGAACGCTTCCGGTTTTGAATTGGTCAGGGATTTTAAATCTATAGGCTGGATGGTGATTAAATTGCCGCAGGGGGTTAGCGTGGCCGCGTCCTTGCAGGAGCTGAGAGCGCTTGCCGGAGTTCTGGCTGCGGAACCATCCGGGGTCTACCGCGCCGCGAAAGTGCCCATAGACACGTACCGGGCGGAACAGTACGGGCTGTCCAAGATAGACGCTTTCAGAGCCTGGGACATTGAGACCGGATTCTCTAATCTTGTTACCGTGGCTGTTCTTGACACCGGGATAGATGGTTCGCATCCGGATCTTCTGGCGAAGCTCTCCGGAACAAGCCAGTTCTTTGACCCTGACAATGAGGGCGCTCAGACGACGAATGATCCGCCCACGCCGGCGTGCTCCCACGCCACCAAAGCCGCAGGCATAGCGGCTGCCGTCACAGATAATTCCTACGGCATGGCCGGCATGTCCTGGGGGGCGCGCCTGCTGTCGCTTAAAGTGTTTAGCGACGCCGACTGCATGCCTGACTGCTCGGACAGGGCCGGGGCAAGTTTCTGCAGCACCGATGATTCCGCGATAATCAGCGCGATAGTTTATGCCGCCGATCAGCAGGATTCCCCGGCAACCGGTAAAATAGTGCTGAATATGAGCCTTGGGCAGCATACGTTTTGCAGCGCTGCTCTCCAATCTGCGATTGATAATGCTGTTAGTAAGGGGCTAGTGCTGATAGCTGCCGCCGGCAATAATTCCGGCAGCGTGGATTCTCCGGCCAACTGTCTGAATATGATACCGGTCGGCGCCACGGATATCAACGACAACATAGCCTACTTCTCGGCTAGGGGCACGGAAATGCTGAGCCGTGGCGTTACCGCTCCCGGAGTGAATATTTTTTCTACCGCCCCCGGCTCCATTGTCGTTTCCGATTCCGGAACCTCGTTCTCTTCCCCGCTGGTTGCAGGCCTGGCCGCTTTAATAATCTCCACCCGGCCCGCGCTGTCTCCTTCCGAGGTCGGAAATATTATCAGAAATTCCGCCGATGACCGCGGAACCGCCGGGCCGGATCCCATTTATGGCTTCGGCCGTGTTAATGCGTATAAGGCGCTGCTTCTGGCCGTGAATAATAGTTCTTCCACTTTTACCCCATCCGCGCCGCAGGTCAGGGCCTACGCCTTTCCCAGTCCGTACAAACCTGGCGCAGGCCTCCTTTCTTTCGTTGTCCCGGACGAAATAGCGGGCGCGAATCTGGTGATAACCATCTACACCTCCGAGGGGGAAGAGATAAAGAAAATTTCCACGCGGACCTGGGACGGACATACCGAGGCCGGCCGCGGCGCGGCCAGCGGCGTATATCTATTTTTTATGAAGACTGAAAAAGGAACGGCAAAAGGGAAATTCGCTCTGTTGCGGTAACAATAGGGGTCAGGGGTGAGGGTTTAGGGGATAGGGTGCGGAAATAAGGAGTTTTACGCGCATGATATTTTTTAATAAAACCAGAAACGCGGCCGCGGCTGCAAGGGTTCTTAAGGCCGACACTTTTAGTTCCAGATTGTTCGGGCTTATTCCGCGTAAAACACTGGAACCGGAAGAAGGCTTGTGGCTTGACCCTTGCGCCATGATCCACACTTGTTTTATGAGCTTTCCGATAGACGCCGTTTTTCTTGACGCCGGTCTTAAGGTCGTGAAGGTGGTCCCGTCGCTTAAGCCCTGGAGATTCTCTCCCTGGGTTTACGGGGCTAAAAGCGTGCTGGAACTGGCCCCGGGCCGTGCGTCCGCCGTTCTGGCGGAGGGTGATTTTTTGGAGGTCAGATAATTTTTGATTTGTAATAGTTCCGTAATAAAATTATAATTATAGATTGATTATGCTGCCAAACAAGGGTTTACAGAGAAGAAAAAATATCAGGGAGATACTGATAGAGGGCGGTCTTGTCCCCGAAGACAGTATCAAGGCCGCGGAAGAGCTCGCGGAAAAAGAAGATAAGACGCTTCAGCAGACGCTTACGGAACTTAAGCTTATAGACGAGGTTAAGCTCCTGAAGGTCATGGCTGACGAGTGGGGATTTAAAGCCGTAGATCTCTCCAAGATGGAAGTGCCCAGAGAAACGGTTCAGAGCCTGCCGGAGTCTATCGCCATGCGCCAGGTTTGCGTGCCCTTCGCGCTCCAGGACAATGTGATGTTTCTGGCGATGTCCGATCCGCGCGATTTTCTGGTGGTGGAAGATATCGGACTCAGGACAGGCCTTGAGGTCAAGGTTTATCTGGCTTTGCCCCAGGGCATAAATAAAATTCTTGATAGCGTGTATGGCAAGGCCGACTCCGCCCAGGTGGATCAGCTTGTCGAATCCGTCACCCAGGCCGCGCCTAAAAAGCCTGGCGAGGAAGAATCTTTTTCACTGGCCGATGAGGCCGAGAAAAAAGACATCAGTGATGTAGACGCGAACGCCCCCGAAGTTGAGCGTCTCGTCAATGCCATAATATTGAGTGCTCTTCATATCAAGGCCTCCGATATTCACGTGGAACCTTTTGAAGATCCCAACGGAAAAAATTCCAAGGTCATGATACGCTATCGGGTTGACGGTATGCTTCGGGCCGCCTCTTTTTCAGTGCCGTGGGCCTACCGGCAGGCCATAACCGCCAAGATCAAGATCATGACCAATTCCATGAATATCACTGAGCGGCGTATCCCCCAGAGCGGGCGCATACAGATTATCGCCAAAGGCAACCCTATAGAATTCCGCGTGGAAATGATCCCGACCGTCTACGGCGAGGCTTGCGTTATGCGTATACTGGACAGGGCTTCGGTGCGCGTGGATATCAAGGTCATGGGCTTTTTGCCGGACACTGAGAATAAATTGCTCGCACAGTTCCAGGGGATAGGCGGTAAGAAAAATTTCGGCCTTGTGCTAGTTTGCGGCCCCACGGGTTCCGGTAAATCCACCACGCTCTACGGTTGCCTTAACTACGTCAATCGGCCCGATATAAAAATTATTACCGCCGAGAACCCGGTTGAGTATAATATCGACGGTATCGTTCAGGTTCCGGTGAACCCGGAGATCAAGCTGGGCGAGGATAAGCGTTTTGATTTTGCCAGCGCGCTCCGTTCTTTTATGCGGCTGGATCCTGATGTCATCATGGTCGGCGAGATCCGCGACCAGGAAACCGCCCACATAGCGCTTGAGGCTGCCATGACCGGCCATCTCGTTTTTTCCACCATACATACTAACGATTCCGCTTCCGCGCTGGAGCGGCTGACCCAGATGGGCATTCCGCGCTTTGTGGTCGCCAACACCATGAAAGCCGTGCTTGCCCAGCGTCTGGCCAGGCGGCTTTGTCCCGATTGCAAGAAGGAAGTTGATATCTCCCCTGAGGAACGGGCGGTTTTTGAGGCCAACAATGTGCAGATTCCGGCTGGCGCCAAAATCTTTGCGGCCGTGGGTTGCGATAAATGCAAAACAACCGGTTATAAAGGCCGCCTGGGTATGCATGAACTGCTCATCCTTAACGAGACTATCCGGACACAACTTTTGAGCGACCCTTCCGCCATCCCCGTTAAGAACATTGCCATGAAAGCCGGCATGCGGTCACTATCCATGGACGGCTTGGAAAAAGTGATGCTGGGGCTTACCACGGTCAAGGAAGTTCTTGGCGGCGGGGGCGACAAATAAGACCACGGTTTTTTAAGGCAGTTATGATAAAGAAAATTATACTCGTGCTCAGTCTCGCGCTGATTCCCTCGCGGGCGGCGTACGCCGGCTCCGGCACTTACGCCAATTTCCCCAACGCTGTCGCCTCAGATCTCAGACCTTTTGCCAGGGATCTGGGAGGCCTTCTGGGCAGCGGGACTAATCAGACCGCGCGGGTGCTGGGCTTCGGCGGCTTCGATTTCAGCGCCCGGGGCGTTATGCAATTTGAGCCGGAAAGGAAAAACGGAATCCTGAAGAAAAATAAACCTTTCGGCCTCGGCTGGGTGCAGGCTGAAATAGGTATGCCTTTCCGCATAGACGGTTTTATTAAGGCGGCTTCTTTTGATAATATGGCGGTCGCGGGCGGGGGGCTTAAGTATGGCCTTACCCAGCCTCAAAAAAAAGTGCAAGCTATGCTGGTCGTCAACGGGAATCTGGCCGCTCACAAGTTCTTTTACGCCGCGCATTTGGCTTACGGCCTGGCCGTATCTCTCAACACTCCGGTCGTGTCTCCGTATTTCGGCGTGGGAATGGATAATACAAGGCTTACGGTGCAGACCGTTAACGATCCCTCTCTGGCTGGCAGGCGCGTTTCCGTAGCCGAGCCCAGATACACTGCCGGCGTCAAAATGACTTTCCTGAATTATGGTTATGTTTCCGGCGGATATACCTACACGCACGGCCGGGGCCTCGTCACCGCGGGCCTGGGTCTGAGAATATAACAGGGTATAGGGGTCAGGGGTGAGGGTGCAGGGTAAGGAGTTCTTTACTCTTCCACCCTCAACCCTGTACCCTAAACCCTCTACCCTGAGTTTATCCTTTAAATTTTTCTTTGAAGTCCCTGCGGAGTTCCCTGTCAATTTCCCGTTTCTTTGTCGCTTCGTGTTTGTCCGGGGCTTTTCTGCCTTTGGCTAAAGCAAGGACTACTTTCGCCCAGCCTTTCTTGAAGTAGACCTCAAGCGGCACGATGGCCGTGCCTTTCGTGGCTGTGGAGTTGGTGAGTTTTTTTATTTCTTTTTTATTCAGGAGAAGTTTTCTGGTACGGATGGGATCCAGCTCTTTGACGGTGTTGAAAATATAAGGGGGGATGTGCATGCCGTAAAGGTACAGCCCGTCTTTTTCTACCCTGGCGAAGCTCTGCGTTATCTGGGCCTGTTTCAGGCGGAGCGACTTTACCTCAGGCCCTTCCAGCACCAGCCCTGCTTCAAAGGTTTCCAGTATTTCGTAATCATGCCTGGCCTTGCGGTTGGTGGCGACGATCTCTATTCCGGTTTCCTTCTTTTTCATAATTTAAATTTGTATTAACACTTCAAATATCCTAAAATTGTAACATAATAGACATTCCTGAATGTAGCAAAGAAGTATTTATCCCGGTATAAGCCCGCGAGTTTCCTTCGGAGAAAATGCGGGGTATGACAAGAGCGCGGGTGGCGGAACTGGCAGACGCGCACGGCTCAGGACCGTGTGACCGAAAGGTCTTATGGGTTCAACTCCCTTCCCGCGCAGTTTTTTAAAGGCCGGACAGCAAGTCCGGCCTTTTTATTGTGCGGGAAGGGAGTTGAAGCCGACACCGGCGCGTCCGGTGGACAAAAAGCTCGCTCCGCGAACGTCAGCCGGTGCGGCCGGCTTTGGAGGAAGGAGCGGGGGTGGACTTGACGGCAGTCCTGCGTGATCAAGGACACAATTCAGTGATCAGGCGACTGGGGGAAAAGAACTTGATAATTGAATTGTGTCGCTTTGCTCCACCCCCTTCCCGCGCAGTTTTTAAAAGGCCGGACAATCAAGTCCGGCCTCTTTTTATTATTGACAACATTGCGTACATTCATGTAAACTTATTGTTAATAAGAGCCTCTTGGATATTATTTATACATCATCCCGAGAGTCCCTTATCACATGTGACGGCACATGTATCATACCAGGAGGTTGTATATAATGAAAATGAACAAAAAAGGCTTCACCCTGATCGAACTCATGATCGTGGTGGCCATCATCGGTATTCTTGCCGCTATCGCTATCCCGAAGTTTGCTGATCTCATCAACAAATCAAAGGAAGGCGCGACCAAGGGTGCCCTCTCAACAGTAAGAAGCGCCATTCAGATATACTACGGCGACAACGAAGGCTGGTTCCCGACTGAAGCCACCTCGTTGACCAGCCTCACCACTGACGGCAAATATCTGAACTCAATACCTATGGCTAAGTTGCCCACCAGGCACGCTGACTCCGCTACCATCGCCAATTCCGTCACTGACGCGGCCGGTTGGACATATTATAATGCCCATACCACCACAGCTGAAGCTGCCCTTTGGGGTACGTTTGTTGCCAACTGTTCACATATGAACATCGCTGGCACAGCCCAGTGGACGTCGTTCTAATAACGGGACTTTAGTTTGAGAAGGCCCCGTCCGGCTAAGGCGGACGGGGCCTTTTTTAATCTATGCTTACCGTAACATTATTGGTCTTCGTTTTTGCCTTCGGTCTCCTGATCGGCAGCTTTTTAAATGTCTGCATTGCCAGGTTGCCGCAGGCTCTTTCCATCGAAACCCCTCTCGCCATTGACAACATTGGTATATTCATGTAAACTAACAATTAGTAAGCGCCTCTTGGATATTATTTATACATCATCCCGAGAGTCCCTTATCACATGTGATGTCGCATGTATCATACCAGGAGGTTGTATATAATGAAAATGAACAAAAAAGGCTTCACCCTGATCGAACTCATGATCGTGGTGGCCATCATCGGTATTCTTGCCGCTATCGCTATCCCGAAGTTTGCTGATCTCATCAACAAATCAAAGGAAGGCGCGACCAAGGGTGCCCTCTCAACAGTAAGAAGCGCCATTCAGATATACTACGGCGACAACGAAGGCTGGTTCCCGACTGAAGCCACCTCGTTGACCAGCCTCACCACTGACGGCAAATATCTGAACTCAATACCTATGGCTAAGTTGCCCACCAGGCACGCTGACTCCGCTACCATCGCCAATTCCGTCACTGACGCGGCCGGTTGGACATATTATAATGCCCATACCACCACAGCTGAAGCTGCCCTTTGGGGTACGTTTGTTGCCAACTGTTCACATATGAACATCGCTGGCACAGCCCAGTGGACGTCGTTCTAATAACGGGACTTTAGTTTGAGAAGGCCCCGTCCGGCTAAGGCGGACGGGGCCTTTTTTAATCTATGCTTACCGTAACATTATTGGTCTTCGTTTTTGCCTTCGGTCTCCTGATCGGCAGCTTTTTAAATGTCTGCATTGCCAGGTTGCCGCAGGCCCTTTCCATCGTTAAACCACGCTCACGGTGCCCCAAGTGCCTGATCCCCATTAATTTTTACGATAATATCCCGCTTTTAAGTTTTATTCTTTTGCGGGGACGCTGCCGTCATTGTGCCCTGCCGATACCCTGGCGCTATCCGGCCGTGGAGCTCCTTACCGGTATCGTGACCGCTCTGCTTTTTTTGAAATGGCAGGCGGAACCGGCTTGGCTGGCCGCGGCTCTGGCTGCCGCATATCTCCTTATAGTGGTAGCTTTTATAGATCTTGAAACTATGATGATAGCCGATATTTTTTCATACGCCCTTGTCGGTCTAGGGCTGGTTTCCTGTTTTTTTAACCCTTATTTTTCAGGCCCCGCTTTGAACCGGTTTTTTGGTTTCCTCTCGGGCGGTGCTGCAGGAGCTTTCATCATATGGCTGATGGCCTGGCTGGGCGCCAGGATATATAAAAAGGAAGCGGTCGGAGAGGGGGATATATTTTTAATGGCCGGCATCGGAGCCTTAACCGGCTGGCAAGGGGTGTTATCGGCGCTAATTATGGCTTCTTTTTTCGGGTCGGTTTATGGCGTCAGTCTTATGCTGGCCAAAAAAGCCAGGCGCTTTGACCATATCCCTTTCGGCCCGTTCCTTGCGTTGGGCGCGGTGATAAACTTGTATCACCTGGTCCGGATAACGGATTTTTTTATTTATTATTAACCCGGCACCTTACCACAAATTTGGCGGAGAGGGAGGGATTCGAACCCACGGTACGCATAAGCGTACACCGGTTTTCAAGACCGGCGCCATAAACCACTCGGCCACCTCTCCATTATTTTACAACACAATCTTTCCACCGTATACTCAGAGCTTGTTTCAATTATATAAAATCGGGAGGGGGCGCGGTTATAAATGGTAAAATGAAATTAGCGGTATGCATTTTCCACGGCATTCGCAGCTTGAACAGAATATTTCATGAAAAATTGGACACGCAGACGCAGCTTCGCCATCATTTCCCATCCTGACGCCGGCAAGACCACCCTTACCGAGAAAATGTTGCTTTATAGCGGCGCGCTCCATCTGGCCGGCTCTGTTACGGCCCGCAAAAACCAGCGTGCCACCGCTTCGGATTGGCTTGAGATGGAGAAAAAGCGCGGCATCTCCATCAGTTCCACCGTCCTGCAGTTTGATTGCGCCGGATACAGAGTTAATCTACTGGACACTCCCGGGCACCGCGATTTTTCCGAAGACACTTACCGGGTTCTGACCGCTGTGGACGCGGTTATAATGGTTATTGACGCCGGCAAAGGCATTGAGAGCCAAACCAGGAAACTTTTCGAGGTGTGTCGCCAGCGCGGGATCCCTATTTTCACGTTCATGAATAAGCTCGACCGCCCCACGAGGGATCCGCTGGAGCTTATGGATGAACTGGAAGAGCTGTTGGACCTGCGGCCCTTCGCTATGAACTGGCCGATAGGCACGGGATCAGATTTCCGCGGTGTCTATGACCGCCGCACGCGGCAGGCGCATCTTTTTGAACATACTCCAGGTGGCGCGTACCGGGCGCCGGAGGCCGTCGGAGACCGCTCAGACGAGGCCATCCGTGAAAGGCTGAGCGCGTCCGTGCTTGCTCAGTTCCTGGAAGAGGTTGAGATGCTGGACTCGGTCGGTACACTTTTTGACCGTGACGCGGTAATGGCCGGAACCGCTACCCCCGTGTTTTTCGGCAGCGCATCCAATAATTTCGGCGTTCAGCTCCTGCTGGACGGTTTTCTTTCTCTCGCGCCGGCTCCGGCCGCCCATCGCTCCGGAAAGTATCTTATACAGCCGGATAACCCCGCTTTTTCCGGCTTCATTTTCAAGATTCAGGGCAATATGGACCCCAAGCACCGCGACCACGTGGCGTTTCTGCGGATCTGTTCAGGGAAGTTTACCCGGGATATGTCGGTTACCCATCAGCGGACAAAACGGCGGGTGCGCCTTTCCAACTCTCATAAGCTTTTCGGGCAGGAAAGGGAGATATTGAACGAGGCCTGGCCGGGTGATATAATCGGTCTTATCGGTCATCCGGATTTTCTTATCGGCGATACTTTATCCGAAGACGCCGGTATCTCCTACAACGAAATTCCGCGTTTTCCGCCGGAATGTTTCGCCCTGCTGCACAATCCGACTCCGGCGCAGTATAAATCATTTAGAAAAGGCCTAGACCAGATCCTGACCGAAGGGATAGTTCAGAGATTCTGGCTGTCGGATGACCCAAATCAATCTCCGCTGCTGGCTGCGGTCGGACCCTTGCAGTTTGAGGTCGCGCAATATCGGCTTAAGGCCGAGTACGGCGCCGAATCACGTTTGGAATCTCTTCCCTGGACGCATGTCAGGTGGCCGGAATCAAAAGATCCGGGCCAGGATGTCAGCCGGATTTCTCTTCCAATCGGCGCGCGCTGGGGGCGTGATGACGCCCAAACCCCGGTCATTTTTTTTCAGGATTCCTGGGCCCCGAACTATTTATGCCAGCAGAATCCGAATATTTTGCTGAACGACTTCGCTCCCCGGGACCGGGATAAAGCCCGCGCTTTCTCCCAACCGGGAAAAACATGAAAAACAGAACGCTTTTTATTATCTGCGCTGGCGTTATGATCTTCGCCGCGATATCGGCGTCGGTCATGTCGCGCCGCTCTGCGGGGGGGGCGGCGGGCGGGGATGGGGGACTTAAGGTTGTAACGACTATATTCCCTCTTTACGATATGGCCCGATCAATAGGCGACCGCAATGCCGAAGTCACACTCCTGCTTCCGCCGGGAGTGGAGGCGCATTCTTTCGAGCCTAAGCCCGGAGATATGGCCCGCATAAATGAAGCGGACATTTTTATATATACCGGAAAATTCATGGAGCCCTGGGCCGAAGATCTTGTCAGGAGCGTTACTAATAAGCGCCTGCTGGTGGTTAATGCCGGTGAGGGAGTCAAGCTGATGCCCGAGGGCGGCACGGGCCGGGGTAATCAGGAGGCGGTGCCGGACCCTCATGTCTGGCTGGATTTTGATAGCGCCAAAATAATGGTCGGGAATATTTCTGCGGCGTTTTCGGCCAAAGACCCCTCTAATAATGAAGTTTATCGCCGTGCTGCCGCAGCCTACGCGGGCGGACTCTCCGCTCTTGATTCCGCCTATAAATCAGGACTTTCCGCGTGCCGGACGAAGGAAATAATTTACGGCGGACACTACGCCTTCGGTTATATGGCCCGCCGCTACGGACTCAAATATATGGCGGCACAGGGTCTCTCTCCGAACTCCGAACCGACGGCGAAAGACCTTGCGTCCCTGGTTGAGCAGGTGAAAAAAGATAAGATAAGTTTTATTTTTTACGAAGAATTAACAAGTCCCAAAATAGCCGAAACGATCGCGGCCGAGACCGGAGCTAAAATGTTGCCGCTAAGCGCCGCGCACAATATCGCAAGGGATCAGTTCGCGCGCGGCACCTCATTCTTTGATATACTTCAGGGCGATCTGGTTAATCTAAAGGCCGGACTTGAATGTGCGGTAAGTGGTAAGTAGTAAGAAATTAATCTTGATATATGTCTATTTTATCCGTTAAGAATATGTCATTCAGCTACGACTCCGCTGAAGTGCTGCGCGATGTCAGCTTTGACGTGCAGAAAGGCGACTATATCGGCCTGGCCGGGCCGAATGGCGCCGGCAAGACCACGCTCATAAAGGCGATACTCGGACTGACCGGCTCTTACACCGGCACGGCGGAACTGTTCGGCCGTGATATGCGCAGTTTTGATGCCTGGAATCGCGTCGGTTATCTGCCGCAGAGAGTAAATACGTTTAATCCGCTGTTTCCGGCTACTGTTAAAGAAGTTGTAGGTTTGGGACTGCTTGCGAAAAAAAGTTTCCCAAAGAGATTCACCAAAGAAGACGAAATTAAGATCCTTCAGACGCTTGAGCTCATGGGGATAGGTGACCTTGCTGATAAGCTGGTGGGGGAACTCTCAGGCGGACAGCAGCAGCGCGTTTTCCTGGCCAGAGCCCTGGCGCCGGACCCGGAACTGCTTATCCTGGATGAGCCCAGCACGGCGCTGGACCCGGCCTCGCGCGACGGGTTTTATGACATTATAAAAGAGCTGAACGAGAAAAAAGGTATCACCAGCATCCTGATTACGCATGACACGGCGCAAATCGGGCGTTACGCCAATAAGCTCCTGTATCTTGATAAAAAAGTTATTTTTTACGGCCCTTTCTCGGACTTTTGCCAGTCGCCGGAAATGACCGGCTATTTCGGCACTTTTTCACAGCACCTCATATGCCATCAGCATTAACAGCAGTGGTTAGTGATAAGTGGCGAGTGGGTAGTGCTGAGAAAATCAAAGTTTAGTTGACTTACCACTACTAGCGATACACTGGTCACTGGTTTATATTATGTTTTATTTTCTTACTTACGGCTTTATCCAGAGGGCTTATCTGGCCGGTTCTTTTGTCGCCGCGCTCTGCGCCATGCTCGGGCTGTTTCTGGTTCTGCGCAAGCTGTCGCTTATCGGCGACGGGCTGTCGCATGTGAGCTTTGGCGCGATAGCGCTGGGGCTCTTCTTCGGCTTCTATCCCTTCTATGTGGCCATCCCGGTTGTGCTGATTGCTTCCTATTTTATTTTAAAGCTTACCGGAAAGGCGAAGATGTACGGTGACGCAGCTATCGGGATTGTTTCCTCGGTCGGTATAGCCTCCGGAGTTATACTGGCCAGCTTATCCAAAGGGTTTAATGTGGATCTTTTCAGCTATCTGTTCGGCAATATACTCGCGATAAGCGGCCGTGAAGTATATTTGTCTATCGGCCTGTCACTGGCGGTTCTGCTGATCATCGTGGCTTTTTATAATGATCTGTTCTCAACTACTTTTGACCAGGAATATGCCAAGCTTACCGGCGTAAAAACTGCCCGCATTGACCTGCTCCTGACCTCCCTTACCGCTGTTACTGTCGTGCTGGCTATTAAGGTTGTCGGTATTATGCTGGTTTCAGCCCTGCTTATTCTGCCGGCGGTAACAGCCCTTCAGCTCGCCAAAGGATTCAGGACCGCCATGGCGCTTTCCGTGCTGACAGCGGTCATGTCGGTGTTTATGGGGATAACGATATCTTTTTTTATGGATTTACCCGCCGGCGCTACGATAGTGCTGTGCAATGCGGCATTTTTCGCGGCCGCGCTGCTGTTTAAGATGATGCGGAAATAAACGAATAAGTGGATCAGTGGTGAAAGTTA
>JBAXKK010000063.1:0-15894 GCA_037137395.1 Elusimicrobiota bacterium
GGGCCGTAGCGCGTCTTGGACGGATAGATCTCAAAGCCATTACCGCGCAGGCCCTACACATGGGTGACGAGGTCCACAACCGCAATCGCGCCGGAACCTCTCTTTTCTACCGCGCTATAGCGCCTGCCGTGATAACGACTACGCCCAATTCGGAACAGGCCGCGGCTGTGCTGGAATTTATCAATAAGAACGACCATTCATTCCTGAATCTTTCAATGGCGTTGAGCAAGGTCTGCCTCGACGCGGCGCGCGACATCAGCTGTTCCACCGTGGTCGTGGTGATGGCCAGGAACGGCACCGAGTTCGGTGTGCAGCTATCCGGCACCGGTGATAAATGGTTCACGGGGCCCTCGCCCGTGCCTGATGCCCTTTTTTTTGCCGGCTACACCAAGGCGGATGCCAACCCGGATATAGGCGATTCGGCTATCACTGAGACTAACGGGTTGGGCGGTTTCGCCATAGCGGCGGCGCCGGCCATTGTGCAGTTCGTGGGCGGTCTGGCGGCGGACGCGGTCAACTATACCATGGCTATGTATGAAATTACCGCCGGAGAGAATAATATCTATCAAATCCCTTATCTCAACTTCCGGGGAACGCCGACCGGCATCGATGTAATAAAGGTCGTTGAGAAGGGTATACTGCCGTTCATTGACACCGGGGTTGCACATAAAAAACCCGGCGTCGGCCAGGTCGGTGCCGGGGTATTGAGCGCGCCGCCGGAACCATTCATAAAAGCTTTCGAATATTTCGCCAGGAATCTGTAAATAAGTGCGACAGTACGGCAGCAAGACAGCGCGGCAGGAACTGAATATCAGGCATAAAAGGCAAAAAACCTGTATCGGGGCGTGATTTCGCGGCGGGGCGTTCGTGCCTCCAAATTTGGCCGGTGCCTGTCGTACTGTCTTGCTGCCGCTCTGCCGCGCTGTTACTATATTGTCATTTTCGGCTAAAAATGTTAATATAAGTGTATGAGGTGGCTGAAGTTCGGCCGCTTTTTTTTATAAAGATTTGCCCTTATTGAGGTATTATGGAACGAGAACTCATTGAGAAGGAAACTGAACCGTTGTTGACTGAGCAGGGTTTTGAACTTGTTGACCTTAAAGTTACTAAAATGGGCGGCAAGTTGCTGCTGCAGTTCTTCATCGACCGAGTAGGCGGCGGAGTTACGCTGGAGGATTGCGGGCTTATGAGCGAGAAGCTTGGCTCCTACATCGAGATGAATAATGTTTTAGACGGCGGCTACATTCTGGAAATCTCCTCCCCGGGGGTGGACCGGGTACTGAGAAAAGAGAAGGATTTTCTTAAATTCAAGGGCAGCAAGGTTAAGATAAAACTCAAAAAACCGCTCAACAACGCGCGCGTCTACTATGGCGAGTTGCTGGGTTTTGAGAGCGGGGCGGTCTTTTTGAGCGGGGATCTTAAATTAAATCTCAACGATATCGAAGAGGCACGGTTAAATCCGGGCGATGACGATATCCTGAAAAAACACTGACGGAACTGATAATCCAAGAATAGGCGGTAAAAACATATGACTAAAGAAAATACTTTTAAAGGCAAAACCGAACTCATCATGGCTCTGGAACAGCTGGAGCGTGAGAAGAACATAAAAAGGGACGACGTCTTTAAAACGATCACCGATTCGCTGGTTTCGGCCCTGCGCAAATATTTCGGCAAGACTTCACAGATCGCGGCCACTATTGACCCCGACACCGGCGAGATGTGCGGCTACCTGGTGAAGAAAGTGGTTCCTGAAGTTTTCACCCCGGAGATAGAGATTACGCTGGAAGAGGCCGTAAAGCATGAGCCCTCGGCCAAGCTGGACGAAGAAGTCAATATTCCCGTGGATATACAGGATTTCTCCCGGATCGCGGCTCAGACGGCCAAACAGGTCCTGATCCAGAAGATTCGCGAGATCGAGAAAGTTAAACTTTTTGACGAATATAAGCCGCGCGAAGGTGAGATCGTGACGGGCCTCGTGCACCATGTGGCCGGCCGGGATATTTTCGTGGATCTTGGCAAGACCGAAGCGATCCTTCCTTATTCCGAACAGATAAGGCGCGAGCATTACACCATCAACCAGCGCGTACGCGCCATCATACACCGCGTGGATAAGGAAAACAAAGGTCTTCAGATCGTTCTTTCCCGCGCCTCCATCCCGTTCCTTAAAAGCCTTTTTGAGGCCGAAGTTCCGGAAATAGCCGAGAAAGTGGTGGAAATAACGGATGTTGTCCGCGATCCCGGCTTTCGGTCCAAGGTTGTAGTGAAAAGTAATTCCTCCAAGGTGGACCCCGTGGGCGCCTGCGTCGGCATCCGCGGCTCGCGCATCCGCGTCATTATGGGCGAGCTCTCCAACGAGAAGATTGATCTGATCCCTTATACCGAGGAGCCGCTGCACATGCTGGCCAAGTCGTTCTCCCCCGCCGCGGTGCTATCGGTCCGCGTCATTGATAAGGCTTCCAAGAGGGCTCTCATTATTGTCCCGGACGACCAGCTGGCCATTGCGATAGGCCGTGAAGGGCAAAATATAAAACTGGTTTCCCGCCTTACCGGCTGGGAGCTGGAAGTAAAATCGGAAGGACAGAAAGTGGAGGAAGCCAAAAAAAATAACGACATAGCCGTTAACGACCTGCTTAAGGTCGACGGCATCGGAGCTAAAGTGGCCGATACCCTGGTTAAGCTGGGCATGGCCGATATCCGTAAAATCGCGGGTTTTACGGTTGAGGACTTGTGCGCGCTTGAGGGCATAGGCGAGAAGACCGCCCAGAAGATCGTGGACGGCGCTAAAAAGTTCCTGGAAGATAACCCGACTTACGGCAAGACGGCCCTCGCGGGAGCCCCTAAAGATTTGGAAACCAAAGAGGTAAAAGAAAATGAGTCTAAAGAAACCGAAAGCAAATGACGATTTAAACTCCGACGCTTCTCCGCAGGACGATAATAAGGTCCGGCTGGACGCCGCTAAGACTAAGAAAAAAAGCGCGGTCAAGCCGGTTGTTTCCGAAAGCGCGGAAAAGAAGCCCGTGAAAAAAGACGCGCCTAAAATTTTAAAAAAAACTAAAGTCGGGCAATCTTCAGAGGAAGGCGAGCAGGCTTTGGCGAAGGTGAAAAAGCCGCAGGCCGCGAAGCCAAAAAAAACAAAAGCGGAAGAGCCCGCGGTCCCGGCGCCCAAGGAAGAAGTGAGGCCGCCGCAGCCGCCCAAGCGCCTTATCATTTCCGTGTCCAGGCCCGAGGGGTATATCCCCCCCGGCCAACCGGTCAAGCCCGAAGTTCCGGCTCCGGTTCTTCCTGTCGAGCCAGTCGCCGCGAAACCTGTAGCGCCCCCCGTTACTAAGCCCGTGGCGCCACCTCCCGCGGCCCCGGCCCAGCCGGTAAAGCCCGCGGCTCCGGCAAAATCCGATATCCCCCCGTCAGGTTCGGTCTACAGGCCCGGCGCGCCGTCCCAGCCGCACAGGCCGTTCGCGGGCCACGCGCCCAAATCCGCAGCGCCGGCTCACCACGCTGCGCAGGCGAAACCCGCCGCGCCGCAGCAGGCTCCGGCCCAGGCTGTAAAACAGCCGGCTATCTCCGCGCCGGTCCCTGAGGCCGCGCCCGCTGAGCCCAAAGAACTTCAGAAAATAAAGATCTCCACCCAGGTCGTGGTCCGCGAACTGGCGGAAAAGATGAACCTGAAGCCTACCGACTTCATAAAGAAACTCATGAGTATGGGCGTGTTCGCCACCATCAACCAGCGCCTTGACCCGGATGTGGCTACGCTTATCGCCGTGGATTACGGTTTCGATCTGGAAATAGTTCCGATTTACGACGAGGAGGTTGTGGAAGAGGTTGAAACGGAAAAACCGGAAAACCTTAAGCCCCGTTACCCCATAGTTACAATCATGGGGCATGTCGATCACGGTAAAACCACTCTCCTTGACGCGTTCCGTGAGTCCAATGTCGTTGATACCGAGGCCGGGCAAATAACCCAGCATATCGGCGCGTACATGGTGACTACCCCAAGGGGCAAGATCACGGTTCTGGACACGCCCGGGCATGAGGCTTTCACCGCCATGCGCGCCCACGGCGTAAAAGTTACGGATATCGTCATCCTCGTGGTCTCAGCCGTAGACGGCGTCATGCCTCAGACGCTAGAAGCCGTCAATCACGCCAAGGCTGCCAGTGTGCCGATAATCGTGGCCATTAATAAAATGGACCTTCCGACAGCAAATTCGCAGGACATCAAACAGCGGCTGGCTAATATCGGGCTTAACCCGGAAGATTGGGGCGGCACTACGGCCATGGTCGAAGTGTCGGCCAAGAAGCGCACGAATCTGGATAAGCTTCTTGAAATAGTCAGCATCCAGGCCGAAATGATGGAGCTTAAAGCTAATCCTGATACTATGGGCACCGGAGTCGTTGTCGAATCCCGGCTGGACTCCCAGAAGGGTATCGTCGCCACTGTCATAGCCGAGAACGGAATAATAAAAGTGGGAGATCCATTCGTTGTCGGTACCTCCCACGGCAAGGTGCGCGCTCTGGTGAACGACCGGGGTGAGCGCCTTGAGAAGATAGGTCCCAGCGAACCCGCCGAGCTCCTCGGCATCAGCGGAGAACTCCCGCACGCCGGCGACATCTTTAAGATCTATGAGACAGAAAAAGAGGCCCGCCGGGTGGCTGAGAAGAGAAAGCTTCACCGGCGCGAAGAATCCCTCATCCATCAAAAACATGTAAGTCTGTTGTCACTTAAGTCTCAGGTGGACCAGAAACTTCTGAAGAACCTGAATGTCGTGCTTAAGACAGACGTGTTTGGCTCCCTCCAGGCCATAAAGGACTCGCTTGAGAAGCTGAGCAATCAGGAAGTTGCGATCCGTATTCTCCACTCGGGCGTTGGCAATGTTACCGAGTCTGACGTGTTGCTGGCGAAAGCCTCCGATGCGGTCATCTTCGGCTTCCACGTGGATGCCGACGGCAAGGTCAAGGAAGAAGCCAAATCCGCTGGCGTAGAAATCCGGACGTATCAGATCATATACGACCTTATAGAGGACGTGAAAGCAGGCATGAGCGGCCTTCTGGAACCCGAGATAATCGAGACTGTTACCGGGCGCGCGGAGATACAGCAAATCTTCGATCTGAGTTCCGGTAAAGTCGCCGGCTCGCTTGTCAAGGAAGGTAAGTTGCTCCGCAATCAGCCTATAAGGGTGATGCGGGGTAAGGATATTGCCGGCAACGGCAAGATCTCCGGCCTTAAGAGATTCAAAGAGGACGTGAAAGAAGTGGAAAAGGGCCTTGAGTGCGGTATCCTGATAGAAGGCTTCAAGGACTACAGGGCCGGCGACATTGTAGAGGCTATCACCAAAGAAGAAAGGATACGAAGAATAACCCATGTTTAAACGAACCGACCGCCTCAAGGAACTCTTTTTCCGCGAGGTCAATCTGGCGCTGCAGGATGTACACGGACTCAACAGCCGTGGCATCGTAACGCTCACCGGAGTTGAGTTGGTTGACGAAGGCAAGATGCTGCATGTTTATTTTTCCGTGTTCGGCGGAGAATCCGACAAGATATGGACCGAAGCCTTGTTGACACGGTCCATTCACCAAATCAGGGCCGAACTTAAAAAACGCCTCAGGCTCAGGGTTATTCCGGCCATCATGTTCAAGTATGACCTTACTCCTGAAGAGGCCGCTAAGATTGAGAAGATCTTTGATAAGATCAGGGCCGAAAAGAAAGATGAAAACACCGGATCTTGAGCGGGAATTTAAAAAGCTTGAAGAGATAATAGTGACCGGCGATAGTTTTTTTCTGGCCGGGCATCTGAATCCCGACGGGGATACTCTCGGCAGCATGCTGGCCATTTCTTCGGTCCTTAAGCGGCTGGGTAAAAAGGTATATCTTTTCTCCAGCGACCCCGTGCCGGAAAATCTCAGCTTTCTTCCCCACGCAAAGAGCATAAAGGTCGGGCGCCCGCCCGCGAAAAAACGCTTTGACGCGGTCATACTTCTGGAATGCTCCACCCCCACGCGCGGCGGAGATCTGTCCGCCGTGCTGAAAAACGCCGGGAAAGTGATAAACATCGACCACCATAAGACTTCGGAGTTTTACGGGGACGTTAATATCGTTGAATCACACTCATCTTCCACGGCCGAAATAGTTTATCGGCTTTTTTACAGCATGAGGGTTCATATCACCAAAACTGAGGCTGCCTGCCTTTATGTCGGTATCGTGACCGATACCGGGCGCTTCCATTTTCCGGCCACCAGCCCGCGCACTCTTGAAGTGGCTTCGCGCCTGCTTGAAACCGGCTTTAAATTCTCAAGGATAAACGATCTGCTTTACGCCACTAAATCGTGTCAAGCCCTCAAGGTTCTGGGGCGGGCTCTGGGCAGCCTGGAGCTGCTTTTGGGAGGCCGGGTGGCAGTGATTACGCTGAAGGCCTCCGATTTTACCGATTTTGACGCGGCTCCGGAGCATACGGAAAATGTAATTAATTACGGCATGATGGCGCCGGGTGTTAAGATCGCCGTACTTTTTCGCGAAGAGGCGGATCGCACGGGCGTCACGTTCCGTTCCAGGGGCCACGCGGATGTCAGTCTCCTGGCTAAAACTTTCGGCGGCGGCGGGCATAGGAACGCTTCCGGCTGCAAGATAAAAGCCGGCTTGAATGAAACCAGAAAAAAAGTTCTGGCCGGAATAAAAAAAATTTTAGATTAAGGAACCTTAAAAGTTTTTAATCAATGAATGTAGTTTCCCCCCATTTTTCAGGCATTCTGCTTTTTGATAAACCTAAAGGCATCACCTCCCACGATGCGGTGGATCTGCTGCGCCGCCGTTTTAATTTTAAGAAAATTGGGCACACAGGCACGTTGGACCCTATGGCCACGGGGTTGCTGGTTATGCTACTCGGCCCGGCAACCAAGTATCAGGCCAAGCTTCAGAATTGCGCCAAGGTTTACAGCGGCGCCGTCACGTTGGGAATTGAGACTGATACCTGGGACGCGGAAGGTAAGGTCCAGAAAGAGACTCAGGTCTCCGGGATAACTCAGGAAAAAATTAAAAGTGTCATAGGCTTTTTTACCGGTAAGGTAATCCAGCAGGTCCCGTCGTTTTCGGCTGTGCGCTATAAGGGCAAACACTTGTATAAGTTGGCCAGAAAGAACTCGGCGGTGCCTACCATACGCCGCGAGGTCAACATAACATGGAATAGTTACTCCTTCAAGCCCCCTGTGCTAAAGTTCGAAGTTGAATGTTCCGGCGGCACTTATGTGAGGTCTATCGCCTACGAAATAGGGCGCATGCTCGGCACCGGAGGCCACCTTAGCGAACTGCGCCGCCTGAGCGTTAACCGCTGGAAAGCTGACGAGGCCTTGGACAGGGAAGCGTTGCAAAAGCTGCCTATTGAGGTGCTCAAGGCCAGGCTGCTGGATGTTCCGCCGGATCTTAAAAACCTTTAGGAAAGTGGCGAGTAATTAGTGGCTGGAAGTATACGGTGACTGGCCATTACGTCCTAACCACTAACCACTTCTCTATTATGTCTGTATTTCTTACCATAGGCACTTATGACGGCGTACACCTCGGCCATCAAAAAATCATAAGGACCCTTATCCGCGAGAGTCTTAAACGGGGCATTGACAGTGCCCTGGCCTATTTCCCATTTCCCCCAAAATTCTTTTTTTCCGGTGAGGCCGCGAATTGCCTTATCACGCTGCCGGAGGAGCGCGAAGAACGCATCCGTAACCTTCGCGTGGCGAACATCACCGAGGTTACCTTTGACGCTGTTATGGCTGAAATGCGGGCTGAAAAGTTTTTTGACGATATTATCCTGAAAGCTCACGACGCCTCCGGTCTATGCGTCGGGCAGGACTTCGCGCTGGGGCATAATCGCAGAGGGAACACGGAATTTCTTAAGAAACACTGCGACGGAGCCGGGATCCGTTTTAAGGCGATGTCCTTCGTCACTTTAGGCGGCCATAAGATATCTTCTTCATTGATACGCACTTTTCTCCGGAACGGCCGTGTTGAGACGGCCAATAAATGTCTCGGCTGGAATTATACCGTATCGGGTAAGGTAATTAAGGGCGCGGGCATAGGCCGCCGTCTGGGATTCCCGACCGCCAATATTGACGCGCACCCTGCTAAGATACTTCCGCCGGGCATTTTCGCGGCTAAGGTAAGGCTGGATAAGGGAGTGTTTTACGGGGTGGTGAACGTGGGTCTCCGCCCTACCGTCAACACTTTGGGTGGCCGGCTTCTTTTAGAGGTGCATATACTTGATTTCGACCGGGATATCTATGGCCGCACTCTTGAGGTTGAATTTTTGCGGCATTTGCGACCGGAAAAAAAGTTCAATTCCAGGGAATCTCTGCAGCGGCAGATTCTTCAGGATATAAAGATTGCCAGGGGAATGTTTCGTAAAGCGTAAATCGGGAAGCGTAAAGAGTAAAGTGTAAACTGCAAGCGATTGCTATTCTGCCTATAGCCTAAAGCCGATGGCTTATGGCGTGCGGAAAGCGTAATCAGGGAAGTAATTTATTGCGGTGTTTTCGCTGGCTATTCCCGCTTTACGATTCCGGCCTCACGGCATCGCCGATTTCTTCCTTCTTAAAAACTGGCCTGCTGGCCTGTCGGGTCTGGATAGTTTTCCTTCTTCGGCTATCATTTCCCCTCTTAAAATTGTGTACTTGGCCCAGCCATAGAGCTTCACGCCCTGATATGGGGAATAGTCGGTCTTGTGCTGAAGCTTTCTGAAATCTACAGCCGCGGATGCGGCCGGATCTATAATGGCCAGATCCGCGTCCGAGCCCGGTTTTATGGCTCCTTTGCGCGGGTAAAGTCCCATGACTTTCGCCGGATTTGACGATAAGACGCGCGCGAGGCCGGAGAGCTTTATGCGGCCCTGTTTTACTCCGAATGTGTAGATTAGCGGCAGCAGGGTCTGAGTTCCCGGCAGGCCCATGCAAAGCCGGGCGATGTCCCCGGCCCACTCGTCTTTCTGCTTGCTGGTGAAGGTGCAGTTATCGGTCGCTATTACCCCGACCGCGCCTTTGTTCAACGCGGCCCATAGAGCTTTTGAGTCGGCCGGCGTTCTTACCGGAGGGCAGGTGGCGTAGAGATGCCCGTCGCCGCGCCGTAAGACAGAGTCCTTTAGTACAAGATACTGTGGGGCTGTTTCCCCCATTGCGTGCACTCCTATGGCGCGGGCCCTGGCTATAAGCCCGGCCGAAACGCCGCTGGAGAGATGCACGAAATATATATTGCCGCCTGTGCGGCCCGCGAGCACGAGGGCGCGGCCCACGGCTTCCCATTCTGTGAAGTCCGGCCGCGAAAGCCGGTGAGCGTCCGCCCCTGGATGCTTTTCGCGCCGCCGGCGCTCCGTCAGCAGGTCTATTATGTCTCCGGATTCGGCGTGGACGCAGACAAGCGCCCCGCTGCGCCTGGACGCCTCCAAAGCTTCAAAGAGTTCTGCGTCAGACGCCATCAGCCCCCGGGATTCGTACGCCATGAAAAATTTAAAGCTGCTCACGCCCAGGGCCATAAGGTCTTTAATCTGGCCGGCCGGGTCCGAAAGCTTTTTCCACGACGGAATTATCGCGTGAAAACCGTAATCCACGTGCATGAGGCCTTCGGCCTCTTCTATCCTTTCCTTCAACCCAGCGCGAAGCGGGACGCCCGGGCCCTGACCTGTATAATCTATCACAGAGGTGACGCCGCCGCAGGCCGCGGCCGCGGAGCCGGAGTAGAAGTCGTCGGCTGTCATTTTTCCGCCCCCGAGGTGCAGGCTGTAATGGACGTGGGCGTCTATGAGCCCGGGCAGAACTACGAGACCGCGGGCGTCGATCACGCGGACGGCGTCGCAGGTGCCCTTCGCCGGCCTGCCTACGCGCCTTATCTTGCCTCCGGAAATAAAAATATCAGCCCTGGCCGGGCCATTTTCCAGTACGGCCAACCCGCCTTTAATTACAAGGTCATATCGCGTCATTTTAAATGAAGGTCGTGGTGCTTCGGTTCGGGTCTGTGGCGGTGGCCGAATATGATGTTATAGGTCAGCCAGGTGGCGGAGAGCAGCGTTAACCCGCACATAAGGAGCCAGGCCCAGATAATCTGCGGGCTATGTTCGGTTGTCAGTACGCTGTACGCCAACAAACCGATAAGCCCGGCGGATGCCGCCCAGAATACGACGAAAATGGACCGGATAATTATCACCATAGGTTTAATTTTAACGATTTGCCGCCAGCCTGTCAATAATCGGTTTTTTAACCCCGGCTGCATCCCTAAGACGGCAAAGTCGGATGCCTATTTCCCCGGCTTGAAATTGGCAAGCACTTTGTCAAAAAACTTCAGATTTGCTTCGGCGATATCCAGTGGGGCGTGATACTCTAACACGTAAAAACCGCCTTCTTTTCCGGGCAGAACCACTTTTTTTACTAACACCGCCACTTTTTTTGGCTTTACAGCGTAGGGAGGGATGAAGTCAAATTTTTGGATTTCAAACATCTTGCCTTTCCGGCCGCCGACAGTCACGTCTCGGACCGGGCCGTATTTCCTGCCTCTGATCGGCATGGAACTGTCGGGGATAGAGTTCAGCAGGATATATTTATCCATTGTTTTAAATTGCCGGTGGTCTGCGGCGTAATAGGTCAGTGATATACGCGAGTAGGCCCCGTCCTTATTCCTTGGGCCTTTGAGGTCCACGCCGTACTCCCGGTACTGCCTGCCGGCTGTTATGGATTCGCTCTTGGGCCAGGTGCCGGGTATCTTCGCGGTGAAGAAATTACCGTCACAGACGAAATCCCGAAAATCGACCGCCGCGGGCTCCTTCTCGGCGCTGGAATTCTGCAGCCAGGCGAAGCAGGCCGCGCATATTACAAGTGAAGCCGCGATTACATTTTTTTTCATATTTTATCCTTATATTCAGGGCAATGCTTTAACCGGTTTTACCCTTAAGGTTGTGGCCGCGCCGCTAGTCGGTTTTAATTTATCCAGGCTGTCCTGAAAATAGCGCGCCTCTTCTTCTGATTTCTTGATGGTAAGCTTGTACCAGGGGTACAGAGAGTTTAATTCCTGAGTGAGTGCCATCGTGCTCGCGTAATACTTTTTCGCTCGCGAGGGGTCTATCTCCGCCGCTATCTCGCGAAGGGCCAGCTCTTTTTTTAGGGATTCATAACTGGCGAAGTTCTGGGCGGCTTTCCCCTCCTGCGAGGGCACCGCGTAATACATTATGGATCGCCCCACGCCCTTCGCGCCTTCATTTTTTAGCAGGTCGGCCCTTTCGAGGTCAGAATCCAAGATCTGGTCGTAATAATTATTGTTGCCTTTTGCTTTTTCTGCGATATTCTTTTGCAGCACATGCAGCGCGCCTTTAGAAAAAGCTTCTCCTTCCTGTCCGATATAATAATAGTCCGGTACCTTGTTCGCTCTGGCCCAGGCCGCCTGCTGCTGGTGTCCGCCGCCCTCATGGATAAATGTGGGTTCTATTATGGTGGTTACTTTTTTAATCGCGGCTTGATTATTCTTGTCCATAAGCTGGTCAGCCGTTACCGAGGCTTTTTGCATCGCCTCCTCTATATAGGTTTTGTTTAGCTTTATAGATCCATCTCCTGTATTGTATACGCCGCAGATATTTGGGTTATTAAGATTTGAGACGCTGAATTTAAGGGCGTTCCCAGGTTTGGCGTAAAAAGCTATCGTTTCGCGGCCGATGTCCGTGTCTGACAGCGAGCCCGGCACTTTATCCGTTCCAAGGAGAACTTTCTGCATCCGGGGGCCTAGTTTTGCGGCCTGCTTGTCGGTTAGCGTATATACGGGGCCTGAGCCGCCGGCAGCGGCGGCGCGAGGCTTCGCGCCCGCTGCGTCGGGTACCTCCCCGGTGGCCGGGGCGGCGTTAGCAAAGGTCTTGTTGAAAAACGCCCGCTTGTCATCGTCCGATTGCGAAGAGAGATTGTCGAGGCTCTGTTGCATACTGTTGTATTTAGCAGCGGTCGCGGTATTTTGTGGCGAGTTCGGTTCACTGCTGGCTTTTTTTATGTCCTCTTTAACTCTGTCGATCGCATCTTGTATCTTTTGGCGCTGGCTGTCGTCGATGTATGGCCATATCGCTTCTATGGCCGGCAAATGTTTCACAAGGTCGACCCGGACGGCGCCCGGCGGAAATATCTTGTCAAAGTTCGCTTTGGCCCAATTTTTAAGGAAGGTCTGGCGGTCGGTGATAGTCCTGTCGGCCCATTGCTCGGGCGTCTCCGCGTCCTTTGAAATCGCGGCTGTCGTTTTGCCGCCCAGCGTGTCCCAGGACAGTGAAGCTGTTTTTGTAAGTTCCGTTTTATCGGAGGCGTATTTGGACACCCAGGGCAGAAGCTTGTCCGGTTGTGGGCCCATATCGAGGTCGGGGCCGCAGAGCGCGCAGGGCCGACTCTCCAGTCGCACAATCAACCCGGTGCGGATAATATATTCGTTATCTGCGTCGGTGAAAAAATCGCCCAGATCTTTTATCGCGTTCTCATTTGTCAGAATATATCTGGCCCGGGGTTCGTCTGCGGCCTGCAGCTTGTCCAGAAGTTTGAATTCATTCTTGTCGCCGTTAAGGCCGGTCAGGCAGGTGTCGGCCTCGGCGGGAGAAAATATCTTCTCGGAGATGTTGGTTTCGCACGCCGTTATCACGGCTTGCTCCTGCTCCGTAAATTCTTGCGCGCCGCCAGGTATGGCCTGGCCCAGCCCTAAAAACAGCAGTATAAATATCTTTTTCACGTCTTCTCCCCTGATGCGCGGCTAATGAGTTGTCAGCTTCTTAACAATATAGAGGATAAATCATGTTCTGTCAAGGTTCGTTCGGCCCCTGTTTGCCCGGTGAGACTAGCGGATAAACATTCTGTGCAGCGTCTTCAGAAGCGGCTCACCATGCCTGAAAGCCGTTACGAGCGCTATCTTTTCAGGAGAGACTGATATCCTGATTATTTGACGGCCGTCCGCCGCGCCGGCCTCGCCGAGGGCTTTGCGGATTCCGGGAGCGTCCAGCTTTGAGCCGATAATGTGTATCTCGGCCGAGTCCCCGTTTTTGCGGATGGCAAAGCAGGTTACTGCCGGCTTCTGGCGGGCGAGTTTAAAATTTCCCACAAGGGTTCCCGTTGCGCTCTCAAAAGACGAGCGGAGATGCAGCGGTATGGAGTGCTTCTTCGCGTAGGCTATGGCGCGCAACTGCCGCACTTCGGTGCCCGAGCGTGCCAGCTCCATCACCGCATCATAGGAGATGCGCGATACTTTTTTTGCCTGCGGCACGATGGTGGGATTGGCCGTGTAGATGCCCTTAACATCGGTGTAAAGCTCGCACATCTCAGCTTTGAGCGCGTGGGTCAGAACGACAGCCGTAAAATCGGAGCCCCCGCGGCCAAGGGTGGTCGTGTCTCCCTCTTTTGTGAAGCCCTGGAAGCCCGCCACTACCGCTACCCGGCCTTTTTCTAATTCCCGCAATACGCGGGCCGGACGGACCGAAACTATTTCCGCGTCCGTATGCCGGGCATCTGTTTGTATTCCGGCTTGCGCGCCGGTAAGCGAGACGGCCTTTACGCCTGCGCGCGCTAAAGCCATGGCCATGAGAGCGGCGCTGATCTGTTCTCCGGCTGCCAGCAGCGCGTCGAGCTCCCGCGGGTTCGGCTTTGTTGTGAGAAGTTTTGAAAGGGCCAGCAGGTCGTCTGTGATATCAGCCGGGGCGGAGACCGTCATGACCACGGCAAAGCCCCGGCGGCGCGCGGAAGCTGCCCGTTCGGCCATGATCTTTATCTTTTCAGGCTCGGCCAGAGAGCTGCCGCCGAATTTCATCACTACTATTTTCATCAGGAGATATCCCGTAAAACTAAAAGCGCAAAGCGTAAGTTGTAAGTCGTAAAACGCAAATCGTAAAACGGGAATAGCCAGCAAAATAAAGAAATAAATTACTTCCCTAATTACGCTTCCCGCTTTGCGCTTCCCGATTTACTACT
The DNA here is from genome assembly GCA_037137395.1 of Elusimicrobiota bacterium. Classification (GTDB taxonomy): domain Bacteria; phylum Elusimicrobiota; class Elusimicrobia; order Elusimicrobiales; family UBA9959; genus YA12-FULL-51-18. Next base: position 13,939 of record JBAXKK010000063.1, read on the forward strand.
TCCGCTTTACGCTTTGCGTTTTACGATCCCTCTAAACCATGGTCGCCGTGACGCGTATAACCTCGGACAGTGTTGTCACGCCGCTCCGCGCCTTTACGATGCCGTCCATGAGTAACGTGCGCAGTTTGCCGGTCTGGATGGCGGTGCGGCGTATCATGTCCGTGGGGCTGTGGTCCAGAACCTGTTTGCGGACTTCTTCGTTCATGATCATTAGTTCAAATATGCCGGTGCGCCCCAGATAGCCGGTGTTGCGGCAGGCGGGACAGCCTTTTTCTACTTTATATTCCGCTCCGGGCTTTAGTATAAGCTCCTTTACAGCTTTGCCCTCAGCGGGGTCCATATTCTTTACGAATTCATTTACCATGGCTTCGGCCGGTGGCGCCGCTTTCTGCGCGCATTGCGGGCATATCTTTCGCACCAGCCGCTGAGACATGGCGCCCAGCATGGATGAGGCTATCAGGAAGGGCGGGACGCCCATCTCGAAAAGTCTTTCTATGATGCTCGGGGCGCTTATAGTGTGGATAGTTGTGAACAGGAGGTGACCGGTAAGGGCGGAGCGCAGGCTGATCTCTGCCGTCTCATAGTCCCGGATTTCGCCTACCATAATCACATCCGGATCCTGTCTTAGTATGGTCCTGAGGCCTTCAGCCCAGGTGAAGCCGGTCTTAGCGCTGATCTGCGCCTGATTTATACCTTCCAGCCGGTATTCCACGGGGTCCTCTAGCGAGATGATGTTTATCATCGGGGAATTGATATCTTTAAGCATGGCGTAGAGCGAGGTGGTTTTGCCCGATCCGGTTGAGCCGGTGATAAAGAATATTCCGTAGGGGTTGCGGATCAGCTTCTTGATCATGGCAAGGGATTCCTGATCCATTCCGAGCTGCTCCAGGTCCAGACCCAGCTGCTGGCGGTCAAGGACCCGTAAAACAAGCTTCTCTCCGTTTACGGTGGGAAAGGAGGAGACTCGTATCTGTATGGCTCGTCCCGCCAGCATCTTCTGGAATCTGCCTTCTTCGTTCCGGAAGGATGTCGGAGGTTCCGGGTCGAATCCGGCCAGCACGCGAATGCGCTGGGTTAAAGGAATTTCTGAATTTTTGGGGGAATTGAGGACATCCTGCAGTATGCCGTCCACGCGGAAGCGCACGCGGAGGTTTGCGCCCTGGCTTTCGATGTGGACGTCGCTGGCGCGCTCGGTCACGGCGTGCTCCAGGATCATGTCGCTGAGTCTGATGGCCAGATCAATGCCGGGAGCCCGGCCTTTTGATTTGACCAGTTCGTGATAGGCTTCCTCTATGCCGCCGGGGTGAATCGGCGCTTGTCCGCTCTTAGGTTGTTCTTCCGGATTAGTTCCCCAAAATGCCATAGCTTTTCTCCTTCCAAAATCTTTTAGAATCCCTCAGAAGACGCATTGGTATCCACATGTATTATAACACAATTATATTATTTGTAATCCACCTTCAGTATGTTGAGGATTTTTTCCCCGCCTGGAAGCTTGATGCGGACTTTTTCCCCCGCTTTAGCCCCCAGAAGGCCCTGTGCGAGCGGCGAACTGACTGAGATTATCCCCCGGCCCGGATTGGCTTCGTCAGCGCTGCCCAAGGTATAGACCATTTGGTTCTTGGAGGTCTCATCCACCATGGTGACGGTGGCGCCCAGGCGTATCTGGTCTTTATTGATCGCCAGGTCGTCGACTAGTTTGGCGTGCTGCAGCTTTACCTGCAAATCGTGTATGCGGCCAAAGAGCATGCTCTGTTTTTCTTTGGCGGCATGGTAGCCGGCGTTCTCTTTTAAGTCGCCCTGAGAGCGCGTCTCATCCACCTCGCGCGCGATCTCCATTTTTTCATCAGTGAGCTTCGCCAGCTCCTCTTTTAACTTCTCATAGCCGTCTTTGGTTAAATAAACGTCGGACATCTTTCCCCCCCACCCGTTGTTATGCTTTTAAAGCTTGAGCCCCTC
>JBAXKK010000064.1:0-15766 GCA_037137395.1 Elusimicrobiota bacterium
CTAACAATCGCTATAGGCAGAAAATATGCCATAAGCTTTAGGCTTTAAGCCATATTCAGAGTAGAAATCGCTTACTATTTACGCTTTCCGCTTTCCGCTAACAATCGCCATAGGCTTTAAGCCATAAGCTATATGCAGAGTAGAAATCGCTTACTATTTACGCTTCCCGCTTCCCGCTTCCCGATTCAGAGTTATTCCGGGAGGAACTTTTTTTTGAGTTTTCTGACCGTGGCGTAGAGTTCAGGGAGCTTTGAAAGTATAACCTCTATCTTCATGGCCTGCGATCTGGGCCGACCGGTATGGCCGAACACCACTTCCCCGGCTGCCAGGTCCGACATTATGCCGGTCTTGGCCATGACGATGGCGTTGTCGCCTATGGTCAGGTGATCCGAAATGCCCGCTTGCCCGCCTATTATAACGGAGTTGCCGATCGCGGTCGAGCCGGCTATAGCCGCCTGAGCCATTATCAGACAGTTTTTGCCTATGCGCACATTATGAGCGATATGGACCAGGTTATCGAGTTTTGAGCCGGCACCTATCACCGTGGCGTCCAGCGCGGCCCGGTCGACGGTAGAATTGGAGCCTATCTCCACGTCATCCTCGATTATAACGCGCCCCACCTGTGGGATCTTCTGATGCCTGCCGGAAATATTTATATAGCCGTAGCCGTCGGAACCGATAACAGCGCCGGGGTGAAGGATAACGTTTTTGCCTATCACGCAGCGCTCGCGCACGGTGACATTGGGGTAAAGCCTTGAGCCTGCGCCTACGCTGGAGTCCGCGCCAATATAGCAGCCGGCGGAGATGACGGCGTTGTCGCCGATTTCGGAGTTAGCCTCCACTACCGCGTGCGGCCCAATGTGGACGCCGGAGCCTATCTTCGCGCTTTTGTCCACCACGGCTGAAGGGTGTATCCCGGGCCCGGGAAGCGGGTTCAGTTCCTTTTCAAATTTTAAAAGAGCCCGGGCGAAGGCCTGTTTCGGGCTGCCCACATAGATGACGGCGCCGGCGCGCCCTTTTAGCGCAGTTTTTGCTTCTTCGGGGGCGATGAGGCACCCTGCCGGACGGTTGGCGGTCCAGGCCGCATTCGCGGCTTTTTCCAGATAAGCAAGGTCGGTTTCACCGGCAAGCGTAAGCGGCATGGCGCCGGTTATGACAGTGCCGGCGGGGCCCTGAAGTTCTCCTCCGATTAGAGCGGCTATTTCTGCAGGCGTGGTCTTCATAGCGGTTCTTCCAATTTTTTTAAAAGTTTATCGGTCAGGTCTACGGCCGAATGGCCAAAGAGGATATTGCGCTTGTCTATAATCACGCTGACCTCTTCCCTGACGGCCAGCTCTTTTAAAGTGATGTAAATGCGGCCCAGGAGGATTTCGCTTCTGTGGCTCTCATATTCCAGCAGTTCTTTTTCTACCTGGCGCTGGTAGATCTTAAGCGCGCTCTCTTTTTGCTTAAGGTCATTTTCTTTGGCGCTTATGGCCGCGTCTATTTCCGGCACGGCCGTGGAGACGGAGAATTTGAAATTATCCGCCGGAATGTTCTTTGTGTCTGGCGCAGCATTCTCCATTCCCGGCAGATTGGATAGCGCGAACGGCTTGGGAGCCGCCGCGGTGGAAACCGCCACGACCGCCGCGGAGGAGGAGGCTGAGACGGCCTGCGCGGATGCTGTCGCCTCTGTGGAAGCCGTGACGGACGCAATGGTTTTATCCGACGGTGCGCTTCCCGGGGTTGAGATTGAAGCTGCGGCCTGGGTGGAGGCGGTCGCGGGCGCGGAGGAATTAAGCTTTTCCTGAGTGGCGAGAAGGGAGGACAGGGTCAGGGCGAATTCGCGCTCCTGCCTTAGCTTGGCCATATCGGCCTTAATCACATATATTTCGTGCCTGCGCTGGTTGACGGATTCCTCTTTTTTCTTTATCTCTCCGAGGAATTCCTCGCGGGCGTTAAGTGTGCCGGAGTATTCTTTGAAGACCCGGTCTATATCCACATACCCGACGGTGCCTGACTCGCCTTTATTCTCCTCAAGCGAGAGCTCCAGGGCCGCCGCCGGCGCCGCGGCCGACAGAAGGAGCAGAAAAAATATCTTCTTCATATTTCCAATCCTCTTCGCCAGAGGCGGATCCGCCGGGTTGTTAGGCGGGTAGTCCTCTGGTTTTCTAAAGTATCCCGTCCTACGGTTCCTAAAACAGATTTCCGAGCGTGAAGTAGATGTCGGAAAGCTGTTCGCCGGCCTTGTGGTTGAACCCGTATCCCCAGTCCAACCTGATGGGGAAAGCCGGGGTTGTGAAACGTATGCCGAACCCGGCGCCCACTTTAAGGTCGTTGACCCCCGTGCCGGTGCGCGTGCTGACATTGTTAAAGCGGTCCCAGGAATTGCCGATATCCATGAAGAAGGCCCATTGTACGATGGTGCGCTTCTTTTCCCTGGCCAGCGGGAAATGAAATTCCAGGTTCAAAATGTCGTAGATCGTGCCGCCGTTCAGCGGGCCGATCTGGCCGTTGTTGCTGTAGCCGCGGATGGTGTCCGCGCCGCCGAGGAAATAGCGTTCATATACCGGCAGCCTGGGCGTTCTGCCAAAGCCGGCGCCGTAGCCCGCTTTATTTGAGACAGCGAAGACGAAAGGGTAGTCGTCTATAGAGAAGAGCTTCAGATTGTAGGTGTAGGTGAAGCTGGGCTTATAGTAATTGACGTCTCCCATCAGCGGGCCGCCGGTCAGATCCACGCCAAGCGAGGCCTTGGAGCCTTTGGTGGGATCCCAGACATTGTCGCGGGTGTCGCGCGCGAATTCAACATAGATGGATGAGGTGACGCTGGTGCCTTCGGGCAGCTCGGTAGTGAACTCCGGATCCACGCCGGAAATCTTTACTTTTTCGTAGGTGTATGAAGTGGTGAGGCGGTATTTGTCGTCCTCAAAGCGCGGGCCGACCGTAACCTTGCCGCCGGTGCGCCGCTCTGTGTAGGCGGAGAGCGCGTCGCGGTACGGCTTATAGCGGCGGGTATTAAAAACATCAAGGCCCAGAGTGGTCGGGTGGCCGCCGATCCAGGGGGTGGACCAGCTCAGCGCGTAGTCCTGCACCCTGCTGCCGAAGTTCCAGGACAGGGAGGTTCTGTAAGCCCGGCCTAAAAGATTTAAGTGCTGCAGCGAGAGCGTTCCAACCAGGCCGTCCCGTGATGAAATGCCGGCGCCGGCGGTGAGCATGCCGGGTTTGCCTTCCGCGATATCGAAAACCAAATCTACCTTGTCGGGGTCGGGCGTGGGGTTGATAGCTATGCCGACGTCGTCCAGGAAGCCCAGGTTGAATAATTTCTCCTGGCTGCGCCTGATCTTGCCTGAGCTGAATATCGCGCCTTCTTTCTGCACGATCTCGCGCCTCAGGACATAGGTTTTGGTGGCTTTGTTTCCTTCGACGTCTATATTACCGACATAAATGGGGTTATTCTCTGTGATGGTGAAAGTTATATCAAGCTCGCCGGTGGCGAAGTTCGCGACCTTGTCAGGTTTAAGCAGGGCTTTCAGGTAGCCCTTATCGGCGTATTTGTCCTGCAGCGCTCTGATGGAATCGTCGAATTTCTCCTGGTTGAACAGCTTCCCGCGCCGGTATTCCAGCAGTTCCAGCAGATCCTTTGACGGGTAGACGGTGTTGCCGGAGAACAGCGTCACGCCAAAATGCTGGCGCGGCCCCTCGTTGATGACCGCTTTTATCGACACGCGGCTTTTGTCCTCGTTGAAGGTGACTGATGATCTCTCCAGTTTGAATTCGCTGTAGCCGGTGTTTTTGTAGAAAGTTTCCATTTCTTTGAAATCGTTTTCCAGGTCCTGGGGCGAATAGATCTTTTTGGGACGGTTTTTCATTTTCTTGACCAGCTTTTTGGTTTTAAAAGCTGTCACTCCCTCCAGCGTTACCTCGGCTATTTTGGCTTTCTTGCCCTCGGTGACGCTGACGGTCAGGCTGGCGGTGTGGGTGGCCGTGGCGTAGCTGACCTCGTAATCGGCTTTGGCCTCTATATAGCCTTTCTCGTGATATTTATCGGTGATTTTTGTTATATCCTCGCGAATCTTCAGTTCGTCAAAGAAGTCTTTTTCCTTAAGATTCATCTCGTTCTTGACGGTTCCCTTGGAAAGCTCTTTCGCGCCGGCGATCTTCACTTCTTTAATCATGAATTTTTCGGAGACTATATAGGTTACCGTCACCGCGCTGGAGGAACTAGTTACGCCGCGAAACTTGGCAGCAACCGGCTTGTTGTTTATGTTCGCGATATCCACGGAGACCTTCTCCATGCTGCCGAGGCCCAGTACGGTGGAAATGTCGGAATTCACGAAATCCTGATAATACAGCTTGCCCTTTTTTGCCTTTCCGGTTTTGATCACGACTTTGGACTTTACATTGATATTACCTTTGACTTCCACGGCGCCCACTTCCCAGGGCCCTTTCCCGGGGCCGGCTTCCGGGGCCGCGGGCTCGGCTTCCCCGGACATGCCGGGCAGTCCGGCGGGGTCGGAGATCTTAAAAGCTTCAGTGGAGGCCGGCGCCCCGACATAGGGGACGGGGGCAGCCTGGCCCATCGCGAAGGGGGTAAGGGAACAGGTAAAAAGCAGGATGAGTGAAATCTTTTTCATTAGGTTATATGTATTGGATAGATTTATAATATATTACAATTTTTAGGCGGGAATTTGTAAATTTCTTGATTTCCGTGTTTTATGCTAGAATTGTGGCTGAAAGGCGGATAGGTTGCGGGCAGGAGTAGTATCAGGCGGGAAATGAATATCACTGACAGCCTGCGGCCTTAACAACCTGACATCGCCAGGAGACCTTAAAAAATGAAAAAATTCTACATTTTAGATACCAACGTGCTAATCCACGACCCGATGTCCTTCACTAAATTTGAAGACAACACCGTGGTTGTGCCGATTTCTGTTATTGAGGAGCTTGATACCTTTAAATCCGTAGCGGACGAGCGCGGTAAGGCGGCCCGGATAGTTTCGCGGCGTCTGGACGAAATGCGCAAGATAGGAAAGCTTAACGCCGGCGTGAAGATGGAGAACGGCGGCATGCTTATCGTAGACCTGGATCACGAACAGGTCCTGCCCAAGGAATTTCTCCTTCAGCAGATGGATAATCGAATTCTGAACTCCGCCCTCTGGTATAACGGGAAAAAACACAGCGCCATTCTTGTGACCAAGGATATCAACCTCCGCCTTAAGGCCGAAGCGGTGGGCGTCAACGCGGAAGATTACGAATCCGGGAAAGTTAAGGTGGATGAGATCTACCCCGGCCTGGTCACCGTGGAAAAGAGCGCCGATTTCGTGGACAAGTTTTACAAGGAGAAGACGGCCAAAAACACGGACGCCGACCTCGTGGCCAATGAATTCGTTGTTTTCAAGGCCAAGGAAGACCCCAAAAAGAGCGCCATGGGACGCGTGTCGCCCGGAGACACTTCGGTGATAAAGATGCTCAATCCCGAGAGTTCTCCCTGGGGCATCAGGCCGCTGAATAAAGAGCAGCGATGCGCCATGGACCTGCTGCTGGACGAGAGCGTTAAACTGGTGACGATGATAGGTTCGGCCGGCACCGGAAAGACGCTGATGTCGCTTGCCTGCGGACTTCAGAAAGCGGTGGAAGAAAATGTTTACCGGCGGCTGATCATCTGCCGCCCGATCGTTCCGGTCGGTAAGGATATTGGCTTTATTCCCGGCACCAAAGAAGAGAAGCTCTCCACCTGGATGGGTGCCATTTATGACAATCTGGAATTCATCATGGACAAGCGTCATCAGGACGATGCTATGCAGAAATTCGAGTATCTTCTGCAGAACGGCAAAATTGAGATAGCGTCCGTAACGCATATCCGCGGCCGTTCGCTCCCTAAGCAATACATGATAGTGGATGACGCGCAAAACCTGACGCCCCACGAAATAAAAACTATCCTCTCACGCGCTGGAGAAGGGACCAAGGTTGTTGTCACCGGGGACCCGTACCAGATAGATAATCCTTATTTGGACATCGCCTCTAATGGTCTGATGTATATCGTGGACCGGTTCAAGGGGCAGAAGCTTTATGGTCACCTGACGTTCACCAAGACCGAGCGCAGCGAACTGGCCGGCCTGGTGGCTGAGCTGATGTAAATAGTCAAATCAGCGCGGCAGCCCAACGCCTCCGCTAATCATTCATCGCCTAATGGTTCGCGGGTCCTGCCGTGGGCCTGGAACGCGAAAACAGGGTCGGGGCACACCGTGCCCACCCTTCCGGACCTCGCTCGGCGCGCTTATGCAAGCGCCGAGCTCCGGTACGGTTTCGCTAACCCAGATCCCCCGTCACCCACTCCAAAATGTATCTGTCTTAATTCTGCGTTTACATTTCTAACGCGACGTTTTGCCGATGTGCAGTCACTAACCACTCGCCACTATTCACTAAAAGCGCCGGGTTTCAGAATTCTGAAACCCGGCGCTTTTGCCCTTAGGGCCCATGCCGGAGTGGGCCTTAAGGCCCTGACCAACATCCTGAATTCGTATAGAATATATATGCTTTCACAATATATACATCAAGGATGATTAATGCCCAAAATAAAAGCGATGTTGTTGAATGCCGTGCTATTGTTCTCGCTGGCAAACTTCGCCGGAGCCGCCGATCCCCGGGTCAAAGGGACCGCTTCCGCAAATGATTTAAAGCCGACATCAGCGGTTGAACTCCTCTTCGCTATCGCCCCTTCCCCCGACATCCGGGATATAATCGCCGGCCAAAAAATAGAAGCCGCACCTTTCTTTTCTGAAAGCGGAAAGGTCATAGAGCCTGGCCGCGACCTGGCTCCTAAAGTAGAAGACGCTGCGCGTGTCAGAGCGATACTTAAACTTGTCAGTGATGTTTACAACAACGTGCCTCTGCCTTATTCCCAGGATGGTTCTATTTTTAAGAATAAGGAAGGACAGCTGCCGCAGCAGCCCCTCGGTTTCTACAAGGAATATACGCTCCTGACCGGCAACGCGCCGCATGAGGTGGTAATCAATGGCCAAACCTATCAGGTTTCACCCGATATGGGCGAGCGCGGCTCGGAGCGCGTGGTCATGGGTGGAGGCGAAAAACTTTACTACACTCCGGACCATTACGCGCATTTTATACAATTAACTGTGGTGAGAGGTTAGACGCCCAAAAGCCCACGTAAAACCAAGTCGTCTTTCCGGCGAAAGCCGGAATCCATGAATACAGACTGCACTGGACCCCGGCTTCCGCCCCCAGTTTCACGGTGGGGCAGGTCGCCGGGGAGACATTAAAAGTTGCACTAGAACGATGGGAAATGTCTCGCCGAGACCTCCGCCTTATCAACTTTTGAGTAGACACAGGTTAGCCGGAAGGGAGCGGTTTCCCTGAAGGAAGAGAGGAGCATGGACCCCCGCGACGCGATTTCGGACCGGGAAGTTTTTCTGAGGCTTGAAGGAAAAGATCTGAAAGCGGAGGAAATAGAAAAACTATTTTCTCCGCTTGGTTATTTTACGCTCCGTTTGGACGGAACTAAAATTAAGAATAAAGCGGACCTGCTTGCCGCCCTGGCATCCGGTTTGAAGTTTCCGGCGTATTTCGGGCATAACTGGGACGCGCTGCTGGATTGCCTGCGCTCCCTGCCGGACTTTATTAAAGCCGGCGGCTACGCGGTCATAATAGAAAGTTCCGACTTTTTTCTGGCCGATTCTTTTTCCGACCGGGATAATTTCAGGGATATTGTAGAAACAGCGGCCGGATTCCTGGCTGAAAAATACAAACTCAGGTTTAAGGTGATAATGCTATGACATGGCCTATTAAATGCATGGCCGTCCTTATTTTTTTTGCATGCCTCCCGGCCGGCGCGGCCGAAACAGTGCGCTTTGATACTTCCGACGGCTGCCGCCTGGAGGCCTTTTACCAGGCGCCTTCCACCGGCGCTTATGTGTTCGTGAACGCCCACGGTCTTGGTTCCGGAAGGGGCGAGTGGGGGGTGCTGGAGGCTGAACTGAAAAAAAGGGGGTACGGTTATCTTTCTCTTGATTTTAGAGGGCATGGCGGAAGTCTTGATTGCGGTGGGGCCCCGGCGGACTACCGCGCATTCGACGCCGCGGGATGGAGTTCGCTTTCCGGTGATATACGGGCCGCCGCCGGTTTTCTGAAAACAAAAGGCATTCCCGCGGAAAAGCTGCTGCTTTGCGGAGCCAGCATAGGCGCCAACCTGTCGCTCAAGGCCGTGATAGAGGGCTTGAGACCGGCAGGGGTCATACTGCTCTCCCCAGGACTTGTCTACGCGGGCGTAAGAATTGATGATTTTTTTAAGGCCGATTTCGGCGTGCCGGTGTTCATCGCCGCCTCCAGGAGCGACGAGTACTCCTGGCGGAGCGCTGATTATCTGTCGGAGCGGGCCAGAATCAGCGGGATCAAATATGTTTTTCGCGCCGGCGCCGGGGGACACGGCGTTAATATGCTGACGGCTGAAAAGACGCCCGGCATGATAGAGGCTATAATGGCCTGGGCAAAGAGGCTTAAGCCGGGAAGCGTGAAGCGAAAAACGAGAAAAGTTGATGGCAGCGCCGGTTGAAAAGCCATTTTTACGATTTGTTATGCCCTGGTTGCTCTGCTCGTGTCAGTACGAAATAGCCATTGAAAAGAGCCAGTTTTTATATTAGACTATATTATATAGATATGAGTGCGACCGATATTCGTTCGCGCCTCATAATTTATGGTCAATGGCAGCCCGTAGGATGTGTCCGTTAAATGTGTGGCAGCGGGTTCTGCGCTAAGGGGATTTTATGGAAAACACGAATATCACAACTTTTGAGTTGCGGTTTACCAAAGGAAAGGCGCTTTTAATCCTGACGGCTTTTTTCCTCTGTTGGCATCCCAGGTTTCTCGGCTCGGAAACCCTGACCCTGACTACTTATTATCCCGCGCCTTACGGCGGTTATAATAATTTGTTAACCACCGGCCAGACTCTGCTGGCCAGGGATGGCGGCGTGGCCGGCTCATATGTAAACATAGGCGCGGGCTATAATGGCACCGGCAGCCGGCGTGACGCGAATGTTAAATTGGAAGTGGGAGACGGCGGCATAAGTACCTCTAACGGCGTGCAGTGGGGCCTTAACCGTTCAGCCCTGACTACCGAGCAGGGCGGATCAATAGAGCTGGGCGGGGCGGGCGGCACCCCGCGTGTTGATTTTAGCCAGAATATGACGCAGGACTATTCAGCCAGGCTGTGGCTGTCTCAGCCGGGCCGTCTTGAGGTCGTCGGTGACTTTGCCGTCACCGGGATCATACAGAATGTTTGCAGCCGGGTTCCCTACATCACCGGCCCGGTTTCGTTTTGTCCCACCGACACTGACGGGGTTGCCAGGAAGATAGTCGGTTCCTACGGTGACGGCGTCGCGCGCGTGACCGGGTATCTCCCCACAACCCAGACTTTTGGCACCACGAACAGCGTCGCCATCACTCAGGGCCAGGACTGGAACGGCATAATGATTTGCTGCAGATTTTAATTGACAGGCGCGCGTGTTAGCGGGTTTCAAGGCAAAGGGTTTTATGGAAAACGAAAACATCCTGACCTTGCGGCTGAGGCTGACCGGGAGAAAAGCACTTTTTATCCTGACCGCTTTTTTTCTGGCCTGGCGTCCCGGTTTTCTGGGGTCGGAGACTTTAACACTGACGACTTATTATCCAGCGCCTTACGGGGGATACGCCGCCCTGCTGACTACCGGTCAGACCCTGCTGGCCAGGGACGGCGGGGTCGCTAATTACATAAATGTAGGCGCCGGCTATAACGGCACCGGCAGCCGACGTGACGCGACTGTCAAGCTGGAAGTGGGAGACGGCGGAATAAGCGTCTCCAACGGAATGCGATGGGGCGCAGGCCGCGGCGCCCTTACTACAGATCAAGGCGGCTCTATAGAGTTGGGCGGGGCTGGCGGCGGCTATCCGCGCGTTGATTTCAGCCAGAATATGGCGCAGGATCATTCAGCCAGGCTGTGGCTGGCTCAGGCGGGCCGCCTTGAGGTTGTCGGCGATTTTTCTCTTACCGGGGTTATACAAGACGCCTGCAGCCGCGTCGCCCACACCGCGTCCTGCCCGGCCGACTCTGACGGGGTTGTCCGCAAGCAGATGGTCGGCTTTCTCCCCGACTCCAGCGGATATGTAAGCGGATTTCTGTACAAGAACGGAGCGGCTGGCGTGGGGACATATGTACGTATGCCCTACACCCGCAGCGGTGTCAAGGTTTGTTGTAGATTTAATTGAGCGGTTGACGGCGAGCCGGCCGTTAAAGGAGCGTGGTTTGACTAAAACAACTTTGAGCGTGAAAGTAAATGCGAAGGACTACGATCTCGATGCCGTCCGCTATGCCGCGTACGCCGTAAGCGACGCGGCGTATGTTTTTATAAAACCGGGGGTCGGAGGCGTGACTGTTGAATTCGTCCCCAAAAACTCCGCCGCGAAAAATATCAGCGCGCGCTTTAAAGGAGAGCTTAAGGATGAAAAACTGCGCGCCTCTATTTTTGACGCCAACCGCGATCTGCGGGAATTTATGATCCTGAAGGCGCTGGCCTATGAGGAAATTCCGGCCGGCGTCAGGCAGGAGGACTCCGGCCTTACTCCGGAGCAGGAGAAGGAACTGGACGCTTTGATCGCGCAGGTTGAGGGTGAGATAAAAAAGGAATCTGCCGGGAATAAGACCAAAGATCCGCTCGGGATCACAAGGACATGGGAAGAAAAATATGGCTCAAAAAACGGCCGCAAAAAAAAGTAAAAAAATAACTTCCGTGCTGCCGCAGGTCTTGTGGCGTAAAATAGGCGCGAATTATCTGCTCACCAACGATTCAGGTCATTACGCGTGGCTTAAGGAAAAGGACTTCGCGCTGGTCACAGTCGGCGGGATGACCGAGCTCCATCCGCTTTTTGCGGAGCTGGCCGTAAAAGGGTTCATCCGGAACCGCCTGGATTTTAACGACCTGGCCGCGAAGTGGAAAAAGAAAAACGCCTACCTGAATTACGGCCCCGGCCTGCATATCCTGGTGATGACGCTCAGGTGTAATCATAAATGTCTTTATTGCCAGTCCAGCGCGGCCGGCGTGGGAGACAAGAAGACCGACATGAATCTCGCGACCGCGCGCAAAAGCGTGGATTTCGCCTTTAATTCCCCCAACCCGGGCATAACCATAGAATTCCAGGGCGGAGAGCCTCTGCTGAACTGGGAAGTGCTTAAAGGCGCGGTTGAATACGCGCGTAAAAAATCCGGGACGGCGGGCAAAGAATTAAAATTGGCGCTGGTTTCTAATTTCAGCCTCATGACGGAGGAGAAGGCCAATTTTCTCCTCAAAAACGAGGTTTCCCTGTGCACTTCGCTTGACGGCCCGAAAAATCTGCACGACAAGAACAGGATTTGTTCATCCGGGAATTCGCACTCCGACACTGTAAAATGGATAAAGTATTTTCAGAAACGATGCAAAAAACAGGTTCCGGAGTACCGGGTTTTCAAGCCGAGCGCGCTGCTTACCGTCTCCAAGTATTCGCTGCCGCGGCATAAGGAAATTATAGACGAGTATGTCAGGCTGGGTCTGGAGGACATATTCGTCAGGCCGCTCGCTCCCATCGGTTACGCGCGGAAGCTCTGGGGCACCATCGGTTACGACGCCGCGGATTTCGCGGCGTTCTACCTCAAGAGCCTTGACTATATGCTCAAGCTTAACCGCCAAGGCGTGGTTATCCGGGAGAAAATGGCCACCATGATGCTGGACAAGATAGTAAATTTGCAGGACCCGGGATATCTGGACGCGCGCTGCCCCTGCGGAGCGGCCATCGGCCAGATAGCTTACAATCATAACGGCGACCTTTATACCTGCGACGAGGGCCGCATGGTTGGTTGGGAGGGGGATGATCTCTTCCGCATAGGCAATGTATTTAAAGATAGCTATAAAAAGGTGATGACTGACCCGGTCACCAAGGTCTGCGTCGTTTCATCAAATCTGGAGGCCCAGCCGGCCTGCGCCCGCTGCGCTTATAAGCCCTATTGCGGCGTGTGCCCCGTGTATAATTACGAGGTTCAGGGATCCTTGTGGGGGAATATCCCCTCAAACGACCGCTGCGGGCTTTTTAAAGGTATATTGGACACGCTTTTCACGCTTTTGAAAAGTCCCGGTAACGCGGAGATACTTAAAAAATGGGTGACAAAATGAAGACCTCACTTCCTGAAAAAAAACTTATCCTGGATAACGGGATCTATTGCGCCGAAGCCGTTAAGCTGGCCGCTTTCGTGTTTTCCGGCAGAGTCGATATAAAGATCAAGCCCGGTAAAAGCGCTTCGCAGATTCTTATCGGCGCCCAATCTTCGGACCTAGCCGCCGGAGAGTTTATGAACGAGGTTTTGAACCAGCAGTGCCGCATAGACCTGGCGAAGAAAAATTCCAAGATCGCCGGCATTATAGTCACCAAGGCCCTGCTGTCAGCCGCCGGGAAAAAAAGCTGACGGCTGGCATGCCGGACGGCGATCAGCCGCAAAGAAGTCCCGCTTCACTCTTTCCGCTTTATGCCCCGTAATATTTATGCCAGACATACCGTTTTGGAATAAGTGCAATAATAAGTGCGTCATGTGCACAAACCTGCCGGAGTTCGCAGCTCAGGAAGCCGCTCTGTACGGCTTGAAAAGCCAGATAAAAAAACTGGAAAGCTATTTGAAGGGCCTCGGTCCGGTCTACCTCAAAAATAACGATAAAGCGGATTTTTTAAGCCTCACAGGCGGCGAGCCTACGCTGCACCCGGATTTTTTCAGGTTGCTGGCTTATTTCAAAAGAAGGCTGCCCGGCGTCAGCATCACTCTGCTTTCCAACGGCAGGCGTTTCGCGGATAAGGATTTTACGCGGCGGTTTCTGAAGATGGCCGGTTCGCGCCTGACGGTCGCCGTCCCCCTGCACGGAGCTTCCTCCCGTGTTCACGACAAGGTTGCCGGAGTAAGGGGCGCCTTTCGGGAAACGGTAGGCGGACTTGAGAATCTGCTGGCGGGGCCGGAAGGCGTTTTTCTTGAGATAAGGCTGGTTCTGCATCGCCTTAATATCAAAGAGTTCTCAAAGATACTTTTATTTCTGCGTGAGAACTTGCCTTTCCCAGGCAGATACAGGGTGGTAGTCATTCATTACGAGATAGAGGGAATGTCGCTCAAAAACCATAAAAGCCTCGCGCTCAGGCTTTCCGATTCGGCCAGAGTGATAAACGCCGCCGCCTCGCTGATAGAAACCTTTCCGGATCTCAGGCTCTATCATTTCCCGCTATGCCTGATAAAAAATAAACTGCGGAGCCGGTGCTGGATAACCCTGCCGGCTGAAGACCGGATCTATACAAAAAAATGTGACGGGTGCAAAGCCAGAAAAGAGTGTCTGGGCCTTATGCTGGAATATTACAAGGAATTCGGAGACGCGGAGCTTAAAACATTATGAAATTTTTCGGTCTCTCATGTCTGGTCGTGTTTGTCATATGGGCTGTGGGCATTGTAAATATCGATATAGCCACAAAAAAGATCCCCAACGCCAGAGTGGCGCTCGGAGCCAAGCTGATGCTGCTGGCCCTGGGGGTGATGATGCTGAACACCTATCAGGGGTCAGTCGGTTCCGCGACCAGTTACCTCACCTGGAACTTCTATCTCCTATGGTGCGCGCATTTCTTCTGGGCGGTCCTGGCCGGGGTGATACTCTGGTATTCCGAGATTTGGCCGGCGGGCGACGCCAAGTTCTTTATACTGGTCGCGGCCTGGCTGCCGCTGATAAATCCCTATATCAAGAATTTTCCAAATTATCTATTCCTGAGCCTGCTGATAAACATTTTCGTCGCGGCAGCTCTGGTGACAATAGGCGCTTTTATCGCCTCCGGCCTGGCGCAGGCTAGCCTTGGAGACTTTTTAAAAAGTATCTGGTCCGACCTGAAAGTCAGGATGAAAAGCATGGCAGGTGATAACAAGAAGAACGGATGGCTGATAACGGCGTATATTGCCAATATGACTTTTCTGTTCCTGCTGCAACAGATCATGAACGCTGAAAGTCGGCATTTGCTGTCCAGGTTTCTGGCCCGCCCTGATATTATTTACTTCTTTCTGTTCTTTCTCTGGGACAAGATCGGTTCGGTCTTTCAGAGCAAGAAATGGCTTTATGTCACCACGGCCTGCTACGCCATATATTTCTTCGGCGGCTATTTTTACTTTTACGACCGGCTGGTCAGCCTTGTGTTCTACGCCATGGCAAATGTGGTCAAGTTCAGCCTGTTGCTTTTCTTCGGGCGGTTCGTCTTGGAAGCCCTGATAGAAAATAAAGACACGCAGTACCTTAAGGCCTCGGAACTGGAACCGGGTATGATACTCCTGCCCAAAACGGCGCAGACCTTCAGGCAGAATCCGGTTTTTGAAGGCGCGTTCGACGATTGTTTTAAGGACGGCCTTACGGCGGAACAGATCCAGATCATAAAAGACTGGATGGCCAAGATGACCATGCCGGACCCCAAGATAGAAGTGATGCGCGGACGGCCTTTCGCGTTATGGATATTTGCCGGAGCGGTTATTTCGATTCTCTTCGATAAAACCATCGTGCACCTTCTTAAATGACAAAAGAAAACGCAAAGATGCTGAAGATAGTCCTGTTCACCGGTTACGCGTGCAGTAACCGCTGCGTGTTCTGCATCGGCGCGGATAAGCGGAACCTGCGGGGGCGGACCACCAAAGAGCTGCTTGCTTCTGTCTACGCGGCCAAAAAAAAAGGCGCGGATATCCTTGAGATCATCGGCGGTGAAGCCACTATAAGACCGGATTTTGCTGCCCTGGTTCGCGCCGCCAAGGATATAGGCATACGCGAAGTGGTTTGCGCCACTAACGGACGGGTGTTTTCTGATATGTCCATGGCCGGAGCGATTGTCGGGGCGGGAATAGATGAACTTATCTTTTCGATACACGGGCCGTCCGCAGCGGTGCACGACAAAATGACCGCCAGCCCGGGCAGCTTCGCGGAGCTGAAGAAGGGCCTGGCCAATCTTAAAAAGCTTGGGTTCAAGCGGATAAGCGGCAATACCACAGTGGTCAAGGGTAATATGCGCTCCCTTCCGGAAATAGCCAGATTTTATGTCCGGCTGGGGATCCGCAATGTGGAATACATCTTTGTGGATCCCAATTACGGAGGCGCCCGGAACGATTTTGACGAACTGGTGCCCAGGATCTCGGCGGCCGCGCCGCATATGCGCTCGGCGCTCAGGATCGGTCTCACCGCCGGCTTTGATCAGTGGAAAGTCCGGTATGTTCCCCTATGTCATTTTATAGGTTATGAGGCGCAGATAAGCGAGATGAACGAGCGGGTCAACTTTCTGACCGAACACTGGGCACCTGATTTTAAAAACACGGACGCCATCGGTTCGCGGAGCGCCGTTGGCAGACGGCGCACGGCCGTCTGTAAAGGCTGCGCTCGTCTCCATGTCTGTGAAGGCATATGGGTTGAATATTTGAAGCATTACGGAGACGGGGAACTGAGGCCGATAAAGAGGTAGCGACCGCCATAGGCCGTAAGCAAAAAAGACCTGCTATACGCTTTAGGCTATAGGCCGTAGGCAGAAAGGCAGCCATACGCTTTAACCCGAATCCTGCAGTTCAGAATGATTCCCATAGAGAAATCAGTGGAACAAAATTATTCTGCAGGATTCCCCGCGAAGCGGGCGGAGGGCCAAGCGCTATGCGCGACAGGCCCGACGGGGTGTATTCCTCCCGAAGGGCGCCAGTTATACGGGCGGAAAACTTCAACTGAAGTTT
>JBAXKK010000065.1:0-14852 GCA_037137395.1 Elusimicrobiota bacterium
AGGGTTCTTAGGAGGCGGTGGACGGTGGTATTGAAGCGGCTCCAAAGTTCATCCGTAAGTAATAATGTGGACTGCCTTATGCGGGCGGTTTGGCGGGCTTGCGGGCTGTGGTTTTTGCGGTTTCTGCATTTGTTTTTTTCCTCAAGAAATAAAAAATTAAATGGCGCGTAAAATTCTGCATTTCGGAATTTTTTGTCGGAGATTTTGATGTTCCAGAACCAGCAGAGTTGAACCGGTGGCCACCGGCTGATTAAAACACCGCCCCGGCTTGCTTCGCTGCGCCCGGGCGGTATTTTCTGTTATTTTTATGTCGCCACCGGAAGAGGCAGAAACAACCCATACAATAAGGAAGCTAAGGCCGGGACAGCCCGAAGCCGGGCAGACCCGGCCTTAGCCGCCTTATTTTATCCCGCCCACCCATTTGCGCGCTTTTACGCCGCGCAAAAGCGCACATTTACCCCATAAAAAGAAACCCGCAATAAGTGTAAAATTATGTATAATTTATCTATGAAGCGCTACAACATGGTTCATGCCGCCAAACTCCTGGACGTAACACGGCAAACCTTATATAACTGGATCAGGCGCGGGTGGGTAAAACCCGGCCGCGATTACAAGGACTACCCGGTATTCACGGAGTCGGATATGCGCAAGATAAAAAAGTGGAAAGACACCATAAGGTAGCTAAATGAAAACAGCCCTATATCTTAGAGTTTCAACAGAGGACCAGGCCAAGGAAGGTTATTCCCTTGAAGTGCAAAGGGAAACCCTTGAGGCCTATGCCAAGCGGGAAGGCCATGAGGTTTACAAGGTCTACTCGGACGACGGCATTAGCGGGTATACCTCGGACAGGCGGCCCGCGCTTGCCGCACTTTTGGCTGACGCCAAAAGCGGCAAGTTCGAGCTGGTACTGGTTTCCAAGCTGGACCGGTTCAGCCGCAACCTGAGAGACCTCTTAAATTTGGTGGACGAGCTTTGCAGCTACGGCGTGGGCTTTAAATCTGCGGGGGAGCCTTTTGACACCACAACCTCTGCCGGCAAGCTGATGTTCCAGCAGCTTGGCAGTTTCGCGGAGTTTGAGCGCAACCGCATAGCGGAGCGCGTGTTCCCCGGCATGATAAAGGGCGCTATGCAGGGTAAGTGGTTGGGCTCAAGGTTCGCGCCCTACGGCTACATCTACAACAAGTCAGCCAAGCTGCTGGAAGTGGCTGAAAGCGAGGCCGAGGTTGTGCGGCAGATCTTCGCCCTGTACCTTGAGGGAAAAAGCACATGGGCCATAGCTGGTATACTGTCCAAGAAAGGCGTAAAGAACCGCAAAGGTAACCACCTTGGCTCCAAGACCATAGGCGACATTCTTAAAAACCCTATCTATATCGGCAAGATAGTCTGGAATACCCACCACTACGACAAGACCAAGAAGACGCCCAAGGGCTACAAGTCTGTCAAAAACTCTCCGGACAAAATAATTACCGCGCAGGGCAAGCATAAGGCCATTATCGGCGACGAAGTTTTTGCGCAAGCGCAAAAGCTTCGCGCCGAAAGGCGCATCTACCTGCGCAAGGCCCGCCCCGGCGACTACCTTTTGTCCGGCCTGCTCTTTTGCGGCAAGTGCAACCACAAGTATATAGGCGCTTCCTCTATCTCCAACCACCGCACGAAGGCCACTAAGAAATGGTACCGTTGTTCCTCGCGGAACAACGGCTATCTGTCTTGCCACAACAATAGCGTTAAGGCCGACGACCTGGAACCGCAGTTGGCCGAAGCTATAGATACTCTGTTAAAAATTGACAAGATCGGGAGCCGATGGCCGAACATGATTGGTCCGGCCATCAGGCTCCCTGAAGAGGATAAAAAGGCCGAAAATGAGGTTAAAGCCGACCTTAAGTCTTTCCTTGACCGGCAGGGCAAATTGACCGACCTTTTCCTTGACGGGTTTATTACAAAGGAAGTTTTTGAAGCGAAAAATGTGCTTCTGATGGAACAGATAGAAGAGCTGAAAAAGTTCGCGGCCCTCTACGATCTGCGCCAGATAGACCGCGAAAAATCCGCGGACTATCTGGCGCGGGCGCATGAATACGTTTCCGACGTGGAACCGCGGCAGAAAGTGCTCAGTCCCACCGAGCAAAAGCGCCTTCTCAACCTGGTGTTCAGGAACATCAAAATCTCCGACAAAAAATTCCGAAATGCAGAATTTTACGCGCCATTTAATTTTTTATTTCTTGAGGAAAAAAACAAATGCAGAAACCGCAAAAACCACAGCCCGCAAGCCCGCCAAACCGCCCGCATAAGGCAGTCCACATTATTACTTACGGATGCCAGATGAACGAGGCGGACTCGGAATTGATGGCGGCTTCGTTTATAAAGCGGGGCTTTAAATTGACCGACGACCTGAAAAGTGCGGACGCCGTGGTGGTCAACACCTGCACCGTGCGCCAGCGCGCCGAGGATAAAGCCATCTCACAGATAGGCCGCCTCCGCGTCTGGAAAAAAAACCATCCGGAAGGCAAAATATTTATCGCTGGCTGCGCCGCCCAGAAGTTGGGGGGCAAACACCTGAAGCACCGGTTCCCTTTTGTGGACGAAGTCATCGGGGCAAAGAGTATAGATAAAGTGGACGCAACAGTTGAGATGTATTATAGCGCGGCAGCGCGGCAGCAAGACAGAGCGGCAGTTACAACCAATGCCTCACTATCCACTGACCACTTGCCACTCGCCACTGTTTCTAATGTCTCCGCCTATGTTACGGCTATGCGCGGGTGTTCGCTTAAATGCACCTACTGCATAGTGCCCGAGGTCCGCGGCCCCGCCAGTTATCTTCCGCCTGAAGAGATACTGGCTGATGCGGCGTCAAAGGCCGCGGCCGGCGCCAGGGAGATAATCCTGCTGGGCCAGACCGTCAACGCCTACGCTTACAAAACGCCTGAAGGCACCGTCTCTTTCGCTGACTTACTTTCGAAAACCTCCGCCGTCACCGGAGTCAGCCGCGTGCGCTTCATGAGCCCGCACCCGCTTTATTTCAACGCGGACTTTTTCCGCGTCTTCAGGGATAATCCCAAAATAGCCCGCTATGTACATCTGCCGGTGCAGAGCGGCTCCGACCGCATACTTAAAGCCATGCGCAGGGGATATACCCGGGCTGAGTACCTGGACATAGTCGCCAAAATACGGGAGGCCGCGCCTGAAGCGGCCGTTTCCACAGATTTCATAGTCGGATATCCCGGCGAAACCGAGGCGGATTTCAAGGAAACGCTATCCCTGGTAGCCGCGAGCGGCATCTCTTTCGCTTACTGTTTTAAGTATTCCCAACGCACCGACGCCGCGGGTCTGGCCCCGGATCTGGGCGAAGCGGAAATGGAAGAGCGGCTTAGCCGGCTGCTGGCCGAAGTGAAGAAAAATTCAAGTGACATTTTAAACAAAAGAATTGGTAGAATAGAGGAAGTTCTCCTTGAAGCCGAAGATTTCGGGAGAACCTCGGCTAATTTTATAGTGAGGCTGGACCGAAAAACAGGGCTTAGGCCCGGCAGCCTTATTCAGGCGGAAATAACCGGGGTCAGTAAGAACACCTTAAAAGGAAGGCTTACATTATGAATAAGAAAGACCATAAAGTTTTTAAAGAAAGAAGAGAGCACGTGCGCCTGCCGATCCTGCACGGCATACTCGAACCGGTGGAACTTGAGTTCTACGCCAAAGGCCCGAACGGCGAGCACACGCCCCAACCCGCCATCCTGATAGATCTTTCTGCAGGCGGCATGCGCCTTATAACCTTCCTTGAGCCGCCCCATTCCAAAGAGCTCAACATGATACTGAAGCTCGCCGGCGTAAAAGAAATGCCCATAACCGGCAAGATTTCCTGGGTCAAGCAAAAAGGCGGCGTCTTCATGAGCGGCATTATTTTTTCAGGCATCAGCCACGATGACAAAAAACGCATAAGCGACATGGCGGAAGATTATGTTGACTGCGACACCCGCATCGCGCTCAAACTGCCTGAAGTCTGCGTGGAAAACTGCAGGGCGCACGGCGTATGCAACAAGCCGCAGAAAGACGAATCTCTGTTCAAAAAAAAGTAACAACGACAGTGGTTAGTGAATAGTGGCGAGTGGCTAGTGTAGTGATAAAAAGTTTTCTTATTTTGGCTTCTTCGACTATCCACTAGTCACTGACCACCAGCCACTATTTCATGTTTCATCAATCCAATAAACCCATAACCATTATGGGGGCTAACGCCTCCGGCAAGACCGCTCTGGCGGTAGCGCTGGCAAAAAAAACCGGCGGGGAAATAATCTCCGCCGATTCAAAACAGGTCTACAAATACCTTTCAGCCGGAACTTCTAAACCGATCGGACAATGGACCGAGGTTCTGGGCCGGAGTATTTACCTCGTGGATGGAGTGCCCTGCCATCTTGTAGATACAACCGACCCCAAAAACGCTTACGACGCAGGAACTTTTGTTAAGGACGCCAAGGCGCTCATTGATTCTATCTCAGCTTCAGGCAAGACCCCCATAATCGCCGGCGGCACCGGCATGTACGTGCAGGCCCTCTGGAACGGCCTGGACCCGCTGCCAGGTCCGGATCCTAAAATGCGGGAGTCGCTGGCCGCTTTCGCCGGAGAAAAGGGCAGGGAAGCCCTGCACGCCGAACTTGTCATGCTTGACCCCAAGGCCGCGGCGCAAATTCCGCCAAACAATATCCAGCGCGTCATCCGGGCTATAGAGGTCAGCCGCCTGGCCGGCCGGCCGGTTTCAGAACTCTGGTCCGGGAAATTCTTCGACGCCCTGCCGGAACATCTCGGCAAATTCGTATTTTTAAAATGGGAAAAGAATATACTTAACGAAAGGATAAAGAACCGGACTGTGGCGGTTTTTGACGCCTGGGCGGACGAGACAAGGGACTTGCTGAAGCGCGGCTACCCCGAGGACGCTCCGGGCCTGAAATCGCTGGGCTATCCGCAGGTGATAGATTTTATCGCGGGCAGGATGCCGCGCGCGGAGGCCATACATTCCATCGTAACGCTCTCGATGTCCTACGCTAAACGCCAGAACACCTGGTTCGGCAGGTACAAGAACGCCATGCGCTTTGATCTGGCGTCCCAATCTGATTTTGATACTGAAATGCTGGCGGGGAAAATATTAGGAGATTAGACTCACGGCTGCCGTGGGACTGGGGTGGGGAGAGGGTAAATTCCCTGTGCGCTCCGCAGACCGGGTTTTGCTAAACGAAGGCCGGGGTTTTCCGCCGGCTGCAGAACTCGGCCCGCACACAGTGCGTGCCTCAAACATTCTTCGCCTTCCCTAATGATAGGGATGCGCTCCAGACCCAGGCCTTAAAACCCTCAATGGAGCGCACAGGGAATTTACCCTCTCCCGGGATAAAAATTTAAAGGTAAATAATTTTATGAAAGCTACTCTGATCGCCGCTTTTTTAAAGAGAAAGACCAAGGGCCGCCCGGATCCGGAAGTGGCACTCGAGGAACTGGTGCGTCTCGCCGAGACCGGCGATCTGGAAGTCATAAAAAAATATCTGATACCGCGGCCGCGCTTTAACCCGGCGACGCTTGTCGGTTCCGGCAAGGTAGAAGAGCTAAAAAAACATGTGGAGGAGGAAAAGCCCTCAATTATTATTTTTGATGAAGAGCTCACGCCCGCCCAGCAGCGCAACCTTGAGCGGGCGCTTGGCGTACCGGTTATTGATCGCACCTACCTGATCCTTGAAATATTTTCACGCCGCGCACGGACGCGGGAAGGCAAGCTGCAGGTCAGGTTGGCCCGCCTTTCCTACGACCTGACGCACCTCACCGGCAAAGGCGCGACCATGGGCCAGCAGCAGGGAATGATAGGCACGCGCGGCCCCGGCGAACGCCAGCTGGAGTATGACAGGCGCACGCTCAGGGATAAGATAACCGAATTAAAAAACGAACTGGATGCCATAAGGAATGAGCGGGCCACCCAACGTAAGAACCGGGACGCCGTCCCCATGCCGCAGGCCGCCATAGTGGGCTACACCAACGCCGGCAAATCTACCCTTCTAAACTTCCTCACCGCGCAGAAACACGCCATTTACGCTGACGATAAACTTTTCGCCACGCTTGACCCGACCACAAAGCGCGTGCGCCTGCCCGGGGGAGGCTGGGCCCTGCTGACAGATACCGTGGGCTTTATCCAGAAGCTACCGCACAACCTTATAGCCGCTTTCCGCTCCACGCTGGAAGAAACGGCTTATTCCGATATTATCATCCACGTCCATGATATGTCTTCGCCCCACATGAAACTGCAGCATACGGCAGTGCAGGAAACTCTGAAGGAATTGGATCTGGCCGGGATACCGGTAATAAATGTATACAACAAGATAGACGCCGTGCCAGATCATCGCCTTCGCGCCGAAGGGCTGCGGCGCCTGCGCCCGATTTTAGTGTCAGCTATTACCGGGGAAGGGATCCCCGAGCTGATGGCCCGGGTTGAGCAGACCATCACCGCGAAATGGCCGGACTACGAACTGAGCCTGCCGATGGGCAGGCAAAAGGTGCTCTCGGAAATTTATAAGAACGGCCTAGTCAAAAGCGCGGTCTACGGCCCCGAAGAGATAAAAGTGAATTTTAAAGCAACCAAAGAAAACTATCAGCGCATACTGAAACTGTTGGGGGAGTAACAGCGCGGCAGGGGGCGTTGGGCGCGGTTTTTATATATAATCTTAATATGTCAAAAGATACATTAACTGCCTGCCTGCTGGCCTCCAGTTATCTGCTGGGCGGCATTCCCACAGGCTACATCATCGGCCGCCTTAAAGGAATAGACATTCGGAAATTCGGCTCCGGCAACCCCGGCACGGCCAATGTCTACAGAATCCTGGGCAAGGGTCCGGGCATCATCACTTTTATTGTTGATTTTCTCAAGGGCTTTATACCGGCGTATCTGGCGATAAAATTCTTCTATCTGGGGGCCGGACACTGGTGGATTCCGGTGACCGCCGGCGGTCTGGCTATAGCCGGCCACATCTGGACGCCCTTCCTCAGTTTTAAAGGCGGCAAGGGCGTGGCCACAGCGTCTGGCGTCTTTATGGCGCTGCTGCCCCTGCCCACGGCCGGGGCATTTATCTTTTTCAGCCTGGCCGTAGCCATCACGCATCATATCTCGGTCGGATCCATTACCGCCTCGGTCGTCCTGCCTATCCTGTGTTTCATACTTAACAAGAATCCCGAACAGAAGCCCTTCACTATTATGGCGATAGTGGTCTGCGGCATTATTTTCTATACGCACATCTCTAATATACGGCGTATCCTTAAAGGCCAGGAACTTTCCTTTAAGCACAAAGGAAGCGGCGCCACGGATGAAAAAACAAACTGAGATCTCCGTCATCGGCGCCGGCATGTGGGGCGCGGTGCTGGCTAATTTACTGGCGCGCGAGGGCCGGACGGTCAGAGCCTGGGAATTCAAGGCGTCCACCGCCAGGAGCCTGAACGGCACGCGAGCGCATCCGGCTCTGCCCGGCTTCAGGCTGGCCAAAGAGATAAAGGTATCAACGCGGCTTGAAGAAGCTGTCTGCTCGCCCAAGCTGCTGGTTATGGCCGTGGATTCAAAGCACGTTCGCGCCCTGTCCAGGCAGATAAACATTCTTTTAAAAGACCAGCCCCTGCCGCTTATCGTCGCGGTAGCAAAAGGAATAGAAGCCGGCAGCCTCAAAACCGTTTGCGAGGTGATGGAAGAGGAAATTCCCCGGGCGCATCAGAAGACGATGATACTAACCGGCCCCAGTTTCGCGGTGGAGGTGGCCGCCGGCGCTCCGACCAAAGTGGTGCTGGCCGGCAAAGACCCTGACCTGGTTAAAGCCGCCGCCGCCATTATAGAAGGCGGCCCGCTCAGGCTGGAACTTTCGGATGACCGGCTGGGCGCCGAACTTGGCGGGGCTTTAAAAAATGTATATGCTATAGGCAGCGGGATCATAGACGGGCTTTCAAAGGCCGCCAAGAACAGCGAAGCGGCTTTTCTTATCGAAAGCGCTTCCGAGTTAAAGCGCATCATCACGGCCCTGGGCGGCAGGAGCCACACAGCCTGGGGACTTAGCGGCATGGGCGACCTGCTGCTGACAGCCACTTCAGCCAAGTCGCGCAACTTCCGCTTCGGCCGGGAGATAGGCAAAGGCCGGACCCCGCTGGAGGCACAGCGGCACATAAAAACCGTGGTAGAAGGTTTCGCGGCCCTTGAGAACGCCAGGGCGCTGTGCGCGAAGCGCGCGATAAAGACTCCGGTTATAAATTCTATCTGGAAGATATTATATAAGGACCATAACCCGTCCTCCATCCTTGAAGCTGCCGGTTTTAAAAGAACACAGCACCCCTCGGGTAAATTATGAATAATGAAGAATCCTCCGGCGCCAAAGAACTGGAAGTAAAGATTTACTCCATAGCCTCCAGCATGACGGAATCCATAATTTTCCTGGATGAGACGGGTGGGACCCGCATCCTGCCTATCTGGATCGGTCCCATGGAAGCGCAGGCCATAGCCATCCGGCTTTCCGGCTACCCTTCGCCGCGCCCGATGACGCACGATCTTTTTTTCTCGCTTTTAAAAACCCTCGGCCTTACCGTTGAAAAAGTCAGGATCACGGACATAGTGGACAACACTTATTACTCTACAATAAGCATCAAGGACAAAAACGGCGCCAATAAACACGACATAGACGCACGCCCGTCTGACGCGGTGGCGCTGGCGGTGCGCTTCGGCTGCCCCATCTACATAAGCGAGCGGGTCTTCGGGAAAACTCAGGTGCTTTCTAAACCGATAACCGAAGATGAAGTGGTCAAATTCAAACAGGACCTTAAGAATCTGAAACCGAAAGACATTATAAACCAGTTGATCACGCGCGGCAGGACTGATGAGAACGGAGAAGAATTGGAAGAGGGTGAAGGAACAGAGGGGGAGGAAGAAGATGAACAGACTTGAGATAATCCGGGAAATAGCAAAACATCTCACCACGGAAAAAGACGCCAAGTTGGCCGTCCTTAAAACTTTTGAACTGATGGCTGCCGCCCTGCGGAGCAATGAGAAAGTTGTCATTTCCAATTTCGGGACCTTTAAAGTGAAGGACAGGATGCCGCGCCAGGCCCGCAATCCAAAAACCAATCAGAAGGTTATGGTCGGCCCGCGCAAGAGCATAAGGTTTAAACCGTCAAAAAAATTGACAAGCGGAATCTAGACGGCGCAAAGCGTAAAACGGAAAGCGGGAAGAGTTAAAAGAATTTAATACTCCATTTGGCGCTACTCTTTACGGCTTACGCTTTCCGTTTTACGGTGCCTTAGACTATGGCTGAAAAAAATTACTTTACTATAAACGAGATCGCGAAAAAAACCCAGGTACCGCAATATACCATCCGCTACTGGGAATCCCGCTTTAAATTGCTGCGCCCGCTACGCCTTTCCAGCGGACACCGCCGCTATACGGCCAAAGACGCGGAGATCATCAGTGAGATCAAAGACCTTGTCCTGATGAAAGGCTACACTCTGTCCGGCGCGAAAAAGGTTATTTTCTCCAACAGAAAAATCAAACAGCCGGCCTTTCAGGCAACCCGACCTTCTGACGATACCATCAAACTGCTTGAAGATATAAAAAAAGACCTGCAACAAATCATAAAAGAGTGCTAGCCTAAAAGTTGCAGTTGCAACTTTCCGCCCGCATAGTGGGCGCCCATTCGGGAGGCATACATCTCTTCGGGCCGGGCGCGCATAGGCCGTTTGTCGGCCATAGGCCCTGATACGGCACTGGCATAGCCTTGCGCTGGGCCCTCAGCCCGCTGTGCGGGGAATCCTGCAGAATAATTCTGTTCCCCTATTTCCTAAATATAATCTGTCTTGAACTGCAGGATTCAGACTAACCCAAATACTGCAGTTCAAGACCAAGAAACCTCTCAATAATTTGTATAATCTGTATATTAAGTTGCATCACCCCTCAACAGAGCTGTATTTTTCGGGGCGTGGCTCAATGGTAGAGCGCTCGCTTGGGGTAAAGAAGATAGTTCTTTTTACAAAAATTTTTAACCCGCATTACCGGGGCGTGGCTCAATGGTAGAGCGCTCGCTTGGGGTGCGAGAGACTGCGGGTTCAATTCCCGCCGCCCCGATAAGGCGGGTTAAAAATGCGAGCGTGGACTACGCTAACCTTGCGCCGCTCATGGACACAATCAGACTGCGAGTGGACTGGGCTACCGAAGATTTACTACGGACACTGTGCCAGTTCAATTCCCGCCGCCCCGATAATAACACCAGCCTCCCGGGCTGGTTTTTTATTTTAGGGCGGAAAACTTTTATACAATAGTCATACCGGCTCAGATGGACAGACTGGCAGACTACGCAGCACTTTCTTGGGCATATTTTATACGGAGGACTTATGTTTAAAAAAAATATATCGTTTTGGCTTATCCCGATTTTGATGGCCGCGGCAGTGAATACGGCCGCCCAGAACCAGGCCACGGATGAGAAAACACCGGAACCGGTAACCCACCCGGTAATCTCCGCCTCCAACGCTTTCGCCTTTGATCTTTACAAGCAACTCTCGGCAAAAGCCGGGAATGTTTTCTTTTCTCCCTACAGCATCACCGTGGCGCTAGCCATGACTTACGAGGGCGCCCGGGGCTGGACGGCGACGGAGATGGAAAAAGTCCTGCGCCTTCCCAAGGACGCAACCCTGCGCCGGAATTTCTTCGCGAAAGACCTTGAAGCCTTCAACACCGGCGCCGACGCCAGGATAGCAAACGCTTTCTGGGCCCAAAAAGATTACGCTTTCCTGCCGGCCTACACCGAGCTAATGCGGAAAAGCTACAGGGCGGATGCGTTTGGCGCCGATTTCAAAAAAGCCGCCAGCGCGGCGCGCCTGGAAATAAACAAATGGACTTCAGGCCAGACCAACGGCCGGATAAAAGATCTGTTCCCGGAAAATTCTCTGAACAGCCTTACGCGACTGGTTCTGGTTGACGCGGTCTATTTCAAAGGCAAATGGGAAACGCAGTTCGACAAAAGCCTGACCGCCGAAGCTGAATTCTTCACCAAGCCTGCCGTAAAAGTTAAAGTAAACATGATGAAGCGCACCGGGGAAGGCGCGAAGTTCAACTATTTCCAGACTATGGATATGCAGGTCCTTGAACTGCCCTATAAAAACAGCGGGCTTTCCATGTTTGTTATCCTTCCGGCGGAAGGCGGGCTTAAGAAATTGGAGAAAGATATCTCCCCGGCGAAGCTGGATCAGTGGAAGAAGGGACTTTACAATACCCGGGTGGATGTATTTCTGCCCAGATTCTCGCTTAATGACAGGTACTCGCTGCCCGGCACGCTGGCAAAGATGGGGATGCCCCGGGCCTTCACCGACCAGGCTGACTTCTCCGGGATGGACGGCAGTAAAAACCTTTATATACAACAGGTCGTCCACCAGGGTTTCGTGGAAGTGAACGAGGAAGGCACCGAGGCCGCGGCGGCGACCGGAGTGGCTATGGGTTTGAAATCCATGCCTATGCCCGCGCCGCAGTTCAGAGCGAACCGGCCCTTCATTTTTCTGATCCAGGAAAGCGCGACCGGTAAGATAGTGTTTATGGGCAGGGTGGAAAAACCTTAGCGCGCCCCGCGTCATCCTCGCCATAAGGATCTTTATGGATACAAAAAAACAGACTTACCCGATCCGGGTGGGCCTGCTTTACGGGCACAAACCATCCGGCCATTACTCCGCGGCCCGGGCATTGGCCGATTTTTTTCCGGCCGACGTGATGGAGCCGGTGTTCATAAATCTCTCGGAGGTTTATCCGAATCTAGGTTCCTTCGTGGCCAAAACCTATCTTGAGATCCTAAATAAAACCCCGGCGCTCTGGGACTATGTCTACGACAACGATTTTGTGGCCCTGGCCGCCAACGGCATAAAGACGGCGGTGTTTCCATATTACTCGCGGCATCTGATAGAAGTGCTGCGAAAAAAAAATCTGCAGGCCGTGGTTTCCACCCACGCGCTGGCAGCGATGCTTCTGGCCAAGCGAGACAAAGCTTTAAAGCCTGCGCCCCTTTTCGCCGTCCTGACGGATTTTCACGCGCATTCCTACTGGCCGTCCAAAGGCGTGGAACTTTATTTTGCTCCGGGCAAAACCGCGGAAACTGGACTTAAAAACAACGGCGTGGACGCGGCCAGGATAGTCACGGCCGGCATTCCGGTACGCAAAGAATTTCTGATGCAGGCCGATGCCCGTCAAAAACGAAAGGAGCTGGGGTTGGCGCCAAACCTTTTTACGGTGCTGATAGCCGGCGGCAGCAAGGGCCTGGGCGGCATACAACTTTGCGTGGAGACCCTGAAAAAGTTTTCAGGAAAACTCCAGATCGTGGTCATGTGCGGCGAGAATAAGAAACTCTACCGCAATCTTACCAACACGATGGTGGGTAGCAAACATCTGAAAATAATCAGCGGCTTTGTGGAATACCCGGCAAGTTGCTATCAGGCGGCGGATCTGATCATAGGTAAAGCCGGCGGGATAACCATAGCTGAAGCCATGGCGCTTAACAAGCCGATGGTCTTGTTCTCTCCGCTCCCCGGACAGGAGGAGCATAACGCTAATTTCCTGATTAAGAACCGGCTGGCAGATTTCGCCCACGATTCGCATCAGCTGGAAGCGCTGATTAAGAAATATCTACAGCACCCGGGCGCGCTGGACTTATTAAAGAGCAACATAGCGGAAACAGCCAGGCCATACGCAGCCAGAGATATCGCAGCGGGAATAATGGGACGGCTACTAGGAGAAGTGGTTAGTGACTAGTGTATTGGGGGGATTAAAATATCGGGGCATACGGATTTGAACCGTAAATCCGCCGACCCGAACGGCGTGTGATACCATTTCACTATGCCCCGATTTATTAATTATACACTTTATAATCCCAAAATTCAATTTTTACCGCCGGCTTGCCAATCCTCTAATCCTCTAGTCCTCCAGCCCCATCATTGCCTTGTCAAGCCTGAACCTTGCTTAAAGAAATCCTTTTTAGTATTATTTACTTTCACAGTAGTTATTTTAAGCGTGTTTTTTTAAACATGAGGTAAAAGCATGGCTGAAGAAAAAGAAAATCAGGAACCGGCTCAGGAAGAAACGCCCCAGGCCGAAAAACCCCAAAAAGGGCTTTTAAAGGACATCAATATTGATTCAATGAATCAATATATACGAAGGATCAGCCAAATAGACCATAAGATCTCGCGCGAAGAATCCCATGAACTCTGGAAACGCGTGAAGCGCGGCGACAGGCGCGCCAAAGACCGCATCATGGAGTTGAACCTGAAGCTCGTGATACCAATCGCCAAACGCTTTCTTTACCCCGGAGCCGACCTTATGGATCTGGTGGAAGAAGGCAACCTCGGCCTCCTGCACGCCATCGATAAATTCGAGCCCAAGAAGGGCTATAGGTTCTCAACTTACGCGTCCTACTGGGTGGAGCAGTATGTCAGGCGCTCCGTGGAAGAAAATTCAAAGACCATCCGCATCCCTCCACACGCCTGGACCGCCCTTAGAAAATGGCTAAAGCAGTGGGACGCTATGCACGGGAAACTGGGCCGCGATCCGACATTGGCCGAGATGGCCCGCCAGATGCACTGGACGGCCAACCAGGTCCGCACAGCCCTGAACGCGTCGGAGATAGTCACCGGACTTTCCTCGATAGAAACCCCTCTCAGCGACGAGAACGCCGACACTGTCGGCGACCTCCTGCAGGACAAGGGCTCCGGCACGCCGGAAAGCCTAATCTCTATACTGCGCCTTCATGACGAGCTTAAGGACGCGCTGCTGGAAGTGGGCGAGCGGGAGCGCATGATAATAGAACTGAGATACGGCCTAGCCGGTCAGACCGCCATGACGCTGAACGACATAGGTAAAAAGCTCAGCCTTTCGCGCGAACGCGTGCGCCAGATAGAGGAGCGCGCGCTGCTGCGCCTGCGCCGCGTGGCAGCCAGGATGGGTCTTATAGAGATGGCTAAGCGTCCGGACCACACAAATTTCCAGCCGGGTTGGAACCAGCCTAAGATGAAAACCGACCTGCTGGGCGACGCTATGCCCTCAAAGCCGTATGTCCCCAGGAACCTGAGCAAGACGGGGAAAAAGAAAAAATAATTTATGGGAGCGATAATAAAATGATAAATAACGCGCAAAGCGAAACAATAACAGAGAGAATAAAAACAATAGTCCGTGATGTGCCGGATTTTCCGAAAAAAGGCATCATATTCAAAGACATCACCCCGCTGCTGGCCGACAACGCGACTTTCACCGAGACCATAAAATGCATGGCGGCGAAATACAAAGGTTGCGGGATAACCAAGGTCCTGGGAATAGAAGCGCGCGGCTTCATCCTGGCCGCGCCCATAGCCATGGAACTCGGCGCAGGGATAGTCCCGGTCCGCAAGAAAGGCAAGCTGCCTTATAAAACCATTTCCGAGACCTACGCGCTTGAATACGGCGAGGACACCCTGCAGATGCACGAGGACGCCGTCAGAAAAGGCGAGAAGGTTTTAATAGTGGACGACGTGCTTGCCACGGGCGGCACTGCTAAAGCCGTGGTCGCTTTGGTGGATAAACTGGGCGGAAAAGTGGAAGGCATCGCCATGCTTATCGAACTGGAATTTTTGAACGGACGCGCGAAGTTGGCTGGCCACGACGTCTTCTCTTTGATAAAATATTAGTACAGTACGACAGCAAGACAGCGCGGCAGCAAGACAGGATAGCCGCAGTAAATTAAAGCCACACTTTTTTACTACAGAACACTTCGCCCAATTCGCCATGCAGTACAAGCTGGGTGTGACAATGCCCCCGTCGTTCAACGGATAGGACGAGAGTTTCCTAAACTCCAAATAGAGGTTC
>JBAXKK010000066.1:0-14551 GCA_037137395.1 Elusimicrobiota bacterium
TGGGTGGTGGAGTGAAACTATTGAGGATCCCCTGGGCGATAATCACGAGAGATTATCAAAAGATACTCTTGGGGCCATAACAAGTGTTTGTCCAGATATGGGGGGCTCATTTTATTATGGGGATATTTGGGCGGCTACGGAAGGGAGTGCGGATGACACATATGCACACGGAGGAAATGCTGCAAATAATGACGGGCCTGCTATGGGTTGGTGGACGAACGCTTTGTATGAATATAAGTATTTTAACTTCGGCGGAACATACGGTGCATATTGGTTCCTTGGATCAATGGCGCACTTGGTGGAGGATATGGGGGTCCCGGCTCACGCCATGAATGTCCCCCATGTTTTTCCTGCCCTTGATAATTTAGAAAGCAATGCGGCTCGCAACTACACTTCAAGTTCAGTAATGCTGTATTACAACGCCTCTAACTATCCCTCTGACTATAAAGACTTTTTGAAGGGTTACACGCAGGACATAGTTAATAACGATAGTGAAGTGTCTCCGCCTGCTGGGAATAGTTGGAATGACTTTTGGGTTGCGGGAAGTTATGGGCCAAATGGTGACATATTCCATAGCACGGCTTTGGGTGCCACGGCAGAGGAAAATGCGCTAGTGGCGCACCAGTTGGCTAGTGCGCGAAACTATACTGCGGGAGCTTTGCTTGCAGCTTCGAAAAAATTACCGCCGCTTGTGAGAACGCAGTTGCTCCTTTCAGTTCCCGTAATCAACACTGAAACCGGGAATACTATTTCCTTTAAGGTTATTGAAAACCGGACCGCCGCCGTAAAAATAAGTCTTGTTGTTGCAGAAACCGGCCAATTTATAAAAGATTCTTCCGGCAAAATCTGGAATAAATCCGAAGAAAGTTTGGACGCAGATTCGGAACTCCCGTTCGGAAAAATTTTTAATAATATTATCTGGAAAGGGGCAGTTTCTGCTGGCGAACCCCTTGCAGACGGAAATTATAAGCTGAAGGTCCTGGTTTGGGACACCGAGGGCGTCCCAAATCAGGCCCCAACCAACGAAACAGACCCCCAAGGCATCGCTTCGGTGGATTTCACTGTTCGGGCAAGCAGTTTCGCTGTTTATGATGAAGCAGGTAACGCTATTGCCGACAACGCTTTCGTTGCCGTTGACGGCGTTTTAGCGACAGGCGCCGACGGCACGGCAAAAATAACTTTGGACGGCCCGGTGCAACAGGAGGTTATATTCTCTTCGGGTGAAGCGATCGCCGCGGAGTTTGACGGGATATGGGACGGGGTCTATACCGTTTCAGCCTATGACGCGGATAATAATCTGCTCAGTTCCTCTACTTTTACCAATGACCGCGCCGAGCCGTGGTTTTATACGATAGATGAGAATGGCGAATATGGTCTTTTTGCCACAAACTCCACAATGATAACGGTGCACGCTGAAGACGATGGCTCAAAAGTAGACCGCATAGTTATGGACGGACCGAGCGGTTCAACCCGTGCCGTGAGCGGTCAGACTCCGGTTGATGAGACGTTCAGCGGGCTTTCTGCAGGCGAGTATACTGTGTGGGTTTATGACAGATCCGGTAACGCCGCTAAGCAGATATTCTGGGTGATAGCCCCGCCGCCTGGTTCCGGGCATGAGCCGCTTCCCGAACTTGAAAGCAGTATCGCTATATTTCCGCCGCCCTCAATGAAAAATGTCGGTCCAAGCGCAGTACTCGCTGCGGCGCTTCCTGATGGCGGGTATTACATCGCAATACCCGGGTACTACGGCAGTTATCTGATTAAGGTAAATAGCTCCGGCGATATCGTCGGGGCTAGCGGCGGCGCGGGGGATTATTGGATAAAAGACATGGCGGTTGACGGTAGTGGGAAAGTGTATATAGCAGCTATAATGGAGGATCTCAATGGAAGACATTGTCAAATTAACGGTACTAATCTTCCATATGATACGAGGGAAAGCGTTAAAGTGGCTGTAGATCCGGTTTTGAACCGTGTTTACGCGGCTTACCTATTTGGCAACGGGATACAGGTTGCTTCTTTTGATACTGATCTTAACCCACTGAACACTTGGACCTATGATCCTGGTTCTGTGCGGGAAGAGGTTAATTTAAGCGGTATTTCAGTGGATAAAACCGGTGACGTTTGGGTGGGTGGGGGCGAGGTTTTTGCTAATGACCGGGGGGCCAACTGGGACTATCTTCTGGCGTTTCACTTCGGACCCAATTTGTCCGGTCCCGCTGTAATGAAGCAGGGAACAATATTTACTGAAGGAGAAAGTGAAGGAGCTCTTAGCTTTGCAGGGAGTCCAAATGGCGGTGTTGTGCTCCCTAATAATGGAGTTTTATGGCGGATCACATCGGCAGGTTTTGGCACCCCGGTTACGCGGCAGTCGGTATATGGGGAGTTAGAAGTGGATGAGGCCGGTAATATATACGAAGCGGTCGAGAATCCGGTTAACGGCCTCGTTAAGATAGGCCCGGACAACGCTATTATCTGGGATCCGCCATATCTTGATACAGGCCTGGCGCCGGAGGCCATTGTAATACCGCAAACCGGGAAGTTGGATATTGGAATGATCGTTTATGAGGGTGGACCGGCTGAGAATTACCATCTTTCTATTTCGCGCTATGCGTCCCCTGCGCCGGTATTTACCGCCACCGCCCCGGATGGGCTTGCTACGCTTAATTCCGCAACAGGGGATGCGGTAGTATCCGCCGTATCGCCTGAAATTCAGGCCTCCGCAGGAGCCGCCGCGGAGGGGGACGGACTGCTTGCCGTCACTCCTTTTTATGAAGTGACTTCCGGTTCAAGTACGCTTTCCTTGCCAGCCGATATTACTTTAACTTATTCCACCAATACTCTTTCTGAAATGGAATTGTCTCCGTGGGATATAAGCGTGTATGAATATGACGCGGAGAACGGCTGGGTTTATATGGACGATCAGGTTACGGATGAGGATAATAACAGGCTCAGCGCGCCCATATCGGGCAGCGCGCGGATATTCGCCATTTTGGGCAGCCTCCCTGATGAATCCGCTCCGGTAGCGCAACTGGTGGTAAACGGTTTACCGCTTGAAGACGGCGCAACGGCATATATAAATGCAAACGATCCCATAACGATATCAGCGGAGGATTCCGGCGCAGGCGACATTTCCGGAGTTGCGGACATATTATATTCTACAGATGTCGATTTCTCATGGGAAACCGCCGCAATTTACAGCGGGCCGTTCACGCTTTCCACAGGCGCGCACACGGTTTACTACACTGCGAACGACTACGCGGGGAATCAGGCGGAAGTTAAGACCGCTTTTATAACTGTGAACGCGACGGCGGCTTATCAAGTGGTTGACCCGTCTTCCGGACCCATCGGGATGCCGTTTACGATAACGGGTACAGGGTTTGGAGCTTATTCCGCAGGCACGACTATAGTGCTGATAGGCGGAGCTACCGCGCCGCTTACGCTGTGGAGCACAACCACCATAAAGGGCACCGTGCCCGGAAGTCTTGCCGACGGCGAGTATCCGGTTTTGGTGAAGCGCGGCACAATGACTATCGCCAATGTCCAGCCGTTCACGGTTGCCACGCCTGTGCAGGCTTCTATCATACCCTCCTCCGGAGCGATAGGCGTGCCGTTCACTATAACCGGCGCGAACTTCGGCAATTATGTGGCCAACTACACCAAAGTGTTGATAGGCGGCACGACCGCCCCGCTGACATTGTGGACCGATACCAAGATAGAAGGCACGGTGCCCGGAGCCCTTAGCCCCGGCGATTACGATCTTATGGTCGAGCGGGAACTTAACGGCGGAGTAGTGCAAACTTCCACGCTCACATTTACGGTGATCGCGCCGCAACTGTTTTCAACAAGTCAGTCGTCAGGCGCGATAGGTATAGCGTTCACGCTGACCGGCGCGAACTTCGGAAACTATGCCGCCAATTATACCAGGGTGCTTATTGGCGGTACGACCGCCCCGTTAACGCTGTGGACGGACGCCAAAATACAGGGCACGATTCCCGGCAGCCTGGGTTCAGGGCAGTATGCGCTGCTTGTGGAGTGTAAAACCCAGGACGGCGGCCTGATACAAACTTCGTCGGTAACATTCGAAGTGTTGGGTGTGAAGGTAAGCAGTATAACACCCGTGACCGGGCCTATCGGCCTGCCTT
Source organism: Elusimicrobiota bacterium (assembly GCA_037137395.1). Taxonomy (GTDB): domain Bacteria; phylum Elusimicrobiota; class Elusimicrobia; order Elusimicrobiales; family UBA9959; genus YA12-FULL-51-18. The sequence continues at coordinate 4,143 of JBAXKK010000066.1, forward strand.
TTACTATCTACGGGGCCAACTTCGGCGGCTACTCAGCCAACTATACCAGGGTGCTTATTGGCGGAACCACCGCCCCATTAACGCTGTGGACGGATACTAAGATCCAGGGCACTATTCCCGGCAGCCTGGCTGAAGGCGATTACCCTGTTGTTGTCGAACGCACCTTCAACGGCGGGCAGGTTCAGTCTTCAACTCTGACCTGGACGCTGGCCGCGCCTTCCCTGGCTTCGGTAAGCCCGTCGTCGGGGCCCATCGGGATACCGTTCATCATAATGGGTACAAACTTCGGTAATTATGTGGCTAACTACACTAAAGTGTTGATAGGCGGCGCGACAGCGCCGTTAACACTGTGGACCGACACGAAGATACAAGGCACTATCCCCGGCGCATTAACCTCAGGAGATTACGAGCTGTATGTTGAAAGAGCTCTTAACGGCGGCATCGCCCGGACTTCAACCGCAACATTCACGGTGGCTTTGCCTGTTTTAAATACGGTCAGTCCGTCCACGGCGGCCGTCATAGCGCCGTTTACCCTGACCGGCTACAACTTTGGAAGCTATGTGGCAAATTACACCAAGGTTTTAATAGGCGGAGCCACAGCGCCGCTGACCCTGTGGACAGATAGTAAGATACAAGGCAAACTGCCGTTCCTATTGAGTGGAACTTACCCGGTGCAGGTTCAGCGTTACTTTAACGGTGCTCTTGCCGAAAGCGCCACCGCGTATATAAATGTGGCCGGGCTTTCTATATCCAGTATGACTCCTACAAGCGGCGCGGGCGCGACAGCATTTACTATATGGGGTTCTTACTTCGGCCCTTATGACGCCAGCCTGGTGAATGGGAAGCCCTCCACGCGCGTGACCTTGAACGGCGTGGTCTGTTCTCTGAGCCTCTGGACCGACATGCAGATAAAAGGCCTGATCCCGGATTCGATAAGTTATGGAACACATACAGTACTGGTTGAGCGTGCTTCATCCGCAGGTACGGCCTCTTCAAATGCAATACAATTTACCGTGCCCGGCGGCGGGTATGGCGTGTCGGCTGCTCCAGCTTTCGCAAAGCCGAAAGCCGTGGCGGGTGGCGGCGAGCATAAAGCCGAACTTGCGCTTTCGCCCGAATGGGGCGGCATAGTAGAAAGCCCCGGCCGCTCGGCTGTTATAGTGCCGGAGAACGCTTTGGCTGAAGAAACCGTTATAACAATATCCCCTGATAAACCCTCAACTGAGGAGACGGCCATAAGGGAAGCCGCCATGAAGCTGGCTATGCTCGCGGCCGCGGGGGCCGCCGTGTCTTTCGGGCCTGAAGGGTTGATATTCGGCAAGGACGCCGAACTCAAGCTGCCCTACGACTATAATAAACTGCCGAAGGGCAAAACCGTAAGCGACCTATCCGTCTACTGGTGGGACGAGAACAATAACGATTGGGTTATGTTGCCTTCGGAAACCGACGGCGGCCTGGCCAGGCTGAAAGCGACGGCCGGGCATTTCTCGGTCTATCAGGTGCTGGTGCGCGGTGTAACTCCGCTGGCCGCCGATCCCGCATTTACGGCGGGGGAACATTACGCGTACCCCAATCCGGCCAAAGGCAATAATCCGCGATTCCATTTCGAATGCGGACTTGCCGACGGCGCGCGGCTGGTCGTGTATGATATAAGCGGGCATAGAGTGTATGAAACCGACATGGGTGCGGCTGTTACGACAGGGGGCAAATACGCGTATGTGCATACCTGGGAAGTACAGAACGCCGCGAGCGGCGTATATGTGTATATTATGCGCGCCAACAAGACCGGATATAGCGACATAGTAAAGAAAGGTAAAGTTGCGCTGGTTAGATAAGGTGTAAAGGCGCAGAAAGAAAAGGATCGTACGATGAAACAACGGATGATAATGATGGCGGTTTTAGCGGTCAACCTATGCGCATGGGCAGAAGCGGGAGTGTCTTCCGAAGCATTTTTGAAGATAGGCGCGGGCGCCGAGGCCGCAGCACTAGGGAACGCCTATACCGCCGCCGCGGACGGCCCGGCCGCTATTTACTGGAACCCGGCCGGTATGGCCGGGAGCGGCAAAACAGCCGTAACGCTTACGCATACCATGCTTTATAATGAGGCGACGCACGACTTTGCAGCCTTCACTTTTAAAGGGCTTGGCGGTAATATAGGCGCGGCCATGACATGGTTAAGTTACGGCAGCCTTAACGGCAGGGATATAAACGGCATGGCCGCCGGTGACTTCTCGGCCGGGGATTCGGCTTTAAGTCTCGCGTACGCGGCAAACTTGGGCGCGGACATAAAGGCAGGGATGGCCGGGAAATACATACACAGCAAGATAGGCGGCGACACGGGGGACGGTTTCGCGCTGGACGCCGGTGTAAAATGGGTCACGCCTGTAAATGGTCTTAAAGCCGGTTTCGCGATGCAGAACCTGGGTCCGGAATTCAGGTTTTCAGGAGATAAGAAGCCGCTGCCGCTCACCTGGGATATCGGTTTGGAGTACGGAGGTATAGATCGTTTTAAATTTTTGTTAGACGGTAAAGCGCGGCCCGAAGACGGGGATGATGAACTATGCCTCGGAGCGGAATACCAAGTGGCTAAAGCTCTGTCTGTGCGGGCGGGATACAACGGAAAAGCCTTAAAGGCGGGTAAGCAGAGCGGGGCTAAAGGTTTGAAAGCGCTTGATAATCTGCGCGGCATAAGCGCCGGTTTCGGCGCGGCGCTTGGCGGATTTGAAGTGGATTATTCGTTTACGCCGTACGGCGAGCTGGGTAATGCCCAGCGGATAACCCTGTCCGCGGCTTTTTAGTTGACCGCAGAGGACAGCGCCTATATGGCCAGTTGGGCAACGCCATAAAAATATTCAGTTAGAATGGAAGAAATTTTAAATATAATAATATATGAGAGAGTATAGGAGGATAAAATGGAAGCACTTGGAATGATAGAAACCAAAGGTTTAGTGGCCTGCATTGAAGCGGCGGATGCCGCCGTGAAAGCCGCCAATGTTAAACTGGTGGGCTACGAGAAGATAGGCTCCGGCCTTGTCACGATTATGTTCCGCGGCGAAGTGGCCGCCTGCCGGGCCAGTTGCGACGCCGGCGCCGCGGCCGCGCAGAAAGTCGGGGAGGTTGTATCTGTGCACGTGATACCTTCGCCTCACTCCGATCTTGAAGGCAGGCTGCCTATCGGTATTGAAACCCGAAAGAAGTAAAAAAAGTGTAGAGTGGGTAGTGTAAAGTGTAGAGCGGTTGAGTAAATCACTTGATGGTCTCTGCGCTAAATACTTTCTACTTTACACTCTCGACCTTTGTCAGGGAGAACTTATGTTATTTGCCAGAGTGGTCGGCAACGTGGTCTGCACGCGCAAGGACGACAAGCTCGTAGGCTCAAAGCTGCTTATGGTTCAGCCAGTGGGACTGGATGATAAGCCGCGCGGCAATGTTCTGGTGGGTATTGATTCCGTGGGAGCGGGCGAGGGCGAACTGGTTCTGCTGGTGCAGGGCTCAAGCGCCCGTCAAACCTCTAAGACCGAGAGTACGCCGGTGGACTGTACGATCTTCGCTATTGTTGACACAATAGAGAAAGATGGTAAAACCGTGTTCACTAAACGGGACGACAGGATGGCAGTTTAACAAGAGTGGCAAGTGAATAGTGGTAAATTGAGGTATTCCTTAAACACTGACCACTCGTACTGATTACTCGACACTAATCACTAACCACTGCTTTGAAATGCTTATGAACGAAGAAGAACTTCAGCGCATAGTGACCGAAGTCCTCAAGAATATTGATCCTGTGGCCGCGCCGGTCAATCTTAGCGTTTCCGACGGCCCCGTGTTCTCCTCTGTGGACGCGGCGGTCAGCTCCGCTGAACAGGCCCAGGTTGAATTTCAGGACTTGGGCATGGAAGCGCGTTCAAAGATCATAGATTCAATGCGCAGGGTTTCAGTGGATAACGCCGCGCGCTGGGCAAAGCTTGCTGTAGCTGAGACCGGCATGGGCCGCGTGGAAGATAAGACGCAAAAGAATCTGATCGTCGCCGCCAGGACCCCCGGGGTGGAGGATCTGAGATCCATATCTTATACAGGCGACAAGGGGCTTACGCTGGTGGAGTGGGCGCCCTTCGGAGTGGTTGCGGCTATAACGCCTTCCACCAACGCTGTGGCCACCATCATCAGTAACGCCATAGGAATACTTGCCGCGGGCAATTCCGTCGTGTTCTCGCCTCACCCGGCCGCCAAAGGCTGCGTGCAGGACTGCGTGCGCGTTCTTAACTCCGCTATAATTTCTGCCGGCGGCCCCGCCAACCTTGTTTCCACCATTGAAAATCCGACCCAGGACTCCACCCGTGAACTTTTAGCCCATCCCAAGGGCCGTATGAATATGGTTACCGGCGGTCCTGCTATAGTTAAAGTGGCCATGACCGTGGGCAAGGCTTGTAAGACTATCGCCGCCGGGCCCGGTAATCCGCCGATCGTAGTAGACGAGACCGCCATTTTTCCGGATTGCGCGCGCGAGATAATCACCGGCTGCGGGTTCGATAATAACGTGCTCTGCATAGCCGAGAAGGAAGTAGTGGTGACGGAGAGAGCCAAAGCTTTATTTCTGGAGAGCATGCGAAAGGACCCCAGGGCTTACGAGCTTACGGCCTCCCAGATAGACAAACTTGCCAGCCTCGCCATATTGGCGCCAGGAAAGGAGCCCAGATTAAACCGGGATTTTATCGGAAAGAACGCCTCCGTCATCGCCAAAGCCATAGGCCTCAGTCTGCCTGATGAGATACGCGTGCTCTGGTCGGAGGTCTCTGAAGACCATCCCTTTGTGGTTTCCGAACAGCTTATGCCGGTGCTGCCGGTAACCACGGCGCGCGATATAGACGCCGCCATAGAACTGGCTTATAAGCTGGAATGGGAGCACCACCATACTGCCGGCATGTACTCGACCGATATCAGAAATATGAGCAAAATGGGCCGCAGGATGGCTTGCTCCATTTTTGTTAAGAATGCCTGCACGCTGCACGGCCTGGGCCTTGGAGAAGGGTACGCTTCAATGTCCATCGGCACGCCTACCGGCGACGGCATAACCAAAACTTCTCATTTCGTGCGCCCGCTGCAGTGCAGTCTTGTCGGGTATATGAGAATAGCATAGATCGTAAAACGTAAAGAGTAAAGCGTAAAGGGTAAAGAGTGAGAGGCTGAGCGTAAAAGTTGTAAATTGTTTTGTTATTTTAATGAATGTCAGTCGTTTCGTGTTGTTACTCTTCACGCTTCACGTTTTACGCTTTACGATAGAAAAAGGAGAATTTATATGCAGGCAAATACAGCCATCGGATTACTTGAGACCGCTTCGATCGCCAGGGGCGTGGAAACGCTGGACGCCATGTGCAAGGCCGCGGGCGTTGAACCGGAAACGGCTATGGCGATTTCCAAGGGCAAATACATAATAATAATTTCCGGCCCCGTGGGCGAGGTTGAATCGTCCATGGCTAAAGGCGTCGAGATCGCCGGGGATACCCTGGTGGCCAGCCACATTATCCGCAACATCCATTCAGGCGTGATAATGGCCCTTAACAAGAAGGTAAAAGCGGACAAGGTTGAAGCTGTCGGCATAGTTGAGACCAAAGAGGCGCTGCCGGCCGTGTTCGCGGCCGACGCCGCGGCAAAAGCGGCTTTTGTGCAAGTGTCCGAAGTTAACACCGGCAAAGGTATCGGCGGCAAAGGTTATTTTACTGTGACAGGGGACGTTGGGGCGGTCAGGACCGCGGTCTCCGCGGGGGTGAAGGCTATCGGCGAAGCCGCCGTCGTAGCCCGGATAGTCATCCCCAACGCGCACGCCCATGTGGCGGATGTGATAAGTGGTAAGTAGTAAGTGATAAGTGGTAAGTAGTAAGACTTATAACTTACTACTTAATCCTTTTTTACACGGAGGATTTATGAGAATAGTTATAGGTTCCGATCACGCCGGTTTTGAAGCCAAGGAAAAGATGAAGAAATTCATCCAGGGTCTGGGCTATGATGTAACAGATTTTGGCTGCTACTCCGTAGAGCCGGTGGATTTCCCTGATATCGCCATGCTTGTGGGCGACGCGGTGCGCAAAAAAGAATTTGAAAAGGGCGTGCTGATAGACGGCTTTAACGGCGCTATGCCGCTGGCCGCCAATAAAATTCCCGGTATACGCGCGGTGGGAGCGTATGATATTATCTCGGCGCGCTTCGCCGCGGCCCACGAGGACTGCAACGTGCTATGCCTCGGCGGAAAGACCCACGGCGAACTTGCCCTGCAGGAAATGATAAAGGTGTGGCTGAACACGCCTTTTGAAGGCGGGAAGTATCAGAAGCGCCTGGATAAGATAACGGCGATAGAGCAGAGATGTTGTTAACTGCTGCCATAAGCCGTATGCCATACGCCATAGACAGAAAGATTATAGGCCGTAAGTTTTTACAGATTTACTCATCTGGCCTATAGCCTATGGCTTATGGCAGATGGCGGGCGCGGCGCCCTTATGGCAATGGATGTATCCTAATTTATGAAACAGGCAAAAGTCATCGGCAGGGTGTTCTGTTCCAGGCAGTGCTGCGGCATGGACGCTAAAACCATGCTTTTGATACAGCCGCTGGACTGGGATACCGATAAGCCGGCCGGAGAGCCGCTGGTGGCCGCTGACACAGTCGGCGCGGGGGCCGGCGAGACTGTTTTTTTTGTAGCGTCCAGGGAAGCCATAATGGCTTTTGAAGGCTGGGAGGTAGGGGAAACCGCAGTGCGGTGTCCCACTGGGATGGATGTTTGGAAGGGGTGCCCGGAAACTTCCGTTAAGTCCAACCTGCCTCCGGTTGACGCGGCGATAGTCGGAATAATAGACGGGAAATCTGTCCGCCTGTAGCGGATGTATGCCGCAAAGTTGCCATAGGCTTTAAGCCGTATGCCATAAGCTTTTGAGGAGTTTCTTATAGCCTATGGCGGGCGCGGCGCCCATATGGCGTATAGCCTATAGCATATGGCCTATGGCTTATAGCAATAGATACAACTAGAAATAAGGAAACATTCTGATGTTCATCGCTAAAGTAATCGGCAATGTGTGGGCTACCAGAAAGCATAAGGAGCTGAATAATTATAAGCTCCTGCTGGTGAAGGCCATTGACCCGTGTACCCCAGCTAAATTTTCAGGCGACACCACTCTCGCCGTGGACGGAAATGTAGGCGCCGGTCCTGGTGATGTTGTGCTAGTCGTGGACGAAGGCGGTTCAGCCAGGAAGATACTGGGCAATCCCAAGTCGCCGGTGCGGACCGTTATTTGCGGCATAGTGGACCAGGTAAGTTCCAAAAGCGAGGTTAAAAAATATGCGTGACGAAGAAATAAAAAAAATAGCCGAGGAAGTAGCCAAAATTTTGAGGGGAACCGGGCTGGGCGCAGCGCCTTATAAATATTCTATGCCGGGCGACTCCGTTTCCATCGGCACCGCCGGTAAGGTGTTCCAGCGCCCCCTGGTAAACTCGCCCTCCGCGCAGGTTCCTCAGGCCCCTAAAAAGTGTTCAGCCTCCGGTGAATGCCGGCTGGAAGAAAATACGTGCAGTTCCACCTGTCAAAACTGCAATCCGCTTAAAAGCTATACCGCCCAGCAGGTGAAAGAGATGGGGGTGGAGCGCGTCAGCTTTTGCAATCCGGACCAGTCGAGCAATTCCATAGCCGGGATGATAGACCATACTCTTTTGAAGGCTAACGCCACCCAGGAAGAAGTGGGGAAGCTTTGCGAGGAGGCCCGCAAGTACCGCTTTGCCTCGGTCTGCGTGAACCCGGGCTATGTGGCCATGTCCGCGCGCCTGCTTAAAGGGAGCTGTGTGAAGGTCTGCACGGTTATCGGGTTTCCGTTAGGCTCTACGACCCCGACCGTCAAAGCGATAGAGGCAAGAGACGCCATCGCCAATGGGGCGGAAGAGATAGATATGGTCATCAATATCGGCGCCTTAAAATCCGGGAATGATCTTATGGTGCTTGATGATATAAAGGCCGTGCGCGAGGCTACCCGGGGCCGGGTGCTGAAAGTTATCATTGAAACTTCATACCTTACCAAGGATGAAAAGATCCGCGCCTGTAAAATGGCAAAGCAGGCCGGCGCCGATTTTGTCAAAACGTCTACGGGCTTTGGCTCCGGCGGCGCGACTGTGGATGATGTGGCTCTCATGCGCGAAGTTGTGGGTCCCGATATGGGCGTTAAAGCTTCGGGCGGAATAAAGGACGCAAAAGCGGCACAGGATCTTATAAAGGCCGGCGCCACGCGGTTGGGTACAAGCGCCAGCATCGCCATAGTTTCCGGCGGGCAGGCCGTGAAAGGACAGTATTAAAAATAGGGTATAGGGTATAGGGTACAGGGTACAGGGTAAGGAACTCCTTCCCTAGCCCCTGGCCCCTAACCCCTGAACCCTTTCATAAGGAGAATATATGTCAGAACCGAAAGAAGCGTTGGGAATGATCGAGACCAAGGGGTTTATCGGCATGATAGAATCTTCGGACGCCATGGCTAAAGCGGCTAACGTGCGGCTCATCGGTTACGAGAAGATCGGCTCCGGATACGTGACCACGTTATGCGTTGGCGAGGTCGGCGCTGTGCGCGCGGCTGTGGAAGCGGGCGCGGCTGCCGCCCAGAAAGTCGGGGAACTTGTCGGGATGCACGTGATTCCCAGGCCCCACGACGATCTGGATAAATATATAGCCAAAATATCCGTGAAAGCTTAAATTATAGCGCTAGCGCTATAATTTAAGCTGCCATAAGCCGTAAGCTTTAGGCCATAGGCAGAACGGTAAATAATTTACAGTAGTTGTTTTCTGCATACGGCCTATGGCGCGGCTGTTTCAGCCGCTTATGGAGATAGTTGTATCTAAAATTATTATGCTCACAAAAGGCGATATTGCCGATGTTATTTCCGCGTACCTGGCGCGCGCCTCCGCCGGCGCGGCTGCGGAGACTCGCGGCCGAATTCCCTCCAGGGCATCTAAACCTTTACCTAAGCGCGTATTTATAACCGACTGGGAGATGAAGCGCCTGGTGAAGCCCGGCCAGAAATCTGTAAGCGTTCCGGCCGGCGCTATAATCAGCCCGCTCTCGCTGGACTGGCTGGACTACGACGGCGTTAAAGTTGTTCGCGGGTGAACTGGGGGATTTGTATGGCGGATTTAGGTGTAATAGAAGGATTTTACGGCGAGCCGTGGAGCTGGGAAGAGCGGGCGGATTATGCGGCTTTCCTCAAACGCCATGGTTTCTCTTTTTATATCTACGCGCCCAAGGCCGACGGCTTCATGCGCAAAAAATGGCGCGAGCCTTTCCCCGAAGATCTGGAAAAGAATCTTACCATCCTCTCCGCGCGATGCCGCGCCTCCGGTGTAGAGTTCGGAGTCGGCTTCAGCCCTTACGAGATATACCTCTCGCCTTTTAACGACGGGGTCAAAAGCCTGCTTCAGCGCCGCATAGACGTCTTCAACCGCATCGGCGTGGACAAGTTCGGCCTGCTGATGGACGACATGAAGGGGGACTCCCCTGAACTGGCCTCGCGCCAGATAGAGATAGTCAATTGGGTGGCCGCGCGGACCACAGCCAAACAGATTATTTTCTGCCCGACTTATTATTCACTGGATCCGGTGCTTGAAAAACTTTTCGGCAAAAAGCCGGAAGGGTATCTGGAAACGCTCGGCAGGGAGCTTGACCCCAAGGTTCGTCTTTTCTGGACCGGCGAATTGGTCTGCTCCAAAAGTTACAGCGCCGAGCATCTCCGCGCGACGGCGGGCCTGCTGGGCCGCAAGCCTTTTCTCTGGGATAATTATCCGGTTAACGACGGGCCCCGGATGTGCAAGTTCCTGCATCTGCGGCCGATGACCGGCCGCCCCGCCGGCATCGGGCCATGGTTGTCAGGTCACGCGGTGAACCCTATGAACCAGCCGACATTGTCCAGGATCTCCCTCCTGACCCTGAAAGCCAGTTATGAGCGTGGGGAAGCGTATAATCCCGCTGAGGCGTTCCTTGAGTCGGCCCAAACCGTGACCTGCGTGGAACTGGCGCGCCAGCTTGAGAAAAACCTGTCCGATTTTATGGACCGCGGCCTGGACCTCCTTCCCACGGAAGAGCGCGCCGTGCTAAAAGAGGCGTACAGGCCCTATCTTGATTCGCGCGAAGGCCAGACGGCCAAAGCGGCGCGGGAAGTGATAGACTGGCTGGACGACCGCTATACAGTCACTAAAGACCTCTTCCTGACGCAATGAATTAAAGTGGAATTAAAGTGACACACAACTTAATTGTTGCCAATTAAGTTGTGTGTCACTTTAATTATGTGTCACCTTGTCACTTTAATTATGTGTCACCTTATTTATTACCTTATTTAAAATATTGCTTGATTGTGATTATGGATTTCTGCTATATATATCATAGGGAAGTGG
>JBAXKK010000067.1:0-14330 GCA_037137395.1 Elusimicrobiota bacterium
TCGCCGTACTTCTTTGAAAGATGCTCTACCTTTATCATAAGCTGCCCGCCTTTTTCCGTTTAAATTTCGGGTCGGTAACGCGCTCAAGATATTCAAGCGACTGCAGAAGGAACCAGGAGATGGAAAAATACAGGAATGCAACCATGACCAGCGGAAAGAACGCGTCGAACGTGCGGCTCCGTATAATATCGCTGGCTTTGGTCAGGTCCTGCACGGCGATATAGCCTACGATGGAAGTGTTCTTCACCAGGGAAATGAATTCCCCTTTATATACCGGCAGGATCCGCCGCACCATCTGCGGCAGGACGATATGGATGAAGGTTCCGGTTTTGGTGAAACCCATGGCGATGCCGGCTTCGGTCTGGCCTTTATCCACGCCCTCTATGCCGGTTCTGAAGATCTCCGCCGCGTAGGCGGCGAAGTTCAGCCCGAAAGCGATGATCGCGACGAATACCGGGTTGACGTTGACCGAGGCGAATACGACGTAGTAGACCAGCATTAAAAGCACCAGCACCGGAGTGCCGCGCAGAATGGAAATGAACAGCCCGGCGGGCAGGCTCGCCGCCTTTTTTTTAGACAGCCGCATAAAGCAGATCAGCGCGCCCAGCAGCGTGCCGAGGATGGCGGAGAAAATCGAAATAACGACCGTGACCCGGAGGCCGTCTAGGATGAGCAGCCAGCGCCGCTCTACGATAATGTTGCTGCGGAAACTATCCGCCACCTTCCGCGCGAAGCTTTTCTCCGCGGGCGCCGCCGCGGCCGGACCGGCGAACTTCGCGATTTTGGATTTGAGCGCCAGGGCCACGGTGCGGAACTCCATGTAGGGCTCCGAGAAATCCACCATGCGGCTCCGCTCCTCTGAGATCGCGATGCCGTCGGTGATCATGTCCACCTTCCCCGATGCAAGAGCGGTCACCAGCGAAGGAAATTCCAGCGACACGATCTCCATGCGGAACCTTTCGCGCGCGGCGAAGCGCCTCATCATCTCAATGTCGAAGCCCACATATTTCCCGTCCATCACGGCCACATAAGGGAGGTCGGCCACGGCCACGCCCAGGACATACTTCTCCCCCCCTCCGGACTCGGGGATCTCGGGCATGACGGCGGCCTCCGGATCTCCGCCGCACCAACGCCGGTAGATGGCATCGTAGGTCCCGTCGGCGCGTATCTCTTTTAGAAAACGATTAAACCGCTTCCGGAGCTCCGGCGCGCGCTTAGCAAATCCCACACCCACCGGCATATTAAGGATGTCTTCCTGCAGAACGCCCAGTTCCGGGTTGGTCTTCATAACTACGGAAGCGGAGATGGTGTCCAGAAGCGCGACATCCACCTTGTCCTTCTTTATGGACAGGATCATATCCGCGGTGCTGTCGAACCGCAGCAGCTTCGCGGCGGGGTATTTGCGGGCCACGAACGCGTCATGGACGGTTCCCGAGAACACCGCGATCCTTCCTTCAGCGAGGTCGTCGAGCGAGTTCCAGCCGGCGTAGCAGCGCGCCGCAAAACCGGTGATAAGCGACAGGCCGAAGAATATCAATAGTATTATTTTTTTCATTGCGTCTTCCGTGATCTAAGAAATAAGGTGACACACAACTTAATTGCTGCTAATTAAGTTGTGTGTCACCTTATTTCGTTTATTTTTTCATTAAAAGCACCGTCTTGACCGGGCAATATGGTTCTGTAAGGATGAAGTTTTTGGAAAAATTCTTGATATCCTGCATACTGACGCCTTTATATTCTTTCCTCTGACCATGGTATTTAGGCATCCTTTGCCAGAAGAAGACATCTATTTTTTTTGATCGCAGCGCGGCAAGCCTTGCCGGAGAATCGATAGACACCACTTCGATGTTTTTACCGAGCAGTTTTGAAATTTCAGCCAATAACGCGATGTTGTAGCCGGCCGGTTTTCCGTCAGCCGCGACATAATCAAGAGGAGGCATATCTCCGGACACTCCCACATAAACGGTTTCAGGATACGCCGTTTTTTCAATTTTCGCCATAGCGGGCTCCTGTCCGACCGGCAGTTCCTTTACCCACTTTTTATAGAGCTCATCTATCTTGCCCGAAGCTTTAAGTTTGCTTATGGCCGAATTGAGCGAGTCCATCAACTTTACATCGGCTGTTCTTAAAAGCATGGTAAGCCCCATATCTTCAGAGTAAAGAACGGATTTAAGCTCCGGATTCCTTTGAATTATATAATTCGCGGTAACATCACTTGTCATCATAAAATCCGCTCTGCCTGATTTCAGCATGGCTAAGCCTCCCGCCATGGAATCGGCATAAACGAATTTATTTAGCCGGATGCCATGCTGCGCATTCATCATAGCCGTTAAACTTTCCTCGCTCCATACGGAGTAGGTCATGGTCCCGGTCTTGCCGTTTAAAAATAAAAAATCCGGCTTCTCCGCTTTCTTGCCGGCGGCTCCCTGTTTTGGCGGTTTTGCTGTTTGCGGTTGAGAATATGCAGCCATAGGGCTTGCGACCATCCCGGCCACGGCTAAAGCTGCCAACAATTTGTTTATTTTCATTTTGAACATCTCCTTTATATTTTAATATTAAAGTTTACCGCACGCAAAGCCAACCAGCCCTAAAGTTTTATTCCCGCGTTGATGAGCGCCGCTTTCACCTCTTGGCGGCGATTCACGCTCAGAGTGGTCAGGGGCAGCCTCATGTCCGGGGAACAATACCCCATGAGATGCATGGCGTATTTAACCGGTATCGGATTGGTCTCGACAAAAAGCGCCTTTATGAGGCCAAATAGCCGGTGATGCAGTTTTTGGGCCTCCACAATTTCCCCTCTGAGGAACAGTTCGCACATCTGGGATATTTCTCCGGGAGCGGCATTTCCCGTGACAGAAATCACTCCTCTGGCGCCTACAGCCATCATCGGCAGTGTAAGCGAATCGTCTCCGCTCATCACGACAAAATCCTTATCGGCCCCGTTTAATATCTCGCTGACCTGATCCAAGAGGCCGGATGCTTCCTTAATACCCACGATGTTGCTGAATTTTTTTCTGAGCGACAGGACCGTTGAAGGCAGCATGTTTACGCCGGTGCGGCCCGGGATATTGTAAAGGATGATCGGCAGACGGGTGCTTTCGGCCAGTTCGGAAAAATGTGCCATCATCCCTTCCTGCGTCGGCTTGTTGTAATAAGGCACTATCGCCAGCACGCCATCTACGCCCAGCGCCTCTATTTTTTTCAGCATTTCCACGGATTTGGCGGTGGAATTAGTTCCCACTCCAGGCACCACTGGGACTTTGCCCTTAGCCTCGTCAACAGCGGTTTTTATAACTTCAAGATATTCATCTTCCGTCAGCGTGGTGGCCTCTCCGGTGGAACCGCAGGGAACCAGGCCGTTCACTGCGGCCTTTATCTGCCATCTGACGAGTTTACGAAAAGCGACGAGGTCGGGCTTGCCTCCCTTGAACGGCGTGATGACAGCGGTGAAACAACCTTTTAATTCAAGCATAGCACCTCCAAAAGCTGAAGAATTAGAAGATTGGCTTTTTCAGGCCTGACGACCTTATGGCGAATCCTCTCATCTTCTAAAGATCGATAAATCCTTCAAAAACCGTTTTTGCCGGGCCCTCTATATAAATATTATCCACTGAGCCGCGCGGACCGGGCTTAAACCAGACCTTAAAATTTTCGCCGCTTTTGGCCGTCACACGGACCGGAACTGCGAGCCCTTTTGCCAGTCCGAACGCTATGGCGCTGGCGGTGATGCCGGTGCCGCAGGCCAGGGTCTCGGCCTCCACTCCCCGTTCATATGTCCTGAGCCGCAGGCAATCGCCTCTAAGCTGAACAAAATTAACATTAGCGCCCGCAGGACCGAACGCCTTATGAAAGCGCAGGCTGCGGCCAAGCGAGTCCACGTCAAGGGTGTCTATATTGCTGAGCGGGACCACCGCGTGAGGCACTCCGGTATTCAGGAAGTGAACGATCTTCACAGGAGCGGGATATACACCCTTGTGGTTCAGGGCCGCATAGGGCACGGCGGGCATACGCATTTTTATTTTTTCACGCCCGGTCACCAGAACGGATAAAATTCCCCTGATAGTCACCAGCTCAAAATCTTTTTCCTTCACAAAACCGGAAGAATGCGCCCACCAGGCGGCGCAACGTGAACCATTGCCGCAAAAAGCCTCCGAGCCGTCGGAATTAAAATAGCGAAGCGAGATTTTCCCTGCCCCGGCTTTATGCACACATAAAAGCCCGTCAGCCCCGACGCCCGCCTTCCGGTCACAGAGCTTCACCGCCAGCTTCTTCAGAGCGGAGGAGGTGAAGTTCCTCCCGTTAAGAAGCACGAAATCATTGCCGGCGCCCGACATCTTGTAAAATTTAATTTTCACAACATCCCCTTCTGTGTGTCCGCAGCATCGGTCACTCTTCACTAACCTGAAAACTTCAGTTGAAGTTTTCCGCCCGTACAACGGGCGCCCTTCGGGAGGTATACACCCCGTCGGGCCTGGCGCGCATAGCGCTTGGCTCTCCGCCCGCTTTGAGGGGAATCCTGCAGAATAATTTTATTCCCCTGATTTCTCTATGGGAATCATTCTGAACTGCAGGATTCGGGCTAACCACTAATCACTATCCACTAATCAATGGCTGCCCATCATCAGCGAGGCGGCGAAAGCCGCGATGAACGAATCGCCATGATCGGACGCTTCTTTAAAATATTCAAGCGCCCGGACTCGTTCCCCTTTCTTGTACAGGGCCATACCCCGTATTAGGAGGGACAGGGCTCTATGCCGCGTTCCGGCAGCCGGAATGGCGCCGAGAGCCGCATCGTAATCCCCCGCCAGAAACTCTACAAGCGCCAGTTCAAGCGCCAGATCAGCGCTTGCCGGATCGCGCCTTATCGCGGAACGCATATGACCGGCGGAAGCCTTATAATCGCCGCGGCCGGCAGCTATCCTGGCCATCACTTCATAAAAATAGGTTTCGCCCGGCGCGAGTTTAATTCCATAGCCGGCAATCAGGCCGGCCTCTTCCCAGTCCCTGATCCTTAGCATCTGTGAGGCATATTCCTTCAATAGCCCGAGATCTCCAAAATCACCGAGTATGGCCGCCCGGGAATAATAGATCTTGGCTTTTGAAAGGAAACCCCTGAAAGCATAGCAGCGAGCCAGGCCGGCGTTGGCCTCTATATCGTAGGAGCGCCCCTTCAGAACTTTTTCAAATAGCGGAATCGCAATGTCATAAAAACCGGTCTTAAGATAGATTGACGCCAGACGCCCCGAAAAAAGATCGTTTTCCGGGTAAAGGCCGTGCGCCAGTTTATAAACCATTATTGCTTTATCGTAGTTTCCCTGGGCTTCATAGCAGCGCCCGAGATATGAATAAGCCTTCTCTCGTATGGCTGAGGACGGCTTCTCGCGGAACAGATCCTGGGATATAGCGGCTACGGCGCGACAATCTCCGTTCTCGAAATTTACGCTCATCACGCCCAGCATATCCTCCGCCTTTTTATCGGACACTCCACCAAAGAGGAAAGCAGAAGCGTTAAGAGGGTAGAGGAGCAGAAGGATCGCGGCGAGTCTAAGAATTGAAGATTGAAGATTGAAGATTGAATTGTGCAATCTGGAATCTGGAATCTGGAATCTTAAATTATCCTGAATCATAACGCTTCCAACAGGCTCGGCGCCGAAAAGATAAGGTAACTCTCGCGGGCGCTGTCCACGCGCTTTGTCGCTTCCATAAGCCCGGCTTCACCCGCCTTCTGACATTGCTCAAAGTCAGCCATCTTAACCTTGCCAACTTCGGGCTTGATGACAAAATCGGATTGTTTTTCCTCATTCGCGGCCAACATTGAGCCCCTGATATCTATGACCTGCAACAGCGAGGTCAGAACATTCTCAGGCAGCTCATTAGAAACTCCTCCAGCGACGCTGGCCAGCACCCAATCCGCGCCAAGTAGCCGGGCGGCGTCAATCGGGATAAAATCCACCACACCACCGTCCACCAGATAGCGGTGCCGATACTCCAAGGGCGCGAAGATGCCCGGCAGATTAACGCTGGCCCTTACGGCTATAGCCAGCGGCCCATCGTTGAAAATTATCTTTTCTCCGGTCCTGAAATCCATGGCCACGCAGGCAAAAGGCTTCTTAAGATTTTCAAAAGTCAGAGATCCGAGATTTTTTTCTATAAATTGGTTGATGTAGGTTGGCGTCAGCAGCCTGTTAGTCAGCAGAAGGCTCAGAACCTTTATTCCTCTGAAGTCCCTGGAAACCTTAAGGGTGGAAGCTTCATTGGCGAACTTCCATATATCCGGCACGCTCATCCCGGAAGAATACAACCCGCCGACAACCGACCCCATAGAGGTGCCTGAAACATAATCCACCGGGAAAGCGGCGTAATCCAGCGCCTCCAGAACCCCGGCATGCGCGAATCCTCTGGCCCCGCCTCCGGAAAGCGCAAGCCCCACTCCCGGCCGCGCCGGAGGCTTCAGCAGGACCAGCTTATCCCACATTAGTTCACGCAGGATTTCGTCGCCCTTTAAAAGGCCCGGCTCCTGCGCCTGGATGGTAAAAACCGCCGGGGCCATTAATATCAAAAACAGAATAACCTTATTCAGCAAGATCCCGCCCCTGTGCCCACTCCAGCTTTACTCTGGCCATGAGCTGCTGATAGACGCCCTCAAGACAGTTTTTTTCAAGTTCGTACATAGCGCACATTGCCCGCAGAGCTGAAAGCGACTCGGGCATTTTTTTAACCGCAGCCATGTATTCTTCTTTAACCGCGGCCAAGGTCTCCTTTCTCTTCAGCGTCTCCGCGTCCCAGAATTCCAGATCCTTGTGCGCCGTTACGATCTCGAAGCGTATCTTATCCTGCAGCTCCACACGCTTAAGGTCGCCCTGGCGCTGCTGGGCCCGACGCTGGACCACCTGTGTCCAGATATCGTAGGAAAGCGGGAAATGGATGGCAATGGAAGCAGCCCAGTTATTCGCGCGGATGGAATTATCGCTTAAAGAGTTGACATTGTAGCCTGTAACGTCGTAACTGGCGCCCAGATAAACATTGGGGTAGCGCCGTATCATGGCCATAGTCACGGCGATATCATCCATCTGAGCTTTGTAGATCTCGCTCTTAAGTTCGGAACGCATCTCCATAGCCGTCACCAGACTTTTCTGTATAGTGTCCCGAACCGGCCGCGCGGTCAGTTCGCCCGCTATGTCCACCTGATAAGAGGGTTCCCGGTTGAGCACCCTTACAAGTTCGGTCTTGGAGGCGTCCGCGTCGTGGGCAGACTGTTCGGCCTGTTTTTCAAAACCGGCCAGAAGCATTCTAACCTCTATAGCCTCCCAGGCATCTTTGCGAATTTCAGCGCTCATTGCCTGCGCCCTGGATTTACGCTCAAGCGCGAGTTCGCGCAGTTTTTTATTCAAGAGCAGGGTGTAGAATATCTTTTTGGCGTTGTAAACCACGTCGGTCATGACCGTCTCATAATTCACTTTTGCCTGGCTGTGCGCCGTCTTGGCCATGCGCAGCATGTTCTTGTTCCGCCCGCCCGTATAAAGCGGCTGGAGAGCGTAGGCCCTCATGGTGTAAAAATTCTCTTTGATAGCCGGGTCAAGATATCTGTCGCCAAGTTCCGGCCCCAGGATCATGGGATATTCCAGATTGACCTTGGAAAAAGTGCCGGAGAGCGCCAGCTGCGGCATATTCATAAAACGCGCCTCGCGCACGCGCTGTTTGGCGATGATTATATCCTGTTCGGAAGAAAGGAGCGTGGGATTGTTTTTAACGGCGAGGGAGACCACTTCGTCCAGCATAAGAACATCCTGGTTCTTTGCCGTCTGGGCCCCGGACGGCAAAGCCGAGGCCAGGAGGATCAGGGCTGTTAGTAGTGACTTGATCATAAAACTGAATACCGAAGGATTCCCTTCGGGCTAATCCTCTAATCCTCTGCCTATATCTGTATCTTATACTCCGGCATAATCTCGGCTATTTTCGCCGAGACTTCATCCGCCTTGCTTTTCAACACCGGATATGTCGCGGCGGCTTCAGCCTTAAAGGCCTCCAGCTCTTTCACCGTCAAATTCACAGCGTCAGTCATATTATTGAACTGATCCTGCAGATCTGTCAGCTGATCGCCCTTTCGCAGACATACCCGGTGGGTAAGATCTCCGGAGGCCACGGTGGCGCAGCTTTTTTCGAATTTATAGATGGGTCCGGCCATCCGGTGAGAAACAACAGCCGAAACTATCAGAACGATTATCATATACATGGCTATCTTGATAATAAAAAGCGGCGCCATGCTGAACATATCCTCAAGAAGCGGCTGCATCATGGGATGATCGTTTACGACTTTGGAAACGGTCCACATAAGATCCAGTCCCACAATAAGAAACGCCACCAGGACGCTTAAAAATATCAGCGCCATGTAGCGATACTGCAGCTTCTTCTTGATAAGTATAGTTTTGCGCTGGAACTGCTGATCCGGTTTTTCAGTCATAAAGTCTCCTTAGTATAGCGAAATAGCGAGTAGCGAATTAGTGAACAGTAATAAAAGAATCACAACCACTGTTTCGCCGCTTCACCATTTGGCCGCTTCGCTCTCTATTTAGAACAACACTTCCATCATGTCGAACCACTCTTTTGAAACCGTTTTGAGCTCGCCCGTAGCCTTTTCAAGCGGCACGCCCACGATTTGGTTCCCCACCAGTGCGCTCATCATACCGAACTGGCCCGCGTGCACAAGATCCGCGGCCTTCATGCCCACCCGGGTAGCTAGTATCCTGTCGAACAGCGTTGGCGCGCCGCCCCGCTGCATGTGACCGATAACAGAGAAACGGGTTTCTATGCCGGTCTGCTTCTCTATAAATGAAGCCACATGTTCGCCTATCCCCCTGTCCTTAAGAATGCGGTGACCGAACTGGTCCAGGGCGTGTTTAATTTTGTCCTCTCCGGCCTCGGGCATTTCAGCGGCTTCGCTGGTAACGACAAGCGCGAAACGCTTTCTGGCGTAGGATTCCTTGATCTTCTTGATCATCTCAGCAGTGTCAATTTTCCGCTCCGGTATGCAGACAAAATCAGCCGCAGTGGCGATAGCCGTGTAAAGCGCCACCCAGCCTGCGTGCCGGCCCATGACTTCCAACACCATGACGCGGTGATGGCTGGCGCCGGTATCCATCAGGGACTGCGCGGCTTCCATGGCGCGCGTAACCGAAGTGTCAAAACCAAAAGTATAGTCGGTGACATTGAGATCGTTGTCCATGGTTTTAGGCACTCCCACGACATTCAGCTTATGATCCCGGTAAAGTTTTGTGGCCACACCCAGGGTATCATCCCCACCCATAGCGACCAGAGCGTGAAGGTCCAGCTTTTTAAACGTCTCAAGGCATCTTTGGACGCCGTTCTCTGTTTTGACGGGGTTGGTTCGGGAAGTACCCAGCATGGTGCCGCCTTTCATCACCATGTATTCCACCACTCCTTTGTCCAAAGGGATGGTCGTGCCCTCCAATAAGCCTTTCCAGCCGTCGGTCAGGCCAACGCATTCATAACCGTGTTTTTCGGCGGCGTAAACGCAGCCGCGTATAGCGGGGTTAAGTCCGGGGCAATCTCCGCCGCCCGTCAAAATTCCTATTTTCTTCTTCATGGTTTATTCTCCTTTATAAGTATTACATTTTGCCATTTGCTTTTTGCCTTTGGCCGTTCGCAGAAACATCCCGGCATACGGCAAATGGCCAATAGCAAGTTTTAAAAATTAGTGTTATACCTCAGCTGCACAATGCGCTCCGTCTTCCTCCGCAATGTGGGGGAGAAATCTCTGGCGGCGCTGAGTTCCCTGACGCCTAAATCCAGCTGAAAATACGGCGTGATGTATACCCGGGTGCCCACATTGAATCGGGACGGATCGTCCTTATGAAACAGATTGTCGAATTCCAGCAGGAAAGCGATCCTGTCTTCCAGCGTGTAATTAGCGCCCAGAAAACCGAAGAGGTAACTGTTATCAAAATCGGGCACATTAAAGCCGCCGTGCACCACGAAATTAGAGACGCCGACTTCCTTTGAGCCGACCAGGTAAAGACCTTTGCCTTTTTCCAGATATTTTTTGGTGACGCTGTCGTAATAGTAGCCCTGTCCGTCATAGCCCAGCGCCGCGGCGGGGATATAGTATCCTCCGTCAAAGAAGCGGAACTTTACCTGGATCTCGGGCCGGCGCATCTTGATGGGCGAATCCGAACCTATAAACTTATCCACCGCCATGGCGGCACCCAGGTTAAGGCGCTCAAGCACTCCGAAATTGAGCGCGGTAAGAACGCCGCCGTTGGAATAGGCCCGTGTCTTGACCTGAAAGCCGTAATAGTCAAGGATGCCAGCCGTGGGAATATCGATGAGCTCGGTGTCCGGCAGGACTATATTCTCACTTTTGTCCTTAGCCGCGAACGCCGATGAATTTAGAACGCATATAGCGCCCAAAAGAGCCGTCAACAGTTTAAGTTTTTTCATTATTTCCATCCTTTTTAATAGACTCAATTTTAAGCTTTTAATATTGAGCCCTGAATCTTCAATCCTGAATTATTCCGCTTCTCCCGCCGTCAATACTCGCTTTCCACCTGCCATGTTTTCTCGCCCAGAATTTTTTCAAGGTCTTTAAACAGCGCCTCATTAAGGTTAACCCTGTCGCGCGTCTCAACCATGTATGAACGCTTGGCCTTCGTGTGTATCTTCAGATAAACCGGGCACTCCCCGTGGCTATGACTCAATGTGTTTTTCAGCTCGGTAAGCTGTTTCTCGTCAAAAAGTATACCTTCGGGCAGCTGTATTACGATATTCCTGCCCCATTTATTCATTGCCTCAAACAGCCCAAGCACCTCTTCCGCTATCAGTTCAAAAGGGTTAGCGCCGAAGCTGGATTCCTGAACCTTGCCGGTCACAACCACTATCTTATTGGGCCCAAGCTGGGGGCCGTAAAGGGTGTATCTCTTGGGGAACAGGCACACGCTGATGCTGCCGGAGAGGTCCTCAAATTCAAACTTGGCCATGGTGTCGCCTTTTTTGGTCTGCATAACTTTGGACTGCAGAACTATGCCGGCGACGCGCACCGTCTCCCCTGACTTAAAGCCGGCTGCCAGTATTTTTTCAATATTGGCGTTGGATATCATTGCTATATGGCGCTTGTAACTGTTCAGCGGGTGGCCGGAAAAATAAAAGCCCAGCACTTCTTTTTCGTATTTCAGTATGGTATGCTCGTTCAGCGCTTCCGAAGGCAATACCGCCGTGTTTGAGGGCTTGCGCGAAGCCGTAACTCCGAAAAGGAGATCCTGCCCTTCCTGATCCTTGCGGCTCTTAGAACCGGTCTCGCTGAAATTTTCAACGGCGCGGAGCGCCTTGGTACGGGCCATCTCTATGGTAGGAGAAGGGTAGAGATTATCGTAAGCCCCGCTCTTGGCTAGGGATTCTATTACCCGCTTGTTAAGCTGTTTTGTGTCCGCGCGCAGGGAAAATTCTTCAAAAGACTTGAAAGGCCCGTTCTTCCCCCGCTCCGCCATCAGGGCTTCCACCACTCCCTCACCGACATTTTTGACGGCTGTCAGGGCGAAGCGCACGGCCGGTTTGCCGTTCCTTTCCTCTATGGCGAAGATCTTTCCGGAGCGATTCAGGTCCGGGCCGAGTATCTCAATAGCCATGGCCTGGGCTTCCCCGATATAAGTGACCTGCTTGTTCTCTTTGTCTTCGGAATTCACGGCGTTATGCCCTATTTCACTGGTCAGCAGGGCGCACATGAACTCTACGGGGTAATTGGCCTTAAGCCATGCGGTCTGATATGCCACCAGCGCGTAAGCCACAGAATGAGATTTATTAAAACCATATCCGGCGAACTGCAGGATCTGTTCGAAGATCTTGGTGGAAAGCTTGATCGGGATATCGTTCTTCTTGGCCCCATCGGTGAACTTCGTCCGCAGAATCTCCATCTCTTCGGGCTTCTTCTTGCCCATGGCCTTGCGGAGCGAATCGGCCTCGCCAGGAGTGAACAGCGCCAGCTTCTTTGAGATCTCCATGACCTGCTCCTGATAGACCATGGTGCCGTAAGTATCTTTCAGTATGGGTTCAAGGACAGGGTGGTCGTACACGATCTTCTTGCGGCCGTGCTTACGCTCAACGAAGAGCTCCAACATGCCGCTTTGTATGGGGCCCGGGCGGTAAAGCGCGACCAGCGCGGCGATATCGCTGAATTGCGAGGGTTTCAGGCCTTTAATAAGCTTCTTCATCCCTTCGCTTTCCAGCTGAAAAACTCCTGTCGTGCGGCCGTCACACAGAAGGTCATAGGTCTTCTGATCGTCCAGAGGGATAGAGTAAATGTCGAAATCTTTCTCTTTCCCTACCCGTATAAGCCCCGAAGCGGTCTCAATAATGGTAAGGGTCCGCAGCCCCAGAAAGTCCACTTTCAGCAGGCCGAGTTTGGTCAGCATATTACCGTCGTACTGCGTGGTGATGACATCCTTGTTGTTGCGGTTTGCCAAAGGAACATAATGAACAACAGGCTCCTTAGTTATTACCACGCCGGCCGCGTGCACGCCAGTCTGCCGGCGCAGCCCTTCTATCTTGGCCGCTATCTCGAACATCTTTTTTATCTTGGGGTCTTTCTGATACTCCTTAAGATCGGGTACGGTCTCCACGGCCTTATAAACCGTCATATTCTTTTCCCCTTCAGGGATAAGTTTTGTTATAGCGTTTATGTCGGTCAGAGGGATGCTCATCACGCGGCCGACATCGCGCACCGCGGTCTTGGACTTGATGGTGCCGTAGGTTATAATATTGGCCACATTATTCACGCCGTATTTCTGCCGGACATATTCCACGATACTCTCGCGGCCGGAATCAGCAAAATCTATATCCAGGTCGGGCATGCTTTTGCGGTCCGGGTTGAGGAACCGCTCGAACAGCAGGCCGTTGGTGATAGGGTCCACGCGGGTTATATCCAGCGCGAAAGCCACCAGCGAGCCGGCCCCGGAACCGCGGCCCGGCCCCACGGGCACTCCGTGAGCGCGGGAATACTGTATAAAATCCATGACAATGAGGAAGTAGCTGGAGAAACCCATGCGCCTTATGACACCAAGTTCGTATTCCATCCGCTTTTTATATTCCTCACTGACCCGTCCCAGCTTAACTTCCAGGCCCCGCGCGCAGAGGGCCTTCAGGTATTCGAACTGTGAATCATCCGCGCCATACTTGGCCTTATATTCGGCGGGTATATCGAAATCCGGTAGATGAAGCTTGCCAGACTCGATCTTAAGGTCGCACATCTCGGCTATGGCGATGGTATTCTTTACCGCTTCGGGGGTGTGGGAGAAAAGCTGCATCATCTCTTCCGGGCTCTTAAAATACAGCTCGTGCGTTGTCATCTTCATGCGGTCCGGGTCGCCCACAAGGGAGCCGGTGGAGATGCATATGTGGGCGTCGTGCGCTTCCCAGTCTTCCTTTTTCTGGTAGTGGCAGTCGTTGGTGGCTACCAGCGGCAGGCCGGTGCGTTTGGCCACTTCAAGCAGGCCTTTGAGCGCCGCGGTCTCCTCCGGAATGCCGTGGTCCATCAGTTCGAGAAAATAGTTCCCTTTGCCCATGACGGCGGAATATTCCGAGGCTATCCTGACCGCTTCGTCTATCTCCCCTACGGCGCAGGCGCGGGCTACATGGGATTTAAGACAGCCTGAAAGCACCACCAGGCCTTCGTGGTATTGGGCCAGAGTCTCCATATCAATACGCGGATCGTGATAAAACCCTTTCAAATAACTGTCTGACACCAGCTTCATCAGGTTTTGGTAGCCGGTCTGATTTTGGGCGAGAATAGTGAGGTGGCCGTTGTCCTTGCGGGAGGAAGTCTTGTCCTTCAGCAGACGCGAGCCTCTGGCGGTGTAGACCTCGCAGCCGATGATGGGTCTGACGCCGGCGGCCAAAGCGGTGAAGTAGAATTCCATGGCGCCGTACATATTGCCGTGGTCGGTAAAGGCCAGCGCCGGGACCTTCCTGTCCGCCAGGCCTTTGAGGAAATCGGAAGGCCTGCCTTCGCCGTCGGTGATGCGCAGCATCCCGTCCAGGAGCGAATACTCGGAATGGTTGTGAAGATGGATAAAGCCGGCGGATTTCATTCCTAATAATTATATAATTTATAATAAAGCCATGGAACACAAAACCTTATTTGAAAAACAGCTGAAACTCAGGAAGATTTTTTCCGGCAAAGCCGTGAATTTCAGGGCCGATGTCATCCTCCTGCCGGACGGCAAAACTGCCACGCGAGAATTTCTGGACCACCCCGGCGCCGTGGCCGTCCTGCCGGTGCTCGAGAACGGAGACATCGTGATGGTGCGCCAATACCGCTACCC
>JBAXKK010000068.1:0-14251 GCA_037137395.1 Elusimicrobiota bacterium
AAAAAGGTATACAGGCTAAGTATGTGTCCACCTCGGTTTCCGGCAATTCCGTTATTGTGCGATACGTTAAGCTCCCAAAGCTTTGGAAGGAACTCGCGCTGAGCCTGAATGTGGAAGCGGAGCCCTATATCCCCTTCGATATGAAGGACGTCAACCTCACATATTACATCCTCAATGATGTGATGGACGAGGGCCAGCCCAAAATGGATACCGTGCTGGTCGCCGCCAAGAAAGACATAATAAAAGACAAGATAGATATCCTCAGCGAAGCCGGCCTTGATCCGCTTATTATAGATGTGGATTCTTTCGCGCTGGAGACGCTGTACGACAGAGTTATACCCAAGACCGATAATGGCGCCGTCCTTATACTGAACATCGGCCACAAGGCGACCAACCTGTCCATCGTTTCCCAGGGCGTGACACGTGTGGTAAGAGATATTTTTATCGCCGGCAGCACTCTTAATAAAGCCGCGCAAAAGGTTCTGAAGGCGGACGCGGCCGGTATAGAGGCTCTGAAGCGGTCCAAAGGGTTGCTTGTTTCGGACGAGGATAAAGAGGCGGCAATAGCTAACATGGATAGTGAGGGTATAGCTGTTTCAAAGGTCGCATCGGGGGTCCTTAAAGAGCTTTACGCCGAAGTGTCAAGGTCCATAGATTTTTACCTGTCGCAGGGCGTGGATCATTCCATCTCCAGGATCCTGCTATCCGGCGGAGGCGCTAATCTTGGTAATATAACCAAGTCCATGGTGAACGAGTTCAAGGTTCCTGTGGAAATAACCAACCCGTTCTCTTTTCTTCCGGAACAAAAAAATATTCCTAAAGATATTCTGCCGACGCTTGCGGTGGCCGCCGGCCTCGCTTTGAGAAAGCTTAAAGATTGGGAGTAAAATTTACCGCGCGGCATCGATATAGATTTGGAGAAGAGTTCGCTTTTTAGTGAGAAATAGATGATAAAGATAAATCTGATCCCGTCCGAATATATTGAGAAGCTTAACCGTAAAGCCTTCATCGCTAAGGCAGTGGTGGCGGGAGTGGTTTCGGTGGCTCTGATCGTTCTGCTATCGGTGTGGCAGTTCACCCGGTCAAAGACCATAGAGATCAAGATGGCGCGTCTGCAGGTTGAGCTTAAGGGCCTGCAGGCAGATGTCGACCGCGTTAAGGAGATAGAGGGTCAGATAGCCGAAGTTCAGCGGTATCTTGATTCCATAAACAGCATTACTCGTGGCAGGCTCATTTACACGCAGTTCATGCAGGATATACTTGTATCCCTCCCGGGAACCATTTGGTTCGGCGGAATAAGCACCTCGCTGAGGGATCAGACACTTGCCGTGACCTTCACCGTCAACTCCCGTTCCGCTTACGACCTGGCTTATTGGATTAACGCGCTTGAGACGGATCCAAAATACTCCGAAGTTGTTGTCAGCGCTATAAACGCGAGCGAAAGCAGCGTCGCCAGAGTTTTGAACACAACTATAACCCTGAAGTACTCTTACAGGTAATTTAATATGGCGAAAATACAACTTACAAAAGACCAGTTGGCCCAGATAACGGCCGGCGTGCTTTTTAGCGCACTGTTCATTTATGTCTATGCCGTTTATTTCTGGATGCCGATCGCCGCTAAGATAGATGCCAATTCCAAAATGGTGGCCTCAATGGGAAGCGATATTTCCAAGGCGAAGATGCAGAAGGCCAAGTATAAGGATCTGGAGGCCAGGTTGGTCTCGCTGAGGGCTGAAAAAGAAGTGGCGCAGAAGATGTTGCCCAAAGAGCGCAAGTTTCCCGACCTGATTAAAACCCTGACGGCTTTAAGCAAGAAGTATAAAGTGGAGATTCAGAGTATCACTCCGGGAGGAGTCACTAGGGAAGAATATTTCACCAAGGCCGCCTACCAGATAGCCGCCAGAGGCGATTACCATTCTCTGGGCAGATTTATGACGGCTCTTGGCATGGAGGAGCGGATACTCACCATGCAGGATCTTGTGCTGTCCGTCACTCCGGGTGCGGAGACCTCCACCGCGGCCACTTTCACTCTCACGGCATATCAGTACAACGGATGAAAATGAAAAATAAAATATTTAAGACAGGTTTTCCCCCGTTCCTGCTGCTGCTCGTCCCCGCTTTCGCCGCGGCCCAAACGCCGGCGATCATGGATTCCGAAAATAAGGCTGTTACCGTGGAGCAGGCGTATCGCCCATCCAATGCCAGGGATCCGCTTAAGATTTCAACGGTGTTTGGCGACGAGCACGCTCCCAAAAGCAAGATAAGTCTGGATGAACTGGCCAGATCTACCTTCAGCGTGTACAATCTCACGCTTACCGGCATCCTGGAAGATAACCGCTCAAAAGAAGCCATGCTTAAAGATCTCACGACCGGCGTCGTTTATTCCCTAAAGGGCGGCAGGGTGATGGATTCAAAGAAAAAACAGCTGCCGGGAGTTTCAGGCATCATTAAAGGGAAGCAGGTTATACTGATGACGAAAGATAAAAAGGTTCATCAATTAAATCTGCGAGAGAAAGATTAAAGAACAGAGGAAGGCTGCAGGTGGTTGAGTTTGCGTGCAAGTGGCGGAGGAGAATAGCCGATGGTTGGGACGCCTGGGGGGCTGCGGTGAATAAGACTGAATGACAGCCCATGGACAAACAACCTGAGTGGACGGCATAATTCAGAGAAATAGGAAGAAGATATGAAAAAAATGACAGTTTTTATTATAACCGCCTTTTTTATGGCGCAAAATCCGATTTTTATCTACGCCGCCGAGAGCGCTGTGGTTGAATCGGTGAGGGTTTCGTCCGACAGCGTTTATATAACCACGGACAAGCCGGTAAAATACAAAGCTTTTATGAAGAACCAGCCCCCGGCGCTGATAGTTGAGCTGGAAGATTCCCGGCTGAAAACCCTCCAGGAAATTCCGGTCAACGGAATTTTTATCAGGAAGGTGCGGACCGAGCTGAAGGACGGGCCGGCCGGAGTTTCCAGGGTGGTCCTGGAGTTGACTCAGAAAGTCGTTTATGAGATAACCCAGAAAGGTACCGAGCTGGTGGTCGCCATGGGCGGAAAGGTTGCCGCCAAAAAGGTTGTGACGGAAAATTTACCGGTTGCTTCAGCTCCTGAAGCCCAAAGCGTGAAAATAATAGTGCCCAGTTCCCAGGATAAGACCCCGGCCCTTTCCGTGCCGGTAACAGTAAAACCGGCAGATCTAAACAGCGAAAACGTGCCTGTAATACTCCCCAAAAAATCGGCGCCAGTTTCGGCTGACAGGGGTTCCAGAAATATCATGGACAACCTGCCGACAGAACCCGTGACACTGGACTACAGCGATGTTGATGTGCGCGACATTATCAGCATGCTGGCGGCCAAGGCCGGCATCAATATTATATATTCCGACGATGTGACAGGCACAACCAGCATTAATCTCAGCAAGGTTCCTTTTGATGAGGCCTTTAAAACTATCCTCAGCGTGAATGGTTTTGCCGCCCAACCGTTGGGCGATAATATCCTCCGGATCGCGACGCCCCAGACATTCCTGGCCGAGCAGAAAAAGGCGTACCTTCAAACCAGGGTCTTCTTTCTAAATTATTCCAAGGCTTCCGAGGTGAAAGTGCAGCTGGACGCCGTGGCCTCGGCTGAAGAAAGCAAGGGGCGGTGCACCATCGATGAGGCTAATAACGCCCTTATCGTAACCGATTCCGCGCTGGGGCTTGAAAACACAGGGCGCCTTATCAGGAGCCTTGACCGCGTTCCCAAGCAGGTCGTTATAGAGGCCAAACTGGTGGAAGTTTCCCTGGATAATTCCTTGGATTACGGCATCCAATGGTCAGGATACGGCGAAAAGAACGGGAATTATTTCGGCGCCGGCGACTCTAAAACAACTATGGGAACACCCGGGCTGGGTAATCCGAGCAATGTCGTCGCCCTCTACGACACTAAATCCCCTCCGGGCGGTATGGCGGCGCCACTCAGCGCCGCGACCAACGCCAGCGGCCTGGGCACCGGCGTTAATCTGCCGGCCAATATTGTCTACGGCGCTTTCCGTCTTGGAAAAGTGGCATCCAATTACATGTTTGACGCCATAATCACGGCCGCGGCCAAGAAAGGCAAGGCTAAGATCCTTTCCGATCCCAAGGTGGCGACTTTGAACAACAAGGAAGCCAATATTAATATCACCTCGCAGACACCTTATGAGACCTCTGAAACCACGCAGTCAGTGCCGCCTATCACAACCAAGAAGGTCATCTATCTCACCACCGGCATTATCCTGAAAGTCACGCCGACCATTAATTCCGATGGCCGCATCTCCATGAAGATAAACCCGCAGGTCAGCCAGCTTTCCTCCTTTATCCCTCTGGCTGGCAGCGGGGCCCCCGGCGTAGATACAAGGTCGGCCGACACAAATGTTATCGTTCGGGACGGGGAAACCATCGTTATCGGCGGTTTAATACACGACAGTCAGTCGGAAACCTCTTTCAAGGTGCCGTTGCTGGGAGATATTCCAATCATCGGTTATCTGTTCAGAAAAAAATCAATATCTCGCACGAGAATGGAACTTATAATCTTCGTCACGCCCAGGATCATAGAAGGCTAAGATAGTGACTAGTGGTTAGTGGTTAGTAAGGGAGTCCTTCATTGTTTTACTCGCCACTTGCCACTATCCACTATCTTTAACATGCTGGTATTTATTTTTTGTTCGATCCTGCTGCTCGCGCCCGCCCTGCAGGGCGTATGGGACTTTAGGGCGCAGTTCGTATTTGAAGCCGCCGTCTTTCTGACCGGCGGCTTTTGGCTTTTAAGGGAGATTATATCCGGTCGGCCGCCGGCTTTTTTATCTGATAAAAGGAACATACCACTATTATGCGCGGCTTTCTTTTCTCTGCTATCGGCGTTGCTGAGCCCCGTGCGCGCGCTGGTGATGCCGGAGTGGTGGACCTTCGCCGCCGGACTTTTTATTCTGTGTCTGGGGAGCTCTCTGAGAGTCGGGGAGCTGCGTCTGACCGATCTCGCGCTCAGAATCTCCGCCTGGCTGATCGCCCTGCTGAGTCTTTACCAGGCATTTATACTTAAAAGTCCGGATATTTCCGCCTCCCTCACCAACCCTAATTCGCTCGCTTTATTTATCCTCATGCTGCTGCCATTGGCCATAAAATGGAAGGATCTGTTTCTCCTTGGCGCTTTTATCATAATTCTGGTCTGGACGCAGTCGGCGGCAGCACTGCTGGCGCTGCTGACGGCCGCCGGTTTTTACGCCAAAGACAACATGAAAACGGCGGAACTGAGAAAAAACTGGAGGCTGCTGATAGTGCTGACCGTGGTGGCCGCGCTGGCTGTTTCGCAGCTTGAGCTGCGTTCTTTTTTTGACCGGATAGGGTGGTGGCGCGCCGCGCTGGGTATGTTCGCGGATCGCCCGGCGCTTGGCTTCGGCCCCGGTTCTTTCGCCTATGTGTACCCGGCCTATCACAGTCACGGAGCCGCTGGCGTGGCGACGACATACGTCCATAACTATTATCTGGAGTTTCTGGCCGAAAACGGAATTTTAGCTTTTATTTTCTGGGCCTGGGCCGCGGCTTTCCGCCTAAAGACTATAAGAGGGCTGAAAAAATACGCTCTTATCGCGGCGATGGTGCACTCTGTGGTGGATTTCGGCCTAGCCGTGCCGGCTAATTTTTTAATTTTCTGCTATTTGTTGAGCGATCCAAGGCTGCCGGAAGCGGACGCGCCACCGGTTCGGACGGGAAATAAAACCCCGTTTATTTTGGGAGGCCTGGCGCTGGCTTGCTTTGCGGTTATCTGCGGCGTCTTTTCTTCGCAGTTGAAACTTGAACGGTTACGCTTCCGGGCGCTGTCGGATTTATACGCCGGGGACTACCCGCGCGCGGAAGCGGCGCTTAAGGAGGCCGCGCGTATCGCTCCCGATAATCCGATTGTGCCGGGGATGCTGGGCCAGATCCGCATGCGCGCCGGTTTCGCGGGAAAGGACAGAGACCTGCTTTTCTCCGCCGCGGTAGAACTTGAGCGGGCTCTAATACTTAATCCCTACAACGCCGCAGCCTGGCGGGATCTGGAGCGGCTTTACGCGGATGCCGGAGAACGGACGCTTCTTGAAGGCCTCCGAAAAAGAAAAGGGAGGGTGTTTAAATGATGCCGGCGTGCCCGTCAGAGGGCGATAAGCGTTACTTGCTCCCGGCAATTTTTCTGCCGCTTGCCGCCGTTTTGGGCGGATTGAGGGCGTGGGGCGATTTTGCGGCGTTTTCGGCGATATTCTTTATATATATCGCTTTTTTTGACGATGATTTTTCATTTTCAGGTCTCGGAGTCTGGGGACTGCTGGCCGCCTGGTTGGGAATCTCTGTCGCCTTCTCGCCAGAAATCCGCAACTCTTTCTGGCAGTTTTCCAAATATGCGGTGTTGTTCTCTTTTTATATTTTTTCAAGCCGGCGCCCGATCGAGGCACGCCGCGCCTGGGCCTGGTCAGTTTTTCTGCTGGGCGGGCTGGCCGCGTGTTTATCGGTTTACGAGGGAGTTCTGAACCTTCCGCGGGGAAGCGTTCTTGGCTTTAATCCGAATTACGGCGCGGCCTTTATAGCTGCAGCGCTGGCCGGTACGGTATCGCTCCTTATGAACGCCGGATGTAAAAAGCGATGGCTGGGCGCCGCCGCAGGGCTGGCTTTATTTTCAGCGGGACTGCTCGCTTCTAATTCAAGAGGAGGGCTCTTGGCCGCCCTGGCCGCTTTGTTTTATCTTTTATTCCTGAAAAAAGCCTGGCGTCCTTTGCTTTATTTGGCGGCAGGGTTGCTGCTTGTCACGGTCCTGCTTCCGATGGAGCAATTCAGATGGATGTTGAAACTGGATGATCCTGTTTCGCTGGAGCGGTTGAAGATCTGGCGCACCGCGCTGGGCGCGATAGGCGACAGCCCTTTTTTTGGTTACGGCCCGGGCCTTTTTGAGCGGGTTTTTGAAGTCTTAAAATTTCCATTTTACAATGGCATCTCCTATTATGGCCATTCCACAGTGCACGCTCATAGCGAACTTCTAAATCTCGCAGCCGAGGCCGGGATTCCGGCGGCCGGCCTTTTTATCTGGGGTTGGAGCCGCGCGGTTTTTGCCGCTGACGACGGAGATCGTTGGGGAACGGTGCTTAAAGTCTTCGCCGTCTCTTTGTTCGCGCAATCCGCGGTGGATATAATCTTTTATTCCGGCGCTCTACAGCTGTTCTTTTTTGGGACATTAGGATTGCTGGCGGCGGGAAAGGACCGGCCCGCCGACGCGCCGGGTTCCCGCGTCAGGGCGCTGTCGCTCCTGCTTGCCTGCTGGTGCGCGGCTTTTATATTGCGGTCTGGTTTTGAGCGGGACAAGGCATGCGCGCTGGACGGAGGAATATCCCAGCGTGCGAGGGAAGCCTGTCTTAAGAAGGCCGCTGTTTTCGCTCCCGGGGATGCCGCCCTTTTAAATGTTTCTATCCCTCTTTCATTTGACATCTATGGCGATTTCGCTTATACTGCCGCCGTGGCGGGGTCTGCCGCGATGAAGCGGCCAAGGGATCCGTTCCCATTATTCGCGCGGGCGCAGGCTTTTTATATGGCAGGCGCGCTCAATTCCGCCAAGGCGGAGTTATATGGTGTTCTCGCGCTGGAACCCGCTTTTCTGCGCGCCCGGCTGCGCCTGGCGGAAATCCTGTCTGCTGAAACAAACTATCCGGCGGGTGTCGCGCAGTTGCGTCAGATAGAGTCCCGGTTGGCGGGAAAAGGTGTTGAGCCCCGGACCGCTTACGACCGCGATCTTCTCTCTCTCCCGGCTGCGCCTTACGCGAAAATATCGAAGGAGATTCAACGGCGTGAATAGCGTAATGCGGATAGGCAAGTAGATGGTCAGATGGCGGATAAAAAGATAACCACAGGCTGATGACCCGCAGCCTGAACAACTTAACAACTATTAATATAAGATATGGCGGAAAACACAAGCTGGCAGGAATACTGTTTTAAACCGGAAAACGCTCTGGGCGGCAACGCCGTCAGGCTTCTTAAGAACGGGGACGAGGCTTTCGCGGAGATGTTGAAGGTTTTGCGTGAAGCCAGAGAATATATCCTGTTGGAATTCTACGCTTTTTCCGACGATTCGGTAGGATGCCTCTTCCGTGACCTTCTCCTGAAAAAAGTTAAAGAAGGGGTCCGCGTCTGTCTTATATACGACGCAGTGGGCTCCGTCATGACCGACAGGGATTTTTTCTCGGCCATGTCCGCGGGTGGGGTAAAGGTGGGGGAGTTCAGGCCGGTGGTGCTCTGGAAACCGTATTGGAACTGGATTAAGCGCGACCACCGCAAGATCATCTGTGTGGATGGTGAGGTGGCGCTGGTGGGCGGGTTTAACATCAGCGCTTACGACGCCCCGGTTTCGCTCGGCGGCCACGGCTGGAAAGACGCGCAGGTGCGCGTGGAGGGAGCCGTGGTGGGGGAAGTGGAGAGGCTATTCTGGGAATCTTGGGCGGCGAGCTCAGTCGCTCCGGATGCCGGGCCGCTTCTTAAGCCGGGCAAAAGATACTCAGCGGGAAATATTTACGCTTCGGTGGTATCGGCTTCCGGCATGAGGAATTTTCGATCGATCAGGCGGCGCTACAGTTACGCTATAGATCGGGCAAAAAGATACATCTATATAACCAACGCTTATTTTCTCCCGGACCGGTTCGTGTACAGGCGGCTGATTAAAGCGGTCCGCAGAGGTGTGGATGTGCGTATAATCGGGCCTTATAAGACCGACCACCCGTACATCCGCTGGGCCACGTGGTCTATATATCCGCATATGATAAAAAACGGAATTAAGATGTATGAATGGAAAGGCGGGATCCTTCATTCCAAAACTGCCGTTATAGACGGCATCTGGTCTTCCGTTGGCAGCCACAACCTCGATCACCGGAGTCTGCATTATAATCTGGAAGTAAATATAAATGTGTATGACAGGGCTTTTGGCTCCAGTATGGCGCACTTTTTCAGGGACGATCTTAAGAACTCAAAGCCCGTGACGCTGGACGACACAAGGGTGCGGCCGTTTCTGTCAAAGGCGGCCAGCAAGCTTTTGTATCTTTTCCGGTCGTGGCTATAGCGGCAGAGGGTCGTAGGGATGAAGAGTCCCCTATCTGATAAGTGTTCACTTTTATGAAAAACGGAATGGCTTTACTGATTATGGTTTTTGTTTTTTCAGCGCACGCTGTCAGATGGGTGGGGGCGGAAGATTTTGAAGTGCCGCCGCCCTCAGTTAACGCGGAAGAATTGCGCGGCATCCGGGACAGGCTCGCCACCAGCCTTTTTTTTAAGGGAGAGCTCGCCGACAACATCATTGAATCCGACTTGCAGAATCGACTGGTACAACTGACAGGCCGGGAAACCTATTCGGAAGTTAGGTTAGCCCTGATAGGCTGGATAAAGACCAATCCGGATCAGGCGGCAAATATTTATTTTTATCTGGAAAGCCGCCAGCCCGAAGCTGGCAAACCTCCCGAGGTTATAAGTTACCAAATGCCGTCATGGGTGATAAACCCACATTTTCTTGAGCTTGTACAGGGTGTTAACAGGGTTGCAAAGGACGCGTCAATAACGGATGAGGAAATGAGCCTTGTCGCGCAGCGCCTTTTTGAGGCCGCGCAGACGCAGCCGGAAGCTTACGCGCCATGGATCCCGAACGGGGCCGCGGCGCAGGGCGCGGGGGGAGCCGGGGGGATAAGTTATGCCGATTACAGGCTGAACCCGGCCAGCGTGGAGCGCGAAAGACGGACGCTTGGCGGGTGGTTTGAAAATGTTAAGTCCGCTGCTGAGGCTGAGATGTCGGGAGCGGGAAAAGAAAAAAGTATTTCCGGGCAGCGCAGGATTTTAGAAGAAACTTTTTCCATATACCGCAATTTTATCGTGGCGCTGTCTGGCTTGAAAGGAAGAATTAAAATAACCAGGGAGGAAGCCGTCCGGCTGGAAGCTCTGCGGCAATCGCTTAGAAAAAATCTCGGTGAGCTTGAGACCCTGTCGGCGATGCGCAAGATTAACGAGCGGGCTCAAGCCCTTCCGCCGCTGTCTCCCGGCTCTAAGATCTTGAGGGCCGACGCTCGCCGCATAGAGGATGGATTTAAAGTATTGCTGTCCGACCTCAGGGAAAATCCGGAGAGCGTGAAATCCGCAGGCGGCAGGTTTTACGAACTTAAAAAGGTTTTTGATTTCTGGACCCTCAGATTCTCGGTCCACGGCCGCCTCTCGGATCTGAAAAACCGGATAGCGGAGCGTCGGTTCTCGTGTGTGTTTGATAAATTTGTTTTTAAATACCTGTCACGGCTTCACCCTTCGGCTGACTACGCTAGACTGGCGGCTGGTGGGGACGAACGCTCGAAGGCGTTGGATATTTCGCTTGAAGGCGTGGCCGCGGGGGACTATGAAACCGCTTCTTTTTTTTCGCTCGGCGCGGAAAAATCCCTCTCCGGAAAGATTCGCGAGGCTGAGAGGGACGCCGACCGCTTGGAAGCTTATTCCCGGTTCAACCGGCGCATACAGTTCTTCTTCTGGGACGCGTTCGTTAACCCGTTCGGTCTGGGCCCGGGCCCCAAAGGTATAAGCGCTCGAAATAATTTGCTATTTTAGCCTGAATCCTGCAGTTCAGAATAATCCTTGTAGAGAAATCAGGGGAACAAAATTATTCTGCAGGATTCCCCGCGAAGCGGGCGGAGGGCCAAGCGCCATGCGCGACAGGCCGACGGGGTGAGGCCCGGCTTTAGAACGAGGCATAATTATGCCTCGCGTCCGGGCCGCAAGGCCGCAGGTGTTTTCCTGCGCAGCGAAAACACCGAGGCGGGGTCGCGCAAAACCGCTATGCGGTTTATGCGTGACTATTCCTCCCGAAGGGCGCCCGTTATACGGGCGGAAAACTTCAACTAAAGTTTTCAGGTTAGCCTTGATTCCCCTGTCACTTGAGCAATTCTTTGATTGCGGCGTTGGCGGCGGCTGGGTTAGCCGTGCCTTTTGACTTTTTCATAATGACGCCGACTATGGGGCCCAGGGCCTTCTCGTTGCCATTTTTAAAATCTTCAGCCGCTTTAGGATTGGCCGCGATTGCTTCCAAAGCCCATTCCTTTATCTGACCGGTATCGCTAACTTGGGAGAGGCCTAGCTCATTGACCAGCGCTTGGGCATCTCTGCCGGTTTCCCACGCCTTCGCGAACACTGTCTTGGCAGCGGAAGCCGAGAGTTTGCCGGCGGCCGTAAGCGCGGCTATGCTCACCAGGTTTGCCGGCGAAATAAGATCCTTGTCTCCCGGGTCCAGTGTTACTGAATCTTTTTTCAGGCCGTTCAGGCGTGCCAGGAATTCACTGGAAACGAGGTTTAGGACGCTTTTAGCCGGCACATTCAATTTGAGGGTTTTGACCGCGTCCATGCAGGCCGAGAAATACTCGCTAAGACCTTTGCCCGCGGTTACCACGCCGGCGTCGTAGGAGGAAAGGCCATATTCGGTTTTAAAACGGTCCTTCCTGGCCTTAGGCAGTTCGCCCATTTCATTCTTAAGCCCCTCTTTGAAAGCCGCTGTAATCCTTAAGGGCGCCAGATCCGGTTCAGGAAAATACCGGTAGTCGTGTGCCAGTTCCTTTGAGCGCATGGATACGGTTTTTTGTTCCTTTTCATTCCAGAGGCGGGTGTCTTGGGCTATGGTCTCTCCGAGGTTAAGCGCCGCGGTCTGGCGGATGATCTCGTGCGCTATAGCGTCTTTGACGGCCTTAAACGAATTTAGATTTTTTATTTCTACCTTGCGGCCGAGCTTGGTTTCGCCTTTGGGCCTGAGAGAAATATTAACATCGCAGCGCAGCTCGCCTTTTTCCATGTCACAATTTGACACGCCGATCCACTGCATGAGTTTTTTAAGTTCTATAAGATAGGCGTAGGCCTCGTCCGCGGAATTCATGTCCGGCTCAGAAACTATTTCCAGGAGCGGCACGCCGCAGCGGTTGAAATCCACCAGGGTATGGTCCAGCTGCGCGCTGCCCAGGGCGTGCAGTGATTTTCCGGCATCCTCTTCCAGGTGCGCGCGGTGTACTCTCACGGTTTTGGTATAAGTCCCGCCTTTGGCGTCCTTAATGTCCAGCTCCACGGAGCCGGTTTCGCAGAGGGGTTTATCGAACTGCGATATCTGGTAGGCTTTGGGCAGGTCGGGATAAAAATAATTCTTTCTGGCGAATATAGAAACTTCCCTGATTTCGCAACCGAGCGCGAGACCCGCGGCCACTCCCAGACGCACGGCCTTCATGTTGGGCACTGGCAGAGTGCCAGGCTGGCCGGTGCAAACCGGGCATATGGAGGTATTGGCCGGTGCTTCTGAGGCGGAGGTCTTGCAGGGACAGAACATCTTTGTCCCGGTTTTAAGCTGGGTATGTATTTCAAGGCCTATTACAGGCTCAAATTCAATCATCTCTGCAACCTCCGCTATTCTTTAAGGAGCTCCAGCATCTTGAGATCGCTGGGGTAGCTCAGATAATTTTTTGCCTCATCAGGCGTGCACCACTTTATGTCAAAAATTTCATCGGGCGTTTTTACCACGCCGTCGCCGCCCAGGCGCCTCATGGTATACCAAAGCACATCCTTATCAACATGACGGCCCTGCCTCTCAAACGAATAAACAGCTTTGCAAAGGTCGCGGGTTATCGCACAATCAAAGCCGGTTTCTTCGGCCACTTCCCGCAGCGCGGCGGCCTCGGGGGTTTCTCCCGGTTCGATATGGCCTTTTGGAAAAGTCCAGACCTTTGAGCCGGTCAGATTCAGCATTAATATCAAAAGAACGCGGCCATCCTCCAGGATTACCCCGCCGGCGGAATGCTCTGAAGTTTTATCAGTTCGCGGCACGCGCCAGCTCCGAACCCAGGCTGAACATTGCCGACTCGTTGAACGGCTTAGCCAGAAATTGAGCGCCGATGGGCCTGCCGTCTTTGGATGAGCCTGCCGGAACAGACAGCCCTGCCAGCCCCGCCAGATTGCAGGGGATCGTGAAAATATCGGATAAGTACATGGCGAGCGGATCTGATATTTTTTCTCCGAATTTGAAAGCGGGGCTGGGCGTGGTCGGCGTTAAAATGACGTCCACGTTTTTAAAGGCTTCGTCAAAATCCCGCTTTATGAGCGTGCGTATTTTCTGAGCCTTCAGGTAATACGCGTCGTAATATCCGGAGCTTAAGGAGTAGGTTCCAAGCATGATCCTTCGCTTGACCTCGGGGCCGAAGCCCTGTCCCCGGGTTTTTTTATAGACATCGGAGAGCGCTTCGCCTTTTACGCTCAGCCCGTAGCGGATGCCGTCAAAGCGGCCAAGGTTAGAGCTGGCCTCGCTTGAGGCCACGATATAATAGGCCGGCACGGCGTATCTGGTGTGGGGGAGTGAGATTTCCGTGAACTTCGCGCCCAGCTTTTCCAGTTTGTTTACTGTTTCTCCGAAAACACGGGTAACTTCAGCGTCCATAGCGCCGGAGCCCGCGGCGTATTCTTTAGGCAGACCTATTCTCAGACCGCTCACTCCGGAGATATTAGTGCCTTCGGGATATTTAACCGATGTGGCGTCTTTCGGGTCATGACTTGATATAACCGAGAAGGCAAGCGCAGTGTCTTCTATCGAATTGGCGAAGACGCCTATCTGGTCCAGGCTTGAAGCGAAAGCCACCAGGCCGTAGCGCGACACTGAGCCATAGGTGGGCTTGAGCCCGTAAGTCCCGCAGAAGGCGGCCGGTTGGCGGATAGAGCCGCCGGTATCCGAGCCCAGGGCGACGGGGCACATCCCGGCGGCGACGGCCGCGGCGGATCCGCCTGATGAACCGCCCGGCACGCAGTCCGTGCTCACCGGATTTCGGGTTCGCTTGAAGGCTGAATTCTCGGTAGATGAGCCCATGGCGAATTCATCCATGTTCGCTCGGCCTATAATTACGGCGTCTTCATTTATAAGGTTCTGAACCGCGGTAGCCGTATAGGGTGCGATAAATCCTTCAAGTATTTTTGATCCGCAGGTGGTTTTATGCCCCTCGTAGAGCATGTTATCCTTTATGGCAACCGGTACTCCGGCCATGCGTCCTAGCGGCAGGCCCTTGATTACCTTTTCGTCCACAGCCCGGGCCTGAGCCATTGCGGAATTCTCAAAGATTTCCAGGAAAGCGCCGATCTTTCCGTCCTTTTCTTTTATTATCTTAAGATGATGTTCGAGCACCGCTACGGCGCTGATTTTTTTTTCTTTAACTTGCCGGATGATCTCTGTCGCTTTTTCC